>CAZRCS010000072.1:0-9008 GCA_964598645.1 uncultured bacterium | reverse complement strand
CCTGAACGCTTCCTCAGCATGGGAGGTGGAAAATAATGGCATTCGCATACACACCCGGTCTCAGGGTAGCAGATGTTGCGGACATAACCAAGACCAGAAGACTTCCACTCAAGGGAGAGGTTCTCGTCAAGCAGGGAGACCCGGTCAATGCCGACACGGTAGTGGCCAGGACTGAACTTCCGGGCAATGTGAAGATGTTCAATATAGCCAACCTGCTCGGGGTACCCGCCTCTGATATCCCTGAACTCCTTCTTATAAAAGAGGGGGATGTGATCGCAGAGAACGAAGGTATTGCCCAGAGCAAAGGCCTTTTCGGCAAGTGGTTCAAGAATACAGTTCGAAGCCCTATCAAGGGAGTGTTCGAGAGTTTCAACGAGATAACCGGACAGGCGGTTCTCCGTGAACCTCCCATCCCAGTTGAGATAGACGGATATGTCAAGGGAAGGGTCACAGCTGTTCTTCCCGACGAGGGCGTAGAGGTTGAAACCCACTGCACCTTCGTTCAGGGGATCTTCGGCATTGGCGGTGAAGTTCGCGGTAAGATAAAAGTGGTATGCACCTCCCCTGACCAGGAGATAACGGCTGACAGGATCACCCCTGACTGCAAGGACATGATCGTGGTAGGAGGAAGCTACATAAGCCACGCGGTTCTTAAGAAAGCCGTTTCCACAGGCGTAAAGGCAATCGTTGTGGGTGGTTTCGACGACAAGGACCTTAAGGATCTCCTGGGTTACGACCTGGGAGTGGCCATCACCGGTCACGAGAAGAAGGGGCTTACCCTGATCCTTACCGAGGGCTTTGGCAGAATGACCATGGCTAACGGCACCTTCGAGCTTCTTAAGAAGCGTGAGGGCATGCTTGCCAGCGTCAACGGTGCGACACAGATCCGTGCCGGGGTCATGAGGCCTGAGATAGTGATACCCCTAGCCGCCGATGCACAGAGCAGGAATCAGAGCAGCAAGCAGGCCGGCGCCATGGACATAGGCAGTCCCATACGCTGCATCCGTGCACCTTTCTTCGGTAAGCTGGGCACAGTCGCAGCACTTCCTCCAGAGCTCCAGGTACTTGATTCCGAGGCAAAGGTAAGGGTTCTTGAAGTGGACTTCGGCGATGGAAAGAAGTACACCGTTCCAAGGGCTAACGTGGAGCTTATAGAGAGCTGAACGCAGATCAGAAGCAAAGAGGGGGGCGCGGCCGCGCCCCCCTCAGTTATTGTCCTTGAATCTGTAAACGGGGATGTTGGCTGTTCCCGGTTCCTCCCAGTATGAGAACCCTGCTGTAAGAGCTGCCTTCAGAACCGTATGGTGCGAATCATGAGCCATGATCTCCGCGTAGTCCATTTTCTTTGAAAGAACAAGAGAAAGCGCTCCCCTAACGAATTCCCCCGGGTCTTTCAGGGATGAGGCAAGAGGGGAGATTTCAAAACCCCTGCGGGCCGTAAGGAATCTGGCGCCTGTTTCCGTCTGCCAGAATTCGGCATTGTCCAACAGCCAATCAGTTGTTTCTGAAGCGGAAGAAATAGGGTATTTCCACCCGCAGGGAGTGTGCTGCCGATAGATCGAGAGGTCCTCCGGGAGCAGCTGTGTTTTTACAACGGAAACGGACCCGTGTTTCATTGAAGGGTTTTCGAAGCCCAGCACGTGGAAGAGTTCTGTTATTCGGAATCCCTGTTTTTCGGCCATGGTCCTGCTTTCCACGTTGTTTATGTATGTGGAGAATTCAATTTCGTTGTACTTTCCTTTAAGCTTAAGCCTCAGGGCCTCCTGCAGAATCTTTTCCGACATTATTCTGCCTAAGCCCTTTCCCCTGTAATCGGGATGAACACGAAGCCCTTCCAGCCATGCGGTATTCCCGGGCAGGCAGGTTATCTTGCCGCATGCCACAACTCTTCCTGCCACCTCACCCACCATGAAGCCGGAATCGGTGAACCAGGCTTCTGCAGTCTTTTCCAGATAATCGTGGCCTTCCCAGGTATTCCTGGAAATGTCTGCCAGGTCTTTTCTGTCCCCGGGCTCTGCGGTTCTAACGAGAAGTTCCATTCAAAACCCTTCCAAATCAGTGTCTGAAAATATATTTACTAGTTGTCACCTCATACCAGCACAGATAGCCGGGAATTTTCAATGTGCCACCTCTTTCTGGTAAGCGCCCCGAGGAAGGTCCTGTCGTGACTCACCAGCAGAAGAGCTCCCGAATAGTCCATGAGAGCGCGCTGCAGACATTCTATGGAGGGAAGATCCATATGGTTGGTGGGTTCGTCCATGACTATCAGCCAGGGGTTCCCGGCGAGACCCATTGCAAGAAGGAGCTTCCTGGACTCACCGGGGCTTGGTACGGCAGAGTCCAGAAGTCTTTCCGGATCGCTTCCAAGTCTTCTTATTATGGTCATCATGTACCCAAGTTTTTCTCCGGAAAATCCACGGGCTTCCTTAAGACAGAGGGATGACTCTTCCGCCGTGATCTCCTGGGGTATCCAGATCAGTTTGTCCTCAGGGCAGTTGATCTTTTCCTTCATGTACCTGAGAAGGGTTGTTTTTCCGGTACCGTTTGCCCCTGTTAGTGCTATCCTGTCTTCTGGAAGGATTTCAAGCACCGGATGGTTCGTGGTCGACGTGCCAACAACCAGAACTCCTTCGGGGATTTCAAGAAGACAGTTTCTTGGAGATCTCTCTCCCCCCAGTTCGATGCCTGTATTGTGAATCTTCCGGTATTTGATGGACTCCATGTGAAGCCTTGCCCTTTCTGCTTTTGCGGAGGCTTCCCTGCTTCTCTGTCCCGCCTTCTGCACTATTCCGTCCACCCTCGAAGGTCCGTCGTAATTGTATTTGCATATGTCTCTGAAGGAATAACTGTTTCCAGAAGAATGAGCCTGAATGGTTCGAGCCTTGAGCATTTTCCTTCTTGCATCCCTTTTCTTTTTCAGGTAGTCTCCTGCAGCTCGTTTTCTTTCAGCCTGCAGCCTCGAACGCTCTTCGGCCTCCTCTTCGGAAGAAGCGGTATAGCCTGCACGGTAAAGGCTGATGCCGTCAGGTAGAAAGAGCAGCGTTGAACTGCATAACCTGTCCATTGCGGTCCTGTCGTGACTCACTAGAAGACCGCAACCGGTGAAGTTGGAAATAGCCTTCATTATTATGTCTCTGCCCCCTGTATCCAGATGGTTGAGGGGTTCATCCAGGGCTAGTACAGAGGGTTTCTGCCACAGGGCAACTGCTATCTGAAGTCTTTTCCGCTCACCCTGTGAAAGAGTCTGCCACCTGTCCGGCCAGCTGTCTTCTGTTTCCAGCATATCTCTGATGGCAATGGATTCACTGCTCCAGTCCAGGGTAAATTCCTCCATGCCCGGAGGGGGTTCGTCTGTTCTCTGGGAACAGTAGACAGCTGTTCCTGAAGACGATACAGAGCCGCTGTCGGGCTTTAGAAGCCCGACTGACAGTTTGAGTACCGTTGTTTTTCCCGATCCGTTTGCTCCCGCAAGGCATGTCCATCCACTGCCCAGATCAAAGGAGAGTTTTTTCACAACTGGATTCACGGAACCCGGATACGTAAAGGAGACATTTTTAAATCTTGAGTAACAGCTGTACATGAACATCCTTTCAGAAAAAAGTGAATACCGCCCTTTTTCAGAAAGTAATGATCATTTTTCACCCCGCTGTTCGAGTTTGACAAGAAAATATACAGGAACATCGCCCGTCTCACCAAATTATTGGCTTAAGCGGCAGACGATGACTGCCAAGTCATTTCATGGCATTGTGTAACGGAGAGCCTGAAAAAAACTGACGATGGGAACGTTTTCTATTATCTTCTCCCTAAGTGACAAACAAAGGGGGTCTTCTCATATGACAAAAATGTTTTTTGTGTTTCCCCTTCTTCTGCTTGTGGGAGCAGCCCGGGCCCAGTGCGGTGGATGCACCGGTCCCGGAACCAGCATATGCAGCAGTCCCGAACCCTGTGGAGACTGCTTCATAGAGTCTATCACTGCTGCTGATGCTCCCAACGACGCAGGCGGGGGGATCGACCTGACCTGGACGGTGGCTCTTGACGTGGTGCTTCCGGACTCTCTGGTTCTGGAGAGGTCGGGCGGTGGAGGGGACTGGCTTCCCATTGCCACCCTTGCTCCTATCAGCGGAAGGAAAACCGACAACGAGCTCGAGAATGGTATTGAATACTCATACAGACTGGTTCCTTTCTACGCCGGTACCGCTCAGGATCCCAGTCAGGTAGTAAGTGCCGTACCTGCAAAGCAGTGGATCCATACCGGCAGAATTGGTATGCTCGTCATCCTTACCATCATCTGCCTGGTGATCTTTTACTACATTGAGCAGGGTAAGAAGGGCAAGGATCTTTACATCCGCAGGATAGCAGGGCTTACCGCCGTTGAAGATGCCGTAGGCCGCGCGACTGAAATGGGCAGGCCCGTTCTCTACATCCCCGGCATCATGGACATGGATGATATTCAGACAATTGCCAGCATGGTGATCCTCGGCCGTGTGGCGATAAAAACCGCCGAATACGGTTCTCCTCTTCTGGTGCCCACCTGCCGTTCGGTGGTGATGAGCGTAGCCCAGGAGGTCGTGAAGGAATCCTATGTGCAGGCAGGAAGACCCGATGCCTATCTGAAAGACAACGTCAACTATATAACAGACGACCAATTCGGCTATGCCGCAGGCGTGGACGGTATCATGGTCCGGCAGCGGCCCGCCGCCATATTCATGCTGGGTACGTTCTATGCCGAGAGCCTCATTCTTGCTGAAACAGGAAGAAGCGTGGGGGCAATACAGATCGCAGGCACGGCCATGCCCAGCCAGATACCGTTCTTCGTCGCCGCCTGCGACTACACTCTTATTGGTGAAGAACTTTTCGCCGCCAGCGCCTACCTTTCCAAGGAACCCAAGCTTCTGGGAAGTCTGCGTGGGCAGGATATGGCAAAACTGTTTTTCATGGTGGTAATAGTCATAGGTGTTCTCACCGCAACTTTGGGTGAGGCCTGGGAGCCTGCGGCAAAGGTTGCCGAGTTCCTCAGAACCATAACCAGGGTGGAATAGGAGGCTGTGAAGTGAGACTTGCGATACCATTGATGATCACATTCGTGGCCGGAATGATAATGATCCTTCAGTTCTTCGTTCCCGCCACCCAGTCCATGGGAGAGAGCCTTCAGGAATGGTATATGATAGTGGCCAGCGCCGCTATTTTCCTGGGGTCTGCAAATCTGCTCAATGTGCACATTCATAAAATAAGGTACAAGGCCAAGAACTGGAAATACAGCCCTGTGACCATTGCCGGATTTTTTGCAATGATCATCACAGGCCTTGCCTACGGAATCGAACAGGGCCTTCCCTTCGACTATATGTTCCAGACCATGATGGTTCCCATGGGCGCCACCATGTTCAGTCTGCTTGCCTTCTTCGTGGCCAGCGCCGCTTTCCGTGCCTTCAGGGCCAGCAACTGGCGGGCGACCCTTCTTCTTGCAAGCGCATTCGTGGTGATGCTGGGCAGGGTTCCCATAGGCTCCATGATATGGAACAAGATACCCCTTGTAAGTGAATGGATAATGCAGGTGCCCAACCTCGCCGGACAGCGTGCGGTGATGATAGGCGCTGCAATGGGAATGGTGGCAACCTCCCTGCGCATGATCTTCGGGATTGAGCGCAGTTACCTGGGAGGTACAGACTGATGGCAACCTTCATTGAAAAACTGGGAAGTATCGATAGAAGGGTGATCTTCATCCTCATGGCCCTGGCGGTCATAATTCCTCTGGCTTTGAGAATGAACCTCCCCATACCCATAGAAGAAGGCCCCAGTAAAAATCTTTACGATGCGATAGAGGCTCTTCCGGAGGGTTCAAGGGTTCTCCTGAGTTTCGACTATGATCCCTCCACCATGCCGGAGCTTCAGCCAATGGCTGTGGCCTTGTGCCAGCACCTTATGACGAAGGACATAAAAATAGTGTCCCTTGCATTGTGGCCCATGGGGGTAAGCCTTGGAAACGAAGCCCTTTCCGCTGTGGGAGACAGCCTTGGCAGGGAAGAGTATGTGGACTGGGTCAACCTGGGTTACAAAACCGGAGGCGGAGTGCTCATAGTCAGAATGGGAAGCAACATACAGTCTGCTTTCCCCGACGACTACAACGGGAATCCCATTGCCGGAATGCCCGTGATGAGCGGAGTGAACATGCTGGGTGATTTCGACATGATCATTTCTCTCTCTGCTGGCGATCCCGGTATTCCCGCATGGGTAATGATGGCCGGTGACAGGTATAACATCCCCATTGGCGGCGGCTGCACTGCAGTAAGTGCCCCTCAGTTCTATCCCTACCTCGGCACAGGCCAGATGGTGGGGCTTCTGGGAGGTCTCAAGGGAGCAGCCGACTACGAGACCATGGTCCGCATGGAGGAGGACAACGCAGCCCCGGGCACCGCAACGCCTGGAATGGCCGCCCAGTCAGTGGCCCACCTTGTTATAATGCTGTTCATCATCGTCGGGAACGTTGCTTATCTTTCAGGTAAGAAGAAGGGAGGGGCACGATGAACTGGGAAGTAATTGGAATCTGGCTGGGAGCACTTCTTTCTCTAAGCCTTTACAGTTTCCTTTACAAAGACAATCCCTTCTACAAGTTTGCAGAGCATCTCTTCGTTGGGATGAGCGCCGGTTACTGGGTTATCTACACGATATTCAATGTTCTTATTCCCAACTGGTGGGACAATCTTGTTCCAGCCGAGGGCGGAATGCAGCCGATCTGGCTGATCCCCGGTGTCCTCGGTCTCTTCATGCTGTTCAGACTTGTGCCTAAACTCGCCGGCTACAGCAGACTGTCCCTTGCTCTCATCGTTGGAACAGGAGCTGGTCTCAGCATGACCGCAATGCTTCAGACAAATGCTCTTGCGCAGGTTCATGGAACCATCATCACCCTGAGCAACGGCGGGGGCTGGTTCGACTGGATCAGCAACATCATCATGGTAACCGGAGTGGTCTGCGGTCTCGTATACTTCTTCTTCAGCAAACCTCACACCGGCGTGGTGGGCGGAGCCGCCAACATCGGAATAACCATACTCATGGTGGCTTTCGGTGCCAGCTTCGGCTACACGGTCATGGCCCGTATCAGCCTTCTCATCGGCCAGACACAGTTCCTGCTCTTCGACTGGCTCCCCACCATGGGCATAAATCTTTAGTCCCGGGGGGGCATGCGGGTGCATGTCCCCCACAATAACCCAACCGAAAGGTTAGAAATGAAATTTGCTCTCGCACTTCTCGCCCTTATGGTCTGCGCATCATTCGCACAGTACTTCGAGATTACAAACGATACCGGTTACGATATCTACTACGTTTACATCAGCTACTCATCTGAAGACGACTGGGGCGGCGACTGGCTGGGTGACGACGTTCTCCTCGACGGCGAGACCGTCTATTTCGACCTTGATGACTACGCCTGGGAGACCGAGCTTTTCGACATCATGCTGGAAGACGAAGACGGCGACACCTACACCTTCATGGGTATGGACGCCGAGGACTACGGTGATCCTTCTCTGAACGAGAACGAGTTCACAGTGACACTTTCCGATCTTGACTAGTAAACTGTCTTTTATGAAAGGGCGGGGCTTCGGCCCCGCCCTTTTTCTACGTTATTGCATTGTTCTTGTGTTTACATCAAGGTATATATCGATATATAAATAAAAGTAATTAGGAGACTATCCTGTGATAACAATGATGTAACAACGAGAGTAGGCTGAATCATGAAATATTTATTCTTTTTATTGACAATAAGTTACATTGCCATTGGTTACGGTTACTGGGATATCAATGGCGAAGGCGGCAGGGTTGTGTCCCTCTCTCCGTTCTCCAGTGCTTTAGGCGGCGCGACACTTCCGGACGAATCTTCCGCCTCCCAGGTTTTTACAAACCCATCCGGTCTGGCGAGGCTTTCCCGAAGCTGTTTTTCAGTGAGCGGGTGGGGAACAGGCTGGAGAGAGGAAATTACCTATGATATCTGGTGTCTCGGGGGGCCTTACAGGTTCAACGAGGGAGGTATGTCTCCAAGGGGTTCTCTTGCCCTTGCATTTCCCCTGGGAAACAGCCTTACCGCCGGTGCTGGTATTGCTACGGTTTCGCAGTATGAAATGCTGGCAATAGTCCAGGTTTTTACTGAGGTTTCTGAAAACAAGCTGCAGCTTCATAAGATCCTTACATCTGAGGGAACCGGTGACCAGCATGAAGCTCTCTTCTCCATTGCAGGCCAGTCAGGAAGATTAAGGCTGGGAGTATCTTCAGGGATACGATTCGGCAGCGGGGAAACCACCACATACTCAGACAGAACCGATGGAAGTCAGTACGATTCAACTTTCCACGAGACCTGGGAGATTTCCGAGTTCGCCATAAGAGCCGGAGCTTCAGCCAAACTGGGATACACTCAGGTTTACTCCACCTTCAATAACGGAGGTGAGAGGTACAAGTCATACATGGCATTAGGTTCAGCTGCTTCATTCCCGTTCATGAAAGGGGGGTTCCTGGGAACAGAAATCGGACTCTATGACGGAAGTGAAATCAGGGTAGCGGCATATTCAAAACTGCCATGGATCATTCCCTGCACAACGTGGATGCTAGGGATTTCAGGGTACAGACCGGAAGCAGCATACAAAATGGGTATGGGTTTCAGCTGCGGATTGGATTACGTTTTCGGCCACAGCAGAATATCAGGTGTGTATTCCTGGAACAGCCGTTTCAGAGAGGGCTGCTCGGTGCCCATCGACTACATCAACTGGGTGTATGACAGCGGAGAGTCTGTCATCGTTGGATTCGAACAGAGTTTCTGACCGTTTCTTTTAGAAGAAGAAAAACACCCGAAGCTGGAACTGTGTCTGTGGTATTACTGTTTTAATTATAGAGTCCCCCCCCTGGCGAAAGGGTACATATGGACCATGCAGCCACTTATATCCTGGGTGAACATTATTGTTCCAGAATATTGAAAAACCCCTGCTTGACACAGGTTGTGGCCTTAGGTATCCTAAAAGCAGGAAAGG
>CAZRCS010000071.1:0-9132 GCA_964598645.1 uncultured bacterium | reverse complement strand
GCAGAGAGTAAACAGAAGGACCCGCCAGCTGGAAACCGCGAACAAAGAGCTGGAGGATTTTGCCTACTCAGTTTCCCATGATCTCAGGGCACCGCTAAGGGCCATCGACGGTTTTTCCAGACTGATAGTAAGTGACTACTCAAGCGTTTTGGACGAAGAAGGTCTCCGCTTGCTGAATGTTGTTCGCACCAACACATCCAAAATGAATGACCTGATAACGGACATTCTTGATCTTTCCAGGGTGGGAAGACGAGAGCTGAAGCTATCCAGGCTGGACATGAAGGGAATGGTAGAGTCGGTATTCCACGAAATTGCCTCTCCCGAAGAGCTGGAGGAGTTTCAGCTTGTAGTGGACGATATTCCAGATGTAAATGCAGATCCCACTCTTATCAAACAGGTTTGGGTCAATCTCATCTCCAATGCTCTTAAATACAGCTCAGCAAGCAGAAAGAAACTGATTACGATAACCGGTAAAAAAGAAGGCGGAAAGTGTATTTACAGTATAAAAGATTCAGGAGTCGGGTTTAACCCCAGGTACTCGGATAAGCTTTTCAAGCTCTTTCAGAGGCTTCACGGAAACAGCGAATTCTCCGGAAGCGGGGTGGGTCTGGCCATTGTTCAGAAGGTCATTAACAGGCACGGAGGAGAGGTAAGCGGAGAGGGGGAGGAAGGCGGCGGTGCCGTGTTTCATTTTTCCCTTCCGGACAGGAGGATGCATGATGGATACTGAGGAAAGAACTTCGATTCTTCTGGTTGAGGACAATCCCAGCGACGCCGAACTCACGCTCAGAGCCCTGAAAGATAACAACATTGCCAACGATATCACTCTGGTGGAAGACGGTGAACAGGCCCTGGACTACATTTTTTGCAGAGGACGGTTCGAATCTGAAGAAGAGTGCCGCTCACCGAAACTCATCATTCTTGATCTTAAACTTCCCAAGATCGATGGGCTTGAGGTCCTGAAGCAGATCAAGTCACATGAAAAGACCAGGGCCATCCCTGTTGTGGTCCTTACTTCCTCACAGCATGAAACAGATGTGGTTAACAGCTACAAACTCGGGGTGAACAGCTACATAGTCAAGCCGGTGGAGTTCGATAAATTCGTTGCTGCAGTAAGGCAGCTGGGCATGTACTGGCTTCTTTTCAACCAGCCTCCCGAGCTGTAGGGAGACATCATGGCAGAAGAAGCCCTGAGAGTAATTTTCGTAGAAGACCTGGAATCGGATTACATCCTGGCTGTGAGAGAACTTGAAGATGCAGGACTTCTGATAAACCCGGTAAGAGTTGAAACCGAATCTGCTCTCAGGGAAGTGCTGATGGACTGCTCTGCAGATGTCATTGTTTCAGATTACGCACTCCCGCAGTTCGACGGTATGACTGCCCTCAGAACAGCGAAAGAACTGTGTCCTGACCTGCCCTTCGTGGTTCTCACAGGAAGCATGAATGAAGAAACTGCCGTAGAATGTATGAAGGCCGGTGCTTCAGATTATGTAATAAAGGAACACATTGCGCGTCTGCCGTTTGCGGTCATGGATTCCATAAAACACGCAAGGCTTCAAAAGGAACAGCGGTTTGCAAGGGAGGAACTGAAGGCTAAGGAGGCTCTGCTTCGCACTTATGTGGACAGTGCTCCCCACGGAATATTCATATCAGATGAACATGGGAAATACCAGGAAGTAAACCCTGCTGCCGAGAAGACTACAGGTTATTCCAGACAGGAGCTTCTTCAGATGTCCATCGCCGATCTGTACCCGGAACACATTCGCGGGGTGGAGAAAAGCCACCTGGACAGGCTTAAGAACGGGGGCAGTTACAGCGGGATCTCCCCCTTCGTCAGGAAAGACGGAACAAGGGGAATCTGGTCTGTGGATGCAACGGCTCTGCCGGACGGGCTGTTCATGGGTATTACTGTGGACGTAACCCGGCGAGAAGAAATGAAAGCCGAACTGGAAAGCAGCCGTAAACTTCTTCAGCGCACCCAGAAGATAGCAAGTGTGGGAAGTTGGAAACTGGATGTAAAAAGCCGGAAGCTCCATCTTTCCCGGATGGCCCAGGACATTACCGGACTTTCATCCAGAGACCTGACCATTGATGAGGCTGTTCAGCTTATTCTTCCGGAGTACACCGGGTTAATCGAAGACTCGTTCAGAAACCTTATTGAGAACAGCGGAGCATTCGATATAGAATTTGCCGTGAAACGCCTCAGCGACGGGGAAATAGTCGATGTGAGAGCGGTTGCCGAGTACGACAGCGAAACCGAAACGGTTTACGGTTCAGTGCAGAACGTTTCCAGGGAGAAAAGCCTGGAGATGGACCTGAAGAACCTCTTCAATCTCTCCCCTGATCTTGTCTGCGTTGCCAGTATACAGGAGAAGAGGTTCATTCGGATTAACCCCGCATTTTCAAGGGTTCTGGGGTACTCCGAAGAGGAGCTCCTCAGCAGACCCTTTACCTATTTTGTTCATCCTGAGGATGTGGAAAGAACGGAAAGAGCAGTAACTGAACAGCTTCAGAATGGAATCAAGCTCCCCAGATTCGAGAACAGATATATCTGCAAAGACGGTACCTACAGGGATCTCATGTGGTCTTCCCATCCGATACCCCAGAGGAATGTCACATATGCAGTTGCCAAGGACATTACTGAGCTCAGGAAACAGGTAATTGAAAGGCTCCAGTTCGAAAGGAAGCTTCTTCACACTCAAAAACTTGAAAGCCTTGGAGTGATGGCAGGCGGGATTGCCCACGATTTCAACAATCTGCTTATGGCCATAATTGGGAATCTCGACATGGCATCATCGAAGCTGAACCCGGGCAGCGAAAGTCTTCAAAATATCGAACAGGCTGTAAATGCCGCCAGACGGGCAGTTGACCTTACCAGACAGGTTCTTGCCTATTCAGGAAGAGATCAGAAATTTGCTGAGAAAGTCAATCTCACCGATCTGGTTAAAGAAAACGTTCACATGTTGAACGTGGTCATACCGAAAACGGTCTCTCTGAAACTGAATCTGGCTGAAAGACTTCCATTGATAACAGCCGATCCGGGACAGCTTCAGCAGATCGTCATGAACCTGATTACCAATGCATCTGAAGCCATCGAAGAAGATACCGGTGTGGTAGCCATATCCACCGGGCTGGAGGATCTCTCTGATAATGCCCTTCAGAGCAATCTGATAACGGAGGGTCCGGAACCCGGGCAGTTCGTGATCCTCGAAGTTGTCGATAGCGGTATAGGTATGGATGAGGAAACTGCACAAAGAGTATTCGACCCCTTCTTTTCCAGCAAGATTCACGGCAGAGGGCTTGGAATGTCCGCAGTGCTTGGAATAGTGAAAAGTCATTGCGGGGCTATTTTTCTTGAAAGTGAACCGGGCAGGGGAACCACCATCAGAGTGGCATTCCCTGCCAATCCGCTGGAGGAATACAATAACGTAAAGGAGCAGCCTGAAACTGATACTTCGGTGGAAAGACCCCGCAAACAGAAAAAAAGCATTCTTCTTGCAGACGACGAGGCTGCTGTAAGAGCCGTTGCATCCGCAATGGTCAGCAGGCTTGGTTATGGTGTACTAGAAGCCGAAAACGGAGAAACCGCTCTGGGGCTGTTCAGGGAGAACCGCGATGATATCGCCTGCATAGTACTTGATCTGAGTATGCCTGTCATGGACGGAAACACCTTCATGAAGAATCTGAGAGAAGAGAGTTACACTGTTCCTGTGATTCTCACCAGCGGTTACAGCAGGAATGCCAGGATCGATGAGATACTGAAAGAAGACACGAACCGCTTTCTGCAGAAGCCCTATTCATTCAGTGATTTAAAGCAGACCATGGCGGAGCTTCTCAATAAGTGAAACTGCTCTGGCGGCGGCATAAACTGATTATTTCATTCCCCTTCGAAACCCGCAATTGATTTATCCTTCTCACCAAGCGGAGGCGGGATCTCTCCATTGATCCGAACCTCTATAAGAGAAGGGCCGGGAGCGGCAAGGGCCTCAGGAACCACACGCTGCATTTCGCCGGGCTTTTCCACCACGAAGGAAAGAAGCCCCATGGCTGAAGCGATACCAGCTATATCCAGGTTTTTTCTGTATCGCACAGAATCCATTGGGAGCCTTTTGCCTGCCTGCTTGCTTCCATGCCACGTAATCCCATGCATGTTGTTGTTTTCCACGATCCAAACCACCGGCACATCGTACTGGGCAGCTGTGATAAGTTCCATGCCGTTCATGGTGAAGCAGCCGTCTCCTACTATTGCAAACACAGGTCTCTGCGGATCTGCAAGAGAGGCACCGACAGGTGAAGCGGTGCCATGCCCCATGGATCCGAAGCCGCTGTTAAGAATGAACTTCTGACCTTGGCGAATGCACAGATAATGAATATTGAAGAGCATGTGGCTTCCTATGTCTGAAAAAACAACTGCGTCTCCCGGAAGTACCTCCTGCAGGTCTGAACGCCACCGCTGGGGAGTAACCGGGACCATGTCGGAATAAATGAGATCCGGTCTTATGCATCTTTCGGTCCAGATGGGGGCAGGCTGCTTCAAAGACCATTTAGACCTGTGGCTGGCGCCGTCTCTGATGTACCTGTGGGTGTGATATACTATTTCAGTAAGAATAGCCGTGGCATCTCCAACCAGGGGAATGTCCACTGGACATTGCCGCCCAACGGTATCAGGGTCAACATCCAGCTGTATCAGACATGAGGGACGTGAGATCCCGGTATAGCTTTCAAGAGCATCCCTTTCCTTCAGGGAAGTGCCAATTGTCATCAGAACATCTACCCCCGGGTCAAGAATCATTTCCCTGGCAATTTTATGACCGGCGAAGCCGAAAACACCCAGGGAGAGAGGGTGATCCTCGGGGAAAACCCCCTTAGCTCTGGGTGAAGTTGCTACCATTGCAGGAATAAGTTCCGCAAGGCTCTGCAGGTTGAATTCGGCTCCGGATATTTCCACGCCCGAGCCAACCAGAAAAACCGGTTGTCTTGCCCCAAGAAGAGCACTGGTTGCCCGTTGAACCGCTGATCTGTCGAACATTCTGGTTTCGGGACGATAGGTTTTGGGGCTGAATGAGTCTTCTGAAACGACCTTGTCCCAGAAGCTCACTGGAATGTTCAGATGTACCGGCCCCGGCTTTCCGGTAAGGGCTGCTCTCAATGCCCGGCGAAGTTGAGAAGGTACGGCCGACGGAGACGGAATTGTGGATGAATACTTGGTAATATGTCTATACATTTCTTCTGTGTTCGAGTCATCGCTGTCTTCAGCCCTGACAGGGCATCCCGTTATTACCAGTAGCGGCACCGAGTCTGCATAAGCACAGGCAATTCCTGTGAGCATATTCGTGGCTCCGGGGCCTGCGGTTGCGGCACAAACAGCCATTCTGTGGCTTGTACGGGCGTACCCGTCCGCCATGAATGCTGCCCCTTCTTCATGCCTTGTTACGATAAGCTTGAATCTCGGGTCGAAATCCACCGCCTCGAAGAAGGGCTGAAGCAGCCCCCCGGGTATGCCAAAAACGACCCTTGCGCCCTCGGCATCCAGATACCGGAGAAAAAAATCCACAACCGTTTCCTCGGAAGAACCCGATGGGTGTATGACCGGTGAAAAGGCCTCCCCGTCTTTCATCAGACCGTCCTCCGGATCGTAACCACTCCGTCAGTGGAGCCAGCGGAAAAACCTTCCTCAGATAAATCTTCTTCAGTCTTACCCTGCGATTCAACCGGCAGGTGCACCCAGAATGTCGAACCCTTTCCGGGAAGGGACATGACCTCGAGCTTGCCTCCTATGCGGGCAAGAAGTCTGACAACCACCGAAAGGCCAAGTCCATGACTGTTCGCGTCTCTGGTGGCAGGATCCGATCCCCCTGCTCTGAATATTTTAAGCAGGTCTTCTTTTTCTACTCCCCGTCCGGTATCAGAGAGCTTGATGGTGAGAAATCCGGGTTTGCCGTCAAGCTCAAGGACTATGCTGCCATTATCCGTGTATTTCACTGCATTTGTAAGAAGGTTGTCCACTACCCTGTCTAGAACCATCCGGTCCACATAGATGCATGGTGGCATTTCCTTGGTGGAAATAACACTGATGCGAAGCCCTTTCGTTCCTGCCAGGGCCCTAAGTCTTCTTCGCAGAGATTCTTCGAGAGGTTTTGTGTTAACCGATTCAGGTCGGAACTGCAGAGAAGAGATATCGCTGGATTCCAGAGCCAGCATATCATCCAGAAGGCCCCTTATTCTGGTCACAGCATTCTTCTGCTCCTCAACCATCCAGCGGTTTTCGGGGCTCAAGTCATCTGACATTATCTCAGCGGTCTGCAGCACCACAGTGAGGGGATTCTTCATGTCGTGGGAAACACCCTTCATGGCCGAGGTCTGTTCCGCAAGGATGTTGTGCAGTTTCCGTGAAAACTCTTCACTTGCTCTGGTTCTCAGTTCAACCTGTTCTTCCAGGCGTCTGCTCCAGTCTTTCTGTCTCTGGTGCAGCAGAAGGATTTCGTGCTGGGTCTCCTGGTTCTCGATAACCACCCGGGTAAGACCCCTGTTGATGTCGTCAGCAACCTTCAGGTTGTGCCGGTTGGCCCTCCTGAGTTCGAAGATGTATCCCAGAGCTGCGCCGAGAAAAGGGGCTGCTCCCCACAGATAAGACACGCCCAGAATAGGCCACAGGTGAAAAACAGCAACAACGGCAGCGGCGATGGTACCGGCTACTCCCCCGAGAAGAACAGGGGTCAACCTGCTTTTTTCGTAGACGGACAGTTCATATTCGCAGTGATCGTCTCCTCTGCAGATGCAGGCTGTTTCCCTGAGGCTGGCCGGGGGAAGGTCCCAGAGAAGGGGAAGGGCTTCTGACTGGGCCTGACGGGAGAGGCACATGAGCCGGCTCTCCTCCCTGTTTGAAAAATACCGCAGTCGGTATTTGCTGTCGCTGATCCTTTCAAAATCCCCGGTGCTGAAATTGGAAATGGTGGAAAAGTGCTTTTGCCCCATCTCAAGCATCTGAGCGGGGGTGGTGGCCCACAGGAGAAAACGCAGGGTTCCGTAGCTGTCCCTCATCCTGTAGGTGCAGGCTTTCATGAAATCCTGGTCGCTTCCCGTCATTGAACGAACCATGCGGAAAAAGGCTTCGGTCTGTTCCAGGGAGATCCATCCCTTGCAGCTGCGAAGGTCATCAGACGATATACCAGCCTCGAAGCTGAGGGCATCTAATTTTGCCGGGCCGTATTTATCCTCCACGAACCAGACAAGGGATTGAATGATACGCATGTTGAGATCAGCGTGCGGGGAACCTGATGATTTCGCATAAGCTTCCGGGGATTCAGGGCCAGTCATCTCACCTCGTCTCTAAAAAAAGGTGCATCAGAACCATAATGACCCCTAATGTACACAATAGCCGATTATGCACGAAAATGATAATAACTGTTACCATATGCCAGGGTCAATAGTGTTTCGTGATACCAGTTCCCGGGCTTCAGAGCAGATACCCTGTTGACCCATCCCGGGCTTTCAGATATCGTTGCCGAAAGACAAACAGACTTCGCAGGGAGAATACCATATGAAAAATCTGCCCCTTCTTTTTACACTTGCATTCATGGCGCTGGCCGGCTGGGAAGACAGCGCCCTGGCAGCGCCATCTCTGCTGGAAGCATACCTTCCTGATCAGATCGGCTACAGGTGGAATTACTGGGGTTTTGCCGAGTATGGCCACTGGATGCAGCTTGAAGATGTCTCCCGAACTGAGGATGAGGTGATCTACAGTGTTGCGGGAATGGTAGAGGACATGTCGGCGGGTGAAGCCCAGGGGGATTTTACCATAAGTCTGAAGTACATGGTTACCGACAGCTCCCTTTCCGTTGCACAGCGGGCTCCCCTGGCAATGGACAACGACTACGGTCAGATGGAGCTTTTGAGGCTTCCCCTCGAAACCGGCAGCGGCTGGACCCAGACGGTAACAGACGAAGACGGTGAGGAAGTTGAACTTGTCTGTGAAATCGAAGAGATGGAAGGGAACCGGATAACCGTTCGATACAGCAGAACAGACAGCCCTTTCTATCAGCTAAGGGTTTTCGAGGAAGGCATCGGAGTTGTAACCTTCGAGAAGCTGTACATGAGCCGGGATGGCAATTTCGAAATCGGCTTCACTCTTTTCAGAGGAAACTACTGACCGTTAAACGCTCCGTTTGCACCAAAAAAGTCTTCAATTGGTTTGTATGAGGCACCAGGCTTGTCACGCTGCCTGCTATTTTGTTCCATCGGCTATGGAGAAAACCTTGTCCGCGGTAAGCCCCGCCTCTTTAAGCACCCGGGGTCTTCTGATCTTTTTCGTGGTGGTTTTGGGGAATTCCGTGTCACGGAGAATGAAGTTGGATATCCTCTTGAATGAAGGATTGTGAGAGTTCACTGAACGAAGCTCCGATCTGATCACGGAAAGACCGAACTCTTCCGTAAGCTTTTCTCCTTTTCCCTCGGCCAGTTCGATCAGGGAATCGTAGTTCGGGAACACAATGCACCAGATCTCTTCGCCCTTGGTGGCAACTTCCCTGCCGAACACCAGGCTCTCGGAAATGTAACGGCTGCGGTTCAGCTGGTGCTCCAGTTCCTCGGGGTAAACATTCTTGCCGTTCTTGGCCACGATGATGTTCTTCTTCCTGCCTGTAATGGTAAGAATGCCGTCTTTGTAAATCCCGAAATCTCCGGTTCTGAAAAAGCCCTCAGGGGAAAGAACCTCGGCTGTGGCTTCCGGATCGTTGTGATATCCCTGCATCACATTGGGTCCCCGAACAAGTATTTCACCGGCGCCCTCGTGGTCAGGGTTCTCGATGCGTATTTCCACATCCGGCAGCGGCGGCCCGACCGTGCCGGGGATCTTTACGTTGTACCTGCACACAGCCACTATCGGAGAGCACTCGGTGAGACCATAGCCCTGCAGTACACGGAAACCCAGGTCGGAAAACCCCTTCATTACCTCGGCGTCCAGTGCCGCTCCTCCGGAGACCAGAGTACGCAGGGATCCGCCGAAACGGGAATGAACCGCGGAGAAGACCTTTTGCCGCAGACCCGGAACACCCATAAGCTCTCCCAGGGAAGAAACGGCCTTCCCGAAGCCGAGCTTTAGAGAACCGCCTTTCATAGAGGTGATCTGTGCCA
>CAZRCS010000070.1:0-9138 GCA_964598645.1 uncultured bacterium | reverse complement strand
GAGCCGCCCTCTCCCGAAAAGAGGTGCTATGGCTCTGGTTATGCTCTATCCAGTGATTTAATAGAGATTTCACCGAATCTTTATCTAACGGTTTATCGTAGTCGTGCATGGCCAATAGGTCTGCTGCATAGGAGAAAAGGGTTTTGGAGGGATTGCGCCCACCTCTCTAGCATGAAGTGGGCGCGATTATCTGGATTACGAACTATATTACTTCATGCCACAGCCGAGATAAATATGTCGGTAAGTCGGTTTTAGCCAGAACATCTATAACGCCGGGCCATAATTGCGCATACTCGCGCGGCAAAGTCCTTATCTAGAGTTAGTTCATGCAGATCCCTCTGGGCCTTGCCCCTGTCAGGGACATCGCCGAATGCGTTCCATGACATTAGAAGCGATATGCGATATGTAAGCATTTTTACGTGCAAAGCTAGCATTAAGGAAAATTATAGATAGCAGCAGGATAGTCTAAATACTGAGATTCCTGGAGAGCAGGCCTGACAGATAAAGATGTAAATTAAGCGTACCGTAAGATATTAGTCAAATGAAATCGTTTCGCCAAAAGATTCGGAGCAATCATATATGGACGTCGAGGAACAAGAATATACTCATGATGAATTTAAAGAGTATATAATTGATCATTCTGATGAGATCCTTAAAGGTGATCCCCGAAGAAGATGGTTAAAAATATATTGCATATTAGTATCTGACGATAAATGGATGAATAGACTTTTCAGTGATTCTGAATTCAAAAAATTGGGGGATATTTATAAAGTAAGCAAAAAAAATATGGAAGATAATAAAAAGGAGCAATACTATATTGAAGAATATTGCCCTGGATTACTGTTGATATATAATACTGCAACAGATGAAAATTATGAGAGGCAAATAGGAGATGCAATCGATCATAATATAGGCACCACTCGAATGTGGATGAAACCAGATATATTCGATATTTTTTGGAATGGAATTCTAAGCGAAACAAGTGGATTTGTTTATAGATTTGCAAGCAGAAGAAGCTCAATTGAGAGCGCCTCATGTAAAGTTAGGCCTGAGTTTATCAGACGTGTAAATTATACGGGCAATGATGGCACGCAAGCTCTTGCAGAATTCGAGGAACTCTACGGAGTTTCAGCTGAATCAGTTTATATGCAAATAAATACAAATTTAAAAATACATGTCACGAATGATGGATTATTTTCTTCTCAGCAAATTTCACCGTTAGCATTAGGGGTATTCCTAAAATATTTGGAGGAGATAAAAGACAAAATTCTTGAAATGCGAAATATTTCCAAGTCGCTAAAATTTGCCATTACTGAGGATCAGATTATAAAAACAATATTGGTAGAACCTGGATTGATCAAGCTGACGGATATCGAAATAGATTCCGTTCTATCTCGAAGAATGATGAAATCGATGGAAGGATTTTCATTTACCCATATACATGAAGAATTCGGCTCTTTCAGCCTAATTGCAACAGTTATTGACGAGATAAAAGGTTCAATATTTGATATAAACGCCAGCAATTCGGAAATATTAATCGTTCCAAAATACCGAGTTACTTTTGAATCATTCATCAAATTTTATAGAGGGATTGTTGAAGCCATTGATGAAAATGCTCAATTTTCGTTAATGAGTTAATAAATTATTGAGACATCATTATGGTTGAAGATATAATTATAACCATGAGTGAGGAGGATTTTATAAAGAGTTTGACTCATCCTAAATCCAAAAAAGACTATATTTTGGAGAGAAATAAAAAAATAAAGGAAATTGAATCCTGTTTTAAGAAAGAAAAAAGATATTTGGTAGATAAAGTATCGAATATAATTGAACAAGATAAGAGACATTCAAGTATCATAAATTCATGCACGTCCCCATTTACACATGGGCCCTTATCCAAGACAGATTATAAATTCATTAGGGCAGCACCTTTGTTTGAATTACAACTCCCAAACATGGACTTTTTGCTATTCAAAAGGAATTCTAGATGCAATATAGCAATATTTGGGGAGTGCAAAGGAAGTTTTTCTGATCCTGCTAATGTTATCAAAGAGCTAAAGGAAAGAAGGAACCATATAGAACAAAAGAAAGATTATATTATTTCTAATTATTTACATCTCCCTGAGAGTGAAAGGATTCACTTCGAATATGTGATCGCTGTTCCAGACAGGGATGCTGCGCGAATGCACAGTTACATGATTGATAAGGGGGGAGGTTTTATTTTATGGCAAGCATCTTTGACAGGAACAGCAGAAATTTCATGCATATTTCCTCCAAAAAGCTTAGAATCACGCAAATATATGATGCATATAGATCCAGACCTAAACCATTGTTTTAACGAACGTAAGACGCTACCTTGTTCTAGGATTCTGATAGATTATTTCCCGCAATCTTACGAATTTAATAAATTAAGCATTTTTTTAAATGCAGCTACACTTAGCGAATCAAGTGATGCAGAGCGGATTGTAACCGAAAATGATTTGACCTTCATTATCAAAAAAAATCTATTTTATATGGACGATGATTTTATATCATCTGCAGTAGCAGATTTAATTTCAAAAGCTTTAGAAATAGAATTCTTAGAAAAAATTGACAAAAGAGATGATAAATGCTATAAAATAACAACAAAAATGCAAAAAATTGACTCCATTGAAAGACATTTAAAGGCAAAATGGACAAAATATATATTAGAAAAAGAACTCGAAAAAAAGAAAAATGAAGCAATAATAGAAATGAGAAAGAAATTCGAAAAGGAGAGAAAACAGAAAACGTTATTTGATTTTTGATATATATTGCAGAATCTACGAGGTTTCATATTAAATGCACTTTACTTAATATATTTACTAAAATATGAAGAGGATTTCAGAGCAGATTGCGCGAAAAATTAGACCGGGATCGGTTCAGGCAGTCGCCTTAGTTATTGTGAAACTTTCCATAGCATCCCATGCCCGGCCAGCGCCATCCCAACGATCGATATCGATGATCCCTATCTCAGTCCCGCTTAATTTTATCGCTATTATTCCCGTACTGTAATCCTTACCATCCATATTAACATCCTCTTCCCAAAGATAGGCTTCTCGGCCATCGAACTCGATTACCTTCTCACCACCTTGGCCTACTGTATGGCAATGGTTGCTATCAACCGCGGCTTTTAGTAGATCAGCCGTTTCAAGACCTTTAAATGGCTCTGGGACTGTTAGCAGCTGAAGATCGATATACCCTGATTTCCCACCAATACCCGAATAATGCATCTCGGTTGGTCCTTTGGGAATGAAGAATGGTTTACTGGGCATTATACCAGACCAAGCAACTTCTTCAGAGTAACAGTCCTCCCAATCATCGAACGACTCTATCGATGCTGATATCCGGTCGTCTGCCCGGGGATTATGCTACCGGCCATCTGGTATTCTCCACGGCCTACCCGGCCACCGAAGCCATCGTCATCCCATCTGGGACGAAATGCTATGCAATCCTGCAAGACGGTACGAAGATCTATTACGTCACCAATGAGGCGGGGACAATTGCGATTGGTGGGTCTTCCACAGCCATCGCAGCCCGTGCGGTGGAGCGGGGGGTGGCGGGGAATATTGCAGCCTATAAGATCCTGCAGATGACCTCCAGGATCACAGGCGTCGTTGCCGTCGAGAACCAGCTTGAATTCACAGGAGGCACTCCCGAGGAGACCGACGACGCCCTGAGAGAGAGGTACTTCGATGCCATCCAGGCACCAGGGAAGGCCACCGCGCGCATGTTAGAACGGGCTCTGAACGATGTCACCACAATATCGGAGGTCCGCGTTTTGAACTACGGATCGGGAGATATCGGGCTGCTGCTCGACCACTCCGGAGGTATAGAAGAGGTGTCGGATGATATCGTATCCGCCATCGAGACGAACATCGCTGCAGGCACACAGGCCCGGGGCTGTCTGGCCGCCACGATAGATGCGTCCAGTGTCGTGGTGCTGAATGATGATGTTTATGGCGGGCTGGTATGGCTCAGGCCACGGTGCTTCGTAGCTGCAGAGGATGCGTTCTCATTGACCTATCTCGACATGGACGGCCAGACGCAGACGGCTAATGTGACAATCCCTGCAGCATCCCATAGAGGCGATATGATCCTGGCTGAGATGGCCACCGAAGCCAGCCGGGCCAAGAAGATCTTGACTGTTACGCCTTCGGGGAACAACAGCTATGATGTTCTCCTGGGCATGGGCGAAGCGGGGTATCTGTACAACCTGCCAGAGCTGGTTGAGGTCGGGGTTGTGGCACACATTCACCTGACAGACACGCCCGAGACCGGGCTCGTGGACCTAATCGAGGAATCTCTGACGGCCTTCTTGGGGGCTTTCAGGATAGGCGAGAATCTGGAATTCTCGGATGTCCAGAGGTTCCTGCAGAACTACTTTGATCCAACTGCTGACGAGTCCATAGGCCGGTCCCTGAAAGGTATCGATGAGGTTATCAGTCTGTCCGTTACGGGTGGGGGGCAGGCCGCTATGAAAAATGGTGACAAGATCCTGGTGGAAGAAGACTGGAGGATTGAGGCTGGCCTGATTAATATCGTAGTGGATGATTGAGATGTTATCACATGATGCTATCATCTACCAGCGGAGCGGCTATACCTATGCATACCGCTCAGATGGAAAGCCGATAACCAAGGCGAAAACAGGAGCAGACGCAGCGAAGCTCTTCAAGTCCGCTGTGGATGCCATGCCGGATCGCGGCAGCATCCACATAGGCAGAGGGGTCTATTCCCTCTCTGCCCCCCACGAGTTCCAGCTGGATGCAGACGGTTCAAATCCGTTCTACTGCTGCGTCCCGGTTATCGACAAGAGTATCCACATTTACGGAGCCGGGCCGGGATCTACCGTCCTACAACTTATGCCCGGGCAACGCCACCCAGGGCGGCACGTCGCTATGATCCTAGCCAGGGGCACCGGGCCGTTCACTCCTGGGTACGACGGCTTCACCGTGGCCAATATGACTATAGACGGTAACCGCGGCCAGCAGACAGAAGGTTCTCCGAAGGACGGGGAAAGCCTCATCCTGGCCGGAAGCAAGCGAAGTGGGGGGAGATACTACAATCTGAGGCTGATACGTTCTCCTGGGTCTGGTATGTACCTAGGGAATAATGGTGGCGGATATGAAGACGGGGCTCTGGTGCATCACGTAGTCGCCCAAGACTGTGCTGCAGAGGGCATTATGCTGGATACCTGCCAGCATTCCCGGGTTACCGATTGCGCAGCATGGGGCTGTCGTGAAGGGCTACACCTCCATGGGGATGAATGGTGGGCTACTGAGAAGCATCCAGAGCGTTCGCCTGATTGGGTGCAGGTCTCCGGCTTCCAGACCGATTCACCCATCACGGTCTGGCAGGTACGGAAGTTCATGATTTCAGATGTGATGATGGATTGCTCCACAAAGGACGAAGCATACGGTCTAGTGGTTCGTGATTCGATAGGGCACGTGAGAAATTCTGTATTAGTCAACGACGTGAAAAAGACCACCTCCTTAGGAGGAGCAACCTACATCTACGGGCGGTCAGAGCTCGAGCTCTCCGGATGCCATCTGGAGGGTTACTATGGTCTGCATGCCCTGGGGAAAGCCTCCGCAGTCGCTCAGGGCTGCAGGCTGGTGGCTCCGGGGGGGTGCTTCTATCTGGCCGATCCTGAGCCGGTGCAATGCTCAGTCATGGCTGCGAATTGCACCTGGACAGGAAAAAGGGCAGTGGTGCAAGTGGGGGCCGCGTTCTCAGAATCGAATTGCGTCGAAATGACCGGCTAAAACCCCAACCGCGGGATGTGCGCCAGGTAGCTCCGGCGAACATCTTCAGGGTTGATGTGGATGTATCGGTCTATGGCCCGCGTCATCGAGTCCTCTCGTAGCCACATCACATAGAGCTCGGGCATACCGGCCCTTATGAGACGCATAATGTTCCAGTGCCCGAGCTATTGCACGACTATCTGTGAAGATGAGGAAAAAAGATCTGGGTCACATCCTCTGCCGAGGGATTATGCTATTTACCTTAATTCTTTACTCCCACTAAGATCATCCCCACCATTGGGCTACCACTAGAATCGTATAATCTGCCCTCGATTGTGGTGAGGCTGAAGAGGCTTTTAGGTACAAAGTCGCCATTCGCCGAAAGGCAAAATGGGGAGCTGATTAGAAAATGCTATGAGACCGCAGAAGATCTATAAAACTTAAAGGGAAGTATGATAAACAGGGCATCTGTTACAATAATCTATACTAACATTCTTTTTAAAGACGGGTATCGTATTTGGTAAACCTACACGCATGAAGAACTTGGCGAAATTCTGAGATAGGTATTCTCTATATGGCGGTTTTAGCCTCCATCTCACAGGATCCTCTCTAGCAATGTCTTTTAATGTCTTTAGTGGGACGCTATATACTTCTCGAAAGTCGATTAATAGGAAGTTCTCTTCGAGTTTGTCTAATAAGAGATATGGTGGCTGATATCCCCTTTTAATAGCCTCTTTAAAATCATCGCTCTCGAAAGCAGGAGATATTGCTTCCATTTCTTCCAAAGTTGCGAAGGGACAAACTAAGACCTTATCTATCTTTTCCCACTCCAGATCGCAAGATTGACTTAGTATTATTATTTTATATTGAATAATATCTACTGGCCTATTACTACCCGTAGACATATCATCCGGTGGGACTATGAAGGGGCAATTGTGAATCAAATCGCCTTGCATGAGCGAGCTAGATCCTGTTACCTGCTCATACCAACTACTTTCTGGCATTAAGGCTCCTCAAAATCAGGTGCCTTCAATGTGCCTTGCGTTATACTATTTATTTTTACTTCTACTCGTATCTTATTACTCCACGGCATTTTGATAAAAAACCGTGGATCCAGTAGTTCGTCCAATGATGGCTGTTCCCGCGGGTCGCGCATGATATTAGTGATATAGGCGTCTGATTGATTTGATCCTTTCGGTCCAAAAATGTCCTCGAAGGGTATTATTTGGCCCAGCGGATATCCGGACCCACCCACATTTACGAGGGGGCCTCCAATCGAAGAGTTAACCCACATTATGTTCGATGTGCTTCCAGCCATGCTCATGCCTCCACGGCGCCGAATTCTTTCAAGAATATCCAAGCCGTTAGAATTATACCTCTACACGTTTGGTCCATTGCCTCAATGAGCCTACCCTCTGTAAGCTCATCGAATGATATTTCTTTCATGAATTGTATGGATTCTGGCACAGTATCTATGCTGCCAATTGGTTGGCACAAAAAGGCCGGAGGAATGGACGCAAGTTCTTTTTTCAATTCCCACAGGAATTGTGTACGCCTTTCCGGATTTACGGATTTGAGCGCTTCGAGGTGTGCCGGGTGGATGTCTATTTTAGTTATGATAAATACCGATCGCGGCAAAGTGCTCGATTGAATTGCGACTAATACTATATCTGTCGGCGTTTTGCTCTCGATTTGGAATACCGTGTTTTTCTGGTCGACCTCTTTCGCAGGAAGACCTCTACTAACCATCCATTCCTTGATTAGCCTTTTTGCTTCCTCAGAGGTTTTCACAGGCATGATTGCTACACCTACGAACTATCGAGCCATCAATCACAGTTCGCATGTATAAATCTTGCGCAAAATCCTGTCCTCAATTAAAATAATTGCCCTAAACCCCCAACCGCGGGATGTGCGCCAGGTAGCTCCGGCGAACATCTTCAGGGTTGATGTGGATATATCGGTCTATGGCCCGCGTCATCGAGTCCCCCCGTAGCCACATCACATAGAGTTCGGGCATGCCAGCTCTGATCAGGTGTGTATTGTTCCAGTGCCTGCAGCAATGCGCGCTGAAGTGATCCTCCATTCGATCCGATATGGGGTCATGTAGTCCACATCTAACTGCAGCCTGGTTAATGTTATACTGGATGCTGCCATACCCAATTCTCTTGCCCCACGTCGAGATCCACAGGGCATCAGACGTTGGGTTCCTGGCCTGCCGGATCTCCAGCCACCTCTTGAGTATGTAATCAGTCTCGTCGTCGAAGAATACGATTTTGTTTGATCGCTTTGCCTTCGGCTTCAGGATTATGCTCTGGTCCCGCCAATGAATGTCCGAGACATCCATGCTGAGAAGCTCCCCCCTTCGGACCCCTGTCTTGAACATCACAAGGAGCATGGCCTTGTCCCTGATGTCCACCAGAGCAGAGATCAGCCTGGCTGCATCGTCTACAGACACCAGCTTATGAGTGTGGGCCTCGGATTCCGCCTTATACGGCGCTAAGTATCTTTTTTGCACCTCGGGAACGGGGTTATCTTTTCTTTTGCCCTCGAAAATCAGAAACTCATAGAAGTTGGAGAGGGCATTTAGCCTGGTTTTTATGGTTTTGGTCGTCAGACCTTTTTTTCGTTGATCGTCGACCCAAGCCCGGATCTCCATCTTGTCAGCCTTGGCTATCGACCTACCCAGGAAGGCTTGGAAGGCGGCCAGGCTTTGGCCGTAGGAGTAGATCGAGGCGTCAGTCATGCCGCGGGTCCGGGCATCGACTTTCCAGAGATCTATCATTTCTGCCATTGCCAGCCCTTCGAGGTCCTGCGGATGAAGCCCGTAGTCTCCAGGATCTGGAGCTGCCGGGATATGGCCTGCACTGACTCGGGATCCGTGGCACCCAGCAGATCCAACAGCCTATGATCATGGACAGGGCCGGATTTGAGGACCTGGAGGAGGTCCAGGTCGATATCTGCGTCCCAGGACTCCTGGAGGAAGGCCGCTCCTCGTAGCTTTCGGAGCTCTGCATCCTTCTGCGTTATGATCAACTCCTTATCTCCCAAGGCCTTGCGGAGCTGGCTGTTCTCTTCCTGGAGTGTGGTTACATCTGCTACAGTCCTGGGCCGGGAGCTGGTAGAGATGTACTCATCCACCGCGGCCATGATGAATTTGGAGGGTTGAATGCCACGCTTCCTGGCCTCCTCTTTAATTCGGGCTAGCTGCCCCTCTGCCCCGGTGTATAGCCAAAATCCTCGGTCCTGGTACTTTTTTGCAGGCATGAAAAGAGTTTATAGGGCCTATCCTATTTTTATATTTCGGTGAAATGTCTAATGGAGCCAGTGCTCCAGGAGGTGCTCTACCTCATGGCGGTTCAGGTCGTGGCCCTTTGAA
>CAZRCS010000069.1:0-9229 GCA_964598645.1 uncultured bacterium | reverse complement strand
TGTACGATGTAGAGTCTTGCCAGGGCGTTGAGGGAATTGGTGTTCTCCGGGTCCAGTTCGATGGAGCGTTCCAGGAACTGTATCGAGTTGTTCAAGAGTTCTTCTTCATCCACGTCGTCACCGTGAAGTTCTGCGGCGGGAATGTTTTCCAGAATGGACATTCCCCAGGCCAGCCCGAGACCCATGTAGGCTTCGGCGTTTTCAGGGTCCACATTCAGTATCTCGGTATACAATGGAATTGCTGCCGTGGGGTCTTTGTCTTCCATCTGGATCTTCGCAAGGCTGAGCCTTGCATCGATATCCTCCGGGTCGTTCTTTACTTTCCGTTCAAGATCGATCCTTGCGGATTTCTGGTCACTCATTCAGTTTACCTCCGTCGAGTGGCTTAACAGTATCGCCGTGAATTATACATATCGAAAGCCATCGTCAACCCCTGATTGGAGAGAACACTGGAAACGGAGCGGAATATAGAGTGCATAAAGGGTATTGGGAAGTCCAGGAAGGAACTCCTTGGAAAGCTCTCTCTCAATACCCTCGGGGACGTGCTTCTTAACCTTCCTAGAAGGTTTCTGGACAGGAGGTACGTAACCTCTGTGTCGGAGCTTCGTCCCGGTCTTGAAGCTGTTGTATCAGGAAGGATAACAGCTGTTTCCCGTCGCCGTCGCGGAAGGGGCCCCTCGGTTACTGCCATCTTTTCAGACGAGACCGGGAGCATAACCCTAACCTTTTTCCGTAACGGATTCCCCGCATCCAGTCTTCGTGAGGGAATGCAGGTAACCGCCTGCGGTACCGTGGAGGAATACAGGGGTTACAACATGGTGCATCCCGAGCTTTACTTCAGCGGGGAAGCAGCCGGGGCTGCGGTAACCCCGGGGATGCTTCCTGTATACAGACTGACTGCAGGTCTTACCCAGGCAGTGATGAGAAAACTTGTGGCTTCGGTGCTGGAGGAGGTTCGAGGATCTCTTGTGGATATTCTGCCTGTGGAAGTCATTAAAAAAGAAGGATTCTCATCCCGATGGGAGATGTTCAGAGCAGCACATCTTCCTGATTCTCCTGAAGAAGCGCTTTCAGCAAGGAATCTTATCGCCCTGGAGGAACTCTACCTTCACAGATCGATCCTGGGTTTGGTCAGGGATCTGGGGAAGAGCATCCCTGGAATACCCATAAACGGTGCGGACCATGACACTTTCCAATCCGGGCTTCCCTGGCCTCTGACCCGGGCTCAGGAAAGGGTCTGCGGCGAGATATCCCGTGATTTCGCAGGGGGAAAGCCAATGAGAAGGCTTGTTCAGGGTGATGTGGGTTCAGGGAAAACCGTGGTTGCAGCCTATGCATGCGTTTCTGCCGCTTTGTCCGGCTGTACAGCTGCCATTCTTGCTCCCACCGAGGTGCTGGCAAACCAGCATTATTCAAGTATGAGGCAATTCTGCGCTCCCTTCGGAGTTGAGGTGCACCTGCTCACCGGTGGGACTCCTGCTTCTGCACGGAGAGAGATCGAACACTCGCTTCTGACCCGTCCGAATTCACTGCTGGTGGGTACCCATGCCGTTCTTGAGGACTGGGTTCCCCTTTCTT
The DNA here is from genome assembly GCA_964598645.1 of uncultured bacterium. GTDB lineage: Bacteria > Fermentibacterota > Fermentibacteria > Fermentibacterales > JCC-6 > Sabulitectum. Next base: position 7,651 of record CAZRCS010000069.1, on the reverse strand, counting down.
CACTGGGTCTTCTGGTCATAGACGAACAGCATCGTTTCGGGGTTTCCCAGAGGGAGAAGCTGCTCTCCGGTATTCATCCCAGGCCCCATGCCCTTGTGATGTCAGCCACCCCTATTCCAAGAACCCTTGCCATGACCTTCTATGGAGATCTGGATCTGTCCGTTCTCGATACCATGCCTCCTGGAAGGGGAACGACTGAAACCAGCATCGTGCTACAGGCTCACAAGGCCAGGGTTTTCAGGTTAATGCTTGAAAGGCTGGAGCAGGGGGAGCGGGTTTTCATGGTCTATCCCCTAAAAGAGGCTTCCGAGAAAAGTGACCTGAAAGACGCGGCCACAGCCTTCGAAATAGTATCATCAGGTCCCATGGCTCCCTTCGGAGCCGGTCTTCTTCACGGGAGCATGCCTCCCTCTGAAAAGATAGAGGTTACCGAGAAATTCAGCAGAGGTGAGATAGGGGTTCTCGTGAGCACAACCGTGATCGAGGTTGGAATTGACGTTCCCGAGGCAACTGTAATGGTCATCGTCAACGCCGAACGCTTCGGTTTGAGTCAGCTCCATCAGCTCAGGGGCAGAGTTGGAAGAGGCGGAAGGAATGCATGGTGTTTTCTTGTCCCCGGCGAGAACGCTTCTTCTGATTCCATGGAAAGACTCGCAGTGCTTACTTCAACCTCAGATGGCTTTCTTGTGGCAGAAAAAGATCTTGAGACCAGGGGCCCCGGACAGGTTCTGGGAACTGCCCAGCACGGTATTCCGGAGTTCAGGGTTGCCGATCTTTCAACTGACGGGCATCTGGTAAGGAAGGTTAATACATTGGATGCGTTGCCCTTGGAAGTGGTTCGCCGTATGATAGGCAATCAGATGTGGAGATACGGTGATATGGAGCTGCCCGGAGTATGAACAGGGGCTTGACACCGCTTCCAATAAGAATACTTTTATCAGATACAGCAGACTAGTCGTTTTTCATTTTTTTCTGGTCCCGAATGGCCACTGGGGGGGACATGGCAGCAAGCGGTAATTCAAAGGTTCAGAGGCTTATCAAATCTGCAGAGGAACTCGCCAGGAAGGGCGACAGGCAGAAAGCTCTCACCGAGTTTCACAAGGTTCTGGATATTGAACCGGACAACCGTGAGGCGAAAAAGAGGATTCTCGAGCTTGAACGGGAAGTCGCAGCCATGCGCAACTTCCGCAAAACCCGTGACTCGAGAACCCATAAAACCGGCAAAAGCGTCAGTTCAGATGATTTTGTAGCCGAATGCATTACCCGTTCCGAAGAAGCTTTCAACGAAGGCGACGAAGTCAGGGCTCTTCAGGAACTGGAAAGAGCCAAGAGGCACGATCCGGACAACAAGGCTGTGAGGGTGAAAATTCTCACCGTTCGCCGCCAGATCAAAACCGACAATCTCTATGACCTTGCTCTGGCTAAACTTCGTGACGGCGATCCGGCAACTGCAGTCAGGAATGCCAGAACCATCTTCGAGGAATGGCCTTCTTCGCCTGTACTTTCAAAACTTCTCGACGAGATCGAGGGGCATAAATCTACGGTTCCCATGGAAGAGATCGAAGAAATAGAGGAAATAGAAGAATTCGAGCTGGAAGATTCCCTCGAAGAAGAAACCGTTCCCGTTTCACCACCTGAACCAGTTAAAAAACCTGAGAAAAAACCGGAGAAGAAGACCAGAGAGACCACTTCTCCAGCTGAAGCAGCGATCACATCCATAAGGGCCAAGATTTCCAGGAGTGATTATGCCGGAGCACTTGCTGAGGCAAAGAAAGCCAGTAAGAACCACCCGGGCAATCCAACCATAAAAGAGCTCCTTGCAAGACTGGAAAGCCTTGCAGGTGAGAAGAAAACCGAAGCTGTTCCGGTTACCGCACCTCCTGAGAAGGCTCCGGAAAAGAAGAAGAAATCACTGCTCCCCATAATAATCGCAGCTGCTGTGGTTATAGCTCTTGTTGTGGTTTTTGTGGTTGTTAAGCCCTTCGGAGGCGGTGGGCCAGCTGAAGAGCCAGTTGTGTTGGACGTGTTCGAGCCCTATTCTGTTTCATTCGCAGTCGAGGGTCCCGAGAACTACTCCGTAACCATTGACGGAGAGAGCATCCCGGTTCTTCCCGACGGCACATTCTCCTTCCAGGGTGATTCCGAACAGCCAAGGACAATCGAAGTAAGAGCTTCAGGTTATGAAACCTACACCGATGAAATTGCCTTCCAGAGCGGCAGTCAGGATTCCATGGCAATAACCCTTGACACACTGGGTACCAGTACGGTTCAGATCGATTTCCAGGCGAATATGCCAGAAGGCGATGAACAGCCTGCTGAAGGTGCCATCACCTGGCTTGTGGACGGAGAGGAAGCTGAAACCGGTTTGCAGATCCCAACTGGTATACACGTATTCCAGGCTGTACTAGAGGGCTACAACTCAGTTCCTGAGTCAATCCTTGTTGACAGAAGCACAGCGCCTCTGCAGCTTTCGCTTGCCCTTCTTTCTCAGACAGAGTCTCAGATCATCCTTGCCCTGGGTGTAGACATTCCCGTGGCGGGTAACTTTGCCATCGATGGAGAAAGGGTGGGCACAGGCGTAAGAAGGATCAGCGAGGTTCTTCCCTATGGAACCCACACCCTTGCGGTAGATGTTGAGGGATACGAACCCTGGACCAGAACCATTACCCTTGGAGAGGGTGGATACAGTGCTACTGTGGCACCGGAGCAGATAGTTACCACGGGAAGGCTTCTCATAGCGCCTGAACCATGGGCCAATGTGACAATAGACGGTTCATCCCTTGGACAAACCCCCATGGCTCCCATCGATCTCGAAGAGGGCAGCCATACCGTTCTGCTTACCAACCCCGATTATGAAGACCAGACCGTAACCGTTAACATTGTTGCAGGAGAGGACACCAGCATAAGGTACACAGCCGCGGCTGCAGAACCCGAAGGTCCCGAGATCATCGAAGAGGAACAGCCGGTGATCCCTCCGTTCCCCATATCCCAGGTTGGTCCTGAAACGCCCAACCTTGCAAGGCAGATGGGCGACGTGCATGGATACGTTACTCTTGAGGTTCTTGTTGGAACCGACGGTTCCGTTAGGAACGTCAACATTGTTAACGACGAGCTTGGTCTGGGATGCGGAGCAGCGGCTCAGGCTGCTGTCCGGCAGTGGGTATTCAACCCTGCTACACAGGGTGGTGTGCCTGTTGAGCTTACAACCCAGGTTCAGGTCCGATTCGACATAGAGTAGCGCTATGTACGGAAATACAGACAGCTGGGTGCTCCATGCCGACGTTTACGGAACACCGGAGGGCTTCGAGTTATTCGTCGAGGTCCCCGGTGTTCTTCTTGAAGATATGGAACTGGAAGTAACTCCCCTTTCTCTTCTGATAAGGGGTATGAAAAGAACACCCTGTCAGGGTGCAACCGCACTGGGCATTGAGATACAGACAGGCAGATTCGAACGGGAGATCCATCTTCCTGCCAGAGTTGATACATCAGCTGTTTCAGCGGAGCTCAAATCAGGCGTGCTTCACATCAAACTCGCCCGTAAAACTCCTGTCCGTGTTTCCATACCAGTGCAGTCAAAAGGAAACACTGATCTATGATAAAAGACGGGGACGTTCCCGGAATAATACCGCTGCATGTTTTTGATGAGGGCGTGCTTATGCCCTACACTATACTGCCCATAACCGTAACAGATCCGGACATGATCTCTCTGATAGACCATGCGGTCAAGTCCGATAAGATCATAGGTATCGTGGCGGTTTCTTCCTCCGGTGAAAGGTACCGTGTCGGTACAGCCGCTGGAATAATGAAGCTTTACAGATTCCCCGGTGATGTGGTAAGACTTACCCTGAAGGGTCTTTACCGTTTCCGTATCCTCGAGGATATGGATATTGACGGGATCCCCAGCGCAAGGGTCGAGAGGCTGGTAACTTCATACCCTGAAGACGTTGAAGAGCTGGAAGCCTGGAGAAGGTCAATTGAGGTGCAGCTGAGAAAGGTTATGGAGCTTACCCCGGGTATACCCGACGAACTTCAACTTCTCACGCTTCTTCGTGATCCCGAGAGACTGGGATTTGTTGCCGCCAGCGGTCTTGAGGCATCGGTGTCCGGCAAGCAGCAGCTTCTCGAAGAAGACAACATCATACAAAGGTTCAGACTCCTGCGGGGAATGATGAACTACGAGATTCAGAGGCTGAAGCTTCGTGAACACATCGAAGGCCAGGTCCGGACGGAGATGGAGCAGGATCAGAAGGAGTATTACCTGAAAGAGCAGATGAAGGTAATACAGAAAGAGCTGGGCGGGTCTCAGATCAATCCTGATGTGATAGAGCTTTCTGAAAAGCTCCAGGAAAAGATGCTGCCTGAATCAGCCAGAGAAGCAGCCGAGGAAGAACTGAAAAGACTGTCGAAACTCCATCCCGGTTCCCCTGAAGCAGGAGTTGCAAGGTCTTACATCGAATGGATATTGCAGCTTCCCTGGCTGGAAAGAACCGAAGACCGTCTAGATATAAAGGAAGCCGCCAGAATTCTTGACCAGGATCACTACGATCTTAAGGATGTCAAGGAAAGGGTTCTGGAATTCCTTGCGGTACGGAAACTCAATCCTGAAGGAAAAGCTCCCATTATTTGCTTTGTGGGTCCTCCCGGAGTGGGCAAGACAAGCATGGGTAAATCCATTGCCAGGGCACTGGGGAGGAAGTTCGTCAGGCTCAGCCTTGGAGGAGTCCACGATGAAGCAGAGATTCGCGGCCACAGGAAAACCTATATAGGGGCCATGCCGGGCAGGATAATACACGGTCTGAAAGAGGCCGGTACATGTAATCCCGTTTTTATGCTCGACGAGATAGACAAGATAGGAAGAGACTTCAGAGGAGACCCCACTTCGGCTCTTCTGGAGGTACTTGATCCGGAACAGAACTTCTCCTTCAGAGACAATTACCTGAACACAGCTTATGACCTGAGCTCGGTTAAGTTCATAACCACAGCCAATACCCTTGATACAATTCCCGGTCCTCTTCGGGACAGGATGGAAATAATCAGGATCCCCGGTTATACCGAAGACGACAAGATTCAGATAGCAAGAAGGTATCTGGTGAAAAGGCAGGTTGAGCGAACAGGTCTTTCAGGCGATCTGATAAGGTTCCGCGAAAGCGGTTTGCGCTGTCTGGTAAAGAGATACACCCGTGAAGCCGGTGTCAGGGAACTTGAGAGAAAAATAGGATCTATCTGCAGGAAGAGGGCTGTGAGCGCTGCGGAGGGTGATGACAAGCTTGTTACCGTCACTGAATCCACCGTTCCGGACTTTCTCGGCTCATGGAAGTTTACAAGGGAAATGTGTCTCCCCGAACCGGCGGTTGGTGTTTCCACAGGGCTTGCCTGGACGGCTGTGGGCGGAGAGATACTCATGATAGAGACCCTGCTTGTTCCAGGTACGGGGAAACTCACCCTTACCGGTCAGCTTGGAGATGTTATGAAGGAGTCGGCCCAGGCGGCTCTCAGCTGGATAAAGACAAGACACACCCACGAGATAAAGGACATCTCCACAATTGACATACATCTTCACGTTCCTGCAGGGGCAACCCCAAAAGACGGGCCTTCCGCGGGACTTGCAATTACTGCCTCCATACTCAGTGCCCTGAGTGGAAAGCCTGTACATAACAAAACCGCCGTCACCGGAGAGATTACTCTCAGGGGAACCGTTCTTCCAGTGGGAGGAGTAAAGGAAAAGGTGCTTGGTGCACTTTCCGCAGGGATAGAGAAGGTAGTTCTGCCCATCGAAAACACCAGAGACCTCGAGGACGTTCCGGAAGCCCAAAGGAATGCTCTGCAGTTCATACCCGTTTCTCGAATAGAAGAGGCAATGGAACACCTCATCGTCGGAGGCAAATGATGCAGAAACTGAAGATTATGGCAGTTATTGCCTTCATTGCTTCAGCGGGTTGTTTCAAAGGTCCCGGAGATATGCTGATAAGTGCAGACGGTTCCGTGATGGAAGGAACCCTTGAGAGCATTTCCGCAGGAAGGGCAGTTTTCAATACTGGAACGGTGGAAGCCGGGATCAACGGCAGGGTGTGGCTGCTTAACGGTGAAACCCATGCAGGCGAGATAAGCTACAGAGACGGAGAGTTCAAAGCAGGCTCGGTGAGCATACCCTCCGATTCGGTTCTGATCGTTATCTGGGATGATGCCGACCTGGACACAGGCATTTTCCAGGTTGATGCCGCCGAGCATTGGCAGGATACTGGAATTGACCTTGAACAAGGTGAAATGCTGAGTATTCATGCAAATGGCACTGTGATAACCGAAACTGGAACTTCCACACCCCTGGGCCAGGCGAAGTACTCTTCTTCGGTAGCCCTTGCTCCCGGAGCAACATCAGGACAGCTTGTTTTTCGCATAGGTCTTGAGGGAACTCCTGTTGCTGCAGGTGCCGATTGGGTGGGGGAGTCGCCCGGAGAAGGCCGCCTTCAGCTCGCAGTTAACGTACCTGTTGATGGAAGTAACAGGGCGGCAGGAATCTATACCGTGCACGTCTCAGCAGGTGGTAACGGCAGAGTGCCTGGCACAGCCGCATTTTATCCCGCTTCAAGGTAAAAGCATGCAGGTTGACTTGCACAGGTCTCTGAGTTTAGAATTTATGAAGTTATGATATTAGTGATTACAGTTTCTCAAGAGCTGGAGGTGAACCGGTGAAAAATGCACTGTTCGTTATGATGGCACTTATTGCGGCTGCTTCACAGGCCGGTGTCTATGAGGTCGGTTACGGTGATACGCTGTGGGATCTTTCCATTTGGTTTTACGGAACACCGGAGAAATGGACTGACATACTGAATGCCAATCCCGATCTTCGGGGTGCTGAGTATCTAGTTCCCGGTATGGTTCTCCAGATACCTGATGTTTCCGCGGGTTTGGTGGATCCGGGTGGAAGCAGCTACAGCACCCAGATCCCAGAGGGTGCAGTTGTTATAAGATCCAGTGAAGCCATTCTGTCGCGCCTTCAGAGGGAAGCCGCCGGTTATGTAACCTACGCACCCTTCTCGGCCCTTGGATACATCATTGAGACCAATGCAGAGGAAGAGGGTGTATACAGGCATGATACAGCCCTTCCAGGCGACATCGTCGAGTTGGATATAGGCGCAAATGAAGGTATTGAGGAGGGAAGGGTTTTCCATGTCTTGAGACCAGGTGAGACGGTGGAGGATCCTGAAACAGGCAATTCCGGTACCATCATCAGGGTGGCCGGTGTCTGCAGGGTAACCCAGACAACTCCTTCAACGTCAATCGCAAAGCTCGAGCACGGTTATCTTCCTGTTCAGGAAGGGGATGCAGTTGTTCCCTACCAGGCTGCGGGTGATATCTGGATCAACAACGCACCAAGCACAGATCACGGTTCCCTCTGGGTTCTTGGTTTCAGGGATCCTGACAGAACAACAGGCTTCACCTACGATGTGGTTTACCTCAGCGCCGGTGACCAGCAGGGAATTCAGCCCGGAGACGTTTTCACCGCCTATGCAGCTGGAGCCCAGGTTCAGGCCGAAGACGGCAGCTGGCTTTCCACGGCTGAGCTTCCAATTGCAGACTTAGTGGTTCTTACCACTGAATCAAGAACATGTTCAGCACTTATCGTCAGTTCCAGAACCGCAAACATGATCGA
>CAZRCS010000068.1:0-9497 GCA_964598645.1 uncultured bacterium | reverse complement strand
TTCAGAGGGAGTGTGTGATTCGATGTATATCAACACGGTGCCTGATATTCGTGCTGCCAGGCCGATGTTTACCACCGAGGTTGAAATGATCGCAGAGAGTGTATTCATTATCCCGGCTAATAGTGAAATACGTGGAATTCCACTGATGCAGGTTAATTGTGTGTTCTACTTGCGAAACCTTACCGATGAAAGACTGAGCATTGAAGCCGGCTTTCCCTTTGAATCATTCGACTTCAACAGCGTCCGCAGAGATGAACAGAGATATACCGATGAAATACTTCAATATTTATACTCAACAGAAATCGCAGAAGACAGAGTTCCCGGGTGGTTGGGTTTCAGTGTTTCAGCTGATAATGTTGAATTACCATTCACATACATGAAAGGTATGCCGAATGCGGATGAAAGATTTTTCTACTACCCTCTGATCGCTGTCTGGAACATGAACTTCGAGCCCGGGGAAACTGTAAGACTTGAAAACAACTTCTATACCGGATGGAATCAGATTGGGTACAGTTACTGGGAATCAAACGAAATCAGTTACATTGTGCGTTCTGGAAGTACATGGTGCGGTCCCATCGGAGACGCGGTGATTCATCTGGAAGTTCCCGAGGAATTTCCTCTGCCCTTTGCCGATACCGAGACCGGTGCCTGGTGGGAATGGACGGGAAGCCCTTCTATTGAATCCAGATCCGTTACCTGGCACTATTCCGACTGGGAACCTGAAGAGGATATCAGCCTGCGTATCTTTTCATGTCATCCGCTCATTCCGGCGGCTGAGCCTGTGTTCGATCCATCTGTCATCAGATGGACAAAGGAAGAGTTGATTGATTCCATGAAGGAGGATATGCAGCTTCGCCATTATTATCCGCCTCTCAGTGTTGAATTCATGCTTTCGTTGGCTGAAATGGCCGATTGCGCTGTTTCAGGAAGGATGCATCCTGATATTCCAACGGAGCAGTGCGGGGATATCACAGTTTTCGACACAGGCAATGGCCCGGGTATCTCCTTCTATACCGATTCGCAGGAATATGACCCGGAAAGAGCTGAGTTGATTTGCGAAATTCATGATGAGATGACTCAAAACAGAAGTATCGTCCAGGACAGGTATTTCAGTGAGCTTTTTCCCTGTCTTGCTGTGAGACGCTCCTGGTCTGAAGCGAATCTGGCCATGTTCGCAGCAGATCCTGAACTTCAGATCCGATACCTGCTAATGCTTGAGAATATGGAACCCGCTGTGGATGGTGAAAGTCTTGCTGACCCCAGAATGTCTGTTCTCTACAACCTTACAGGATGGTATGTGGAAGGGTATCCCATGGAATACCAGTGTCATGATCCATTCACATATGTTCTCGGTACCGGGGATTTCGAACTTGAAAGAGACGTAGTGAGGGAATTCTGGATGTCTGGAGGAGGCTGTGAAGTGCCATTGATCCGGGCATTGCCCGATACAGGCGGGAATAGAGAGATCATTCCAGCTCATTACTCTGCTTCAAGCGAGCTGTCCTGCGAAGAAGAAGATCGCTATTCAGCTGCGAATCTTCAGGATGATGATTCTTCAACCTCCTGGGTTGAAGGAGCGGATGGCCATGGATACGGAGAGGCCATTCTGATAACCGCCGACGCAGACTGTCTTGTTTCAGGCTGCGATATACTGAACGGGTACTGTAAGAACGATGAAACATGGAGAACCAATGGAAGAGTTGCCAAGCTTATCGTTCATCTGAACGGAGTACCAGTTTGTGTTGCCGAATTACTTGACGATCCATCCTCTCAGTTCGTGGAATTCACTGAAGTTCTTACGCTGTCAAAAGATGACAAACTCGAATTTTCAATACTGGAGATTTACCCGGGAACCAGATATGAAGATACTGCGGTTTCCGGGCTTCATTTGTTTTGATTGCCAGGTTGAGCGAATTCAGTGTCAGTGAATGCTCCACACATGAATCACCGGCGCTGCACCGTCTGCGAAAAGCTCAAGAACATAAAGAAGGCCGTTTTCACCATCCCATGCCGCGTCACCAAGGCGAAATCTGCGCTGAGTTCCTGAACCCAGCATTTCCAGTTCTATTCCATCGGGATTGTGGAAAAGGTGTTCATCTATATGGATGAATGCATAGGGCTGGGGTTCCCAGGGTTCCAGTTCACCATCGGCTACTTTACCAATATCGCAAGGGTCATAGAGGAGGAAGCCGGCGGTGAAAGAACTGCTCCACCAACCCCTCATGGAGGAAGGTTCGCAATCAGATACCTGAGCACTGAAAGGCTCTCCGTCTGAACTTCTGCAGAGATCGAAGAGGCCTCTCATTTCCTCTTCGATCAAGGGCACTTCAGGGCCTTCCGGGTTAATGTATCCATACCAGTAGAGGTCTCCTGTTCCCTTCGTGCCGGCGAAGAGAACAGCTTGTTTTCCGGATTCGGTAACTATCCACGCTCCTCCTGTCCACTCGTCCGGATGCTGGTAACCATCCAGGCATCTTACAATACTGTCGGTGTTCTCGGAGGATTCGTACTGAAGAAGCGTAACACTGGCAAGCTGTGATCCTGGAGGTTCCGGTGTTACCCGGTCGTCCGTCCATGGGGTATAGGCATAAAGGGATGGCCCCATACCGGACCAGCCGCCGTCTCTGAACCTGCCCGTCGCCAGAAGTTTCCCGTCGGTGTGTTTTTCAGCCCAGTCGACTGGTATGGAGAAAATGTAGTCGTTTGCCGAATAGGCAGATGCGTTTTCTATGAACCAGCCTCCATTCATGGAAGAAGATGAAAGATACGGGCTAAGGAACCCGTGGGTCTGGTTGCTGCCTTCTTCCATGTGCTCACCGAAGCAGATGTGTAAAAGGGGTCCTGATTCATCTGTATCGAGAAACTCCATGCCTGCTCTGGGTATTTCGTCGAAGTTACTGAAAAGACCAGGATCCACATCGTTGAATGGCTGCAGAAATTCTGCTCTGTTAAGATCATTCACGTTAGAACTGATGGATGGGTGCGGAATTGAAATCTCAGCTATCATGCAGCCGTCAGGGAGCTCTCCCCAGGGCATTCTGTTGTGGCCCATCACAAAAAGGGATCCAGGAAATCCGTCTTCATCTCCAAGGGGGTCACCTGAGGCTCTGAAGGTCATTGCTTCACCGCCATACTCGAAGGTTTCAGGCCTTGAGCTTCCAACGGGAAGAGCGAATGCCCCCATATAGGTAAAATTGTCGGGCTGTACCCTTCCAGGCGATACCGCTAAGAGCAGTAACAGTAAATTCTGCACAGCCAATCAGTTTTCCACTATTTCCACACTCGAGATGAAGCTGTTGATAACATAGGCCTTGATGGTGTTTGCATAGGGATCAACCGGGTAGAGGAAGAAACCGATATGGTCCCTGTCTACACTCTCGGCGGTTCCAAAGAGCTTCTCCCTGTCTCTGAAGGTTACCACTACGTGCCCGCCGGATTCAGGGGCAGTGTGCCAGTAGTGAAGATCCTGATGAGATGCGTTTCCTTCGAAGTCCTTTACGAAAAACACGGCCTTCTGGTTCCCAAGCCATATCTTTTCCGAGTCGAAGGGACGCTGCAGCGTTGCAAGGTGAAAGAATTCTTTGTGAGGGGAAAAGTCAGATGAATGGCCTTTGATAATTCTACCTTCATCTCCGTGCACCACAATTTTATCCATGTGACGCCTCCTGTGCATAATGCTTCCACACAGATATTAAGGGGAAACCTCCCATTGGTCAATGGCAGTGCCGGTGACCCCGACTGCGGTATTGTGTATTTATTGTTGAACCGTTTTGGTACACTATTCAACGGAGGTAAGAGTTGTCCGGGTCAAAAGCTGAGATTGAGCGGCTGAGGAAGAGGGTCGAGATACTTGAAACCAGGGTTGATAACCTGATGAAAAATGCCGGTTTCGATGTAACGAAGCCGGTGTCGGATGCTTCAGAAGAAGTAATGGAACTTCTTCTTACAGGCCGAAAGGTAGAAGCCATAAAGGCCTATCGGCGTGCAACCGGAGCAAGTCTGCAGGATGCCAAGAAGTATGTAGAATCATTGCGCTGATGACATTATGAGGGTAGGACTTCAAACCTGGGGAACAGAAGGAGACGTCAGACCCTTCATTGCTCTGGGGGCTGCCCTGGTTAAGTCGGGACATTCGGTATCTCTTTCAGTTACCGAAATAATGAATGGCAACTATTCCAGCTACGGAAAAAATTTCGGCTTCGATGTGATTCATCCCGGGAACATTGGAGTTTCCCGGGAGGAATTCGCATCGCTTGGAGAGCAGTTCGTGGCCTCACGGAATCCTGCTTTAAAAAGCAGGCTTCTCGTTGAGAATTTCCTGAATCCTTCAATCGATGCCATGTACGGAACCGCCCTTGATCTTTGCAGGAAAAGCGATCTTGTAATTGGTCACATCTTTGCATACTCACTGAGGGCCGCAGCGATCAAAACCGGAACACCATGGATAGCTTTGTACACAACGCCGATAATCCCATCTGACGGTATTGCGGCTCCGGGTTTTCCTGATTTCCTGCACCGAACCGGTTGGAATGCTTTCGGCATGGCCCTTGACCTTCTCTGGAAGCCGGATATCGATGATTTCTTTGCTGACAAGGGTTTGCCTGCCCCGGAAAGTGTATTCAAGGGAGTGTTTCACTCTGAGTATCTCAATCTGGTTGCTGTAAGTCCCAGCCTGTATCCCGGGGGAGAGATCCCCGGCTACTGCTTCTGCGGTTCAATGGATATCCCCCGGGAGAGATCAGTATGTATACCGGAAGAACTGGATGAATTCCTTCGTCTGGGGGATCCTCCGGTTTTCGTTACATTCGGAAGCATGCTTCATGGTGAAAAAAAGAATCATGATATCATCGAACCGGTTTTGAAGGCTGTTGAGCTTGCCGGCTGCAGAGCTGTAATTCAGTGTGAAGAGCTGGGAAGATTCGATAACGTGTTCTTTACCGAAAGGGTTCCTCACTGGCTTGTCTTTCCGCGCTGTTCACTGGTGGTTCACCATGGAGGCTGCGGTACCTCACATTCTTCCTGCGCAGCCGGTGTTCCTTCAGTGGTGGTGGAATACACTTCAGATCAGCCGATGTGGGGAATGATACTGAAAAAGGCAGGAGTTGCTCCAGGACTCCTGCATCGACGGTCGCTGACTCACCGAAAACTCGCTTCAGCACTGAAAAAAGTACAGGGAGAACCTGTTTTCAAGGAAAACGCCCTGGCCATTGCCGGAAGAATGAAGCTTGAGAATGGCGCCGAGGCAGCAGTAAAACTTATTGAGATCGGAGGCTGACATGGTTCTTTTCCTGATAATAGTTCTGTCACTTCAGGATTCGGGAGTATCGGTACTGCTCCCGGGGTCGTTTCACCATGACGAGATCCCCGCTGACATCGGTACCGGATGGTTTGCTCTGTGCGATGATGATTCCGTATGGGAACTTAAAGAAGTGGATGTTCTGGTTGAGAACGTGTACGATGCAGTGATGGACAGAGGGGAGGAGGCCACCGGTTGGCAAGTTTCCTCTCTCTGCTGTGAGCCTCTGGTTTTTCTCAGGTCAGATACCGGTGTTTTCCAATCAGGTGAAGTAACCCCTGCCTTCGTTACAACTGAGCTTCTTTATCCCGGATGGTTTTTTGAACTTGATGAAGATGAAACCATTTTCGTGGAAGAGAGCGGAGTTTACTACACCAGAGACGGCCTTTCCCAGAAACTGTCGGATGTCTATGAAAACCTTTACGGCGAAGGAGTATCGGTGGTATGGGTCGGCGACCTGGACGGCGACGGCATGAACGACCTGATACTGAACGACTGCCCTCATTACGCCATCTACGCAGGCTATAGAGTTTTCCTCTCCACAATGGCAGAACCCGGGGAACTGCTGGGTGAGGCCGCTGAATTCGTTGCAGTGAGCTGCTAGTCAAAGCTGGAGTTATCCATTACTGGCCGTCCTGAACTGCCCTGTTCAGCGAAGGAGCATGTGAAACCAGGACCAATCGCACAACCGGGAAGGGTTAAAACTGGTCTTGACATGCAATTTCGATTTGGGCGAATGCCTTCAGAGAAAGTATTTCGGACAAAAAGCTGCTGTGAAAAACCTGACCAAGTTCGTTGACTTGATTGTAAGGTGGTTTTATTCTCAAAGGAAAATTTCAACGGGCTGGGGGAGCTTTGATACAGCTGCTGAACCGTATCAGTTTCGGCATAGGTTTCATGGGAGTTGTGGTGATCGTCTGGGGAACCCTGATCACCACAGCTGAATTTTTCCCACTGGAAGTATTTCGGCTGAGAGGCAGAAACATATGTCTCAGCCGGGAATTCATGAGGCACCACTACGGATCATACATTCTTCTTGGGCTTGAATTCCTGATAGCAGCAGATATCGTTCATACCATGATGCAGCCGGATCTTGCTGAACTGGCTGGTCTTGGAGCAATCGTTTCAATAAGAACCGTTCTTAGCTTTTTCCTTAACAGGGAGATGGCAACTCACACATTCGATTCGAAGGCAAGTACAGAATGATCGGAGTTTTTATTCTCTTTACGGTTTTTGTGTGTTTTGCTGTAACCTTTTCACTGGGTCTTTTCGTTACTCTGTTCGGTTTCAGAAAAATGTCTGCCAGAGAGCATACCGGCAGCAGCTGGCTTTTATGGTTTTCTGTTTCAGCGGGTACACTGGTCATTCTGTTCATTCTGGCAGGTTCAACCGCCGATTTTGGTGATGCAGCTCAGCCATCGGTAGAAGGGTATGAGGCCATGGCCCGTACTCTTGTTTTGTGGGCCATGGTTCCAGGAGCAGCTCTTGCAGCAGGCGGTGCGGCAAACATGATTCGTGCTTCCAGGTTACCAAAGAGGATCGCCATCAGTTAAAGAGCGGGAGGGAAGAAATGCTCAAGAATCCGGTACAGACGTTCATAAGAAATCTGGTAAGATTTATCATCTGGATACCTCTTCTGATGATTTTCGTTATTCCCCATTTTACGGTCGGCAGGGGAATCACAGGTGTTGGAGAACTGCTATGGGTGGGAATGATATTTTTCCTGATAATGTGGTTCGGTAATACCATAGCAAAGATATTCCATATTCTTCCTGAGTGGCAGCGCATTGTTCTTCTGCGTCTTGGAAAGTGCGTCGGAGCCAAAGGACCCGGAGTATTCATCATCCCGCCGTTCATTTATTCAGTTGCAAGGATACTTGATATTCGTATCACTACCTATGAGGTGAAGGCAACAAAAACACTCACCAAAGACAACATTCCCATCGATGTTACTGCGGCTGTTGAAATGGAGATAGAAGACCCTGTGAAAGCAGCTATCTCTGTGCAGAACTACTGGAAAACCACAGAATGGGCAAGCATGGAAGCTCTGAAGAGCACCATCGGCGGGAATGACCTTCGTCTTCTTCTCAGTGAAACAGACAGGGTTGCAGCTGATCTTAAGAAAATAATTGACGGCGCTGCAAAGGATTACGGAGTAAACGTCCGCGCCGTTAGAATTACCGATGTGGGAACACCTATAAACCTCGTTGAAGAACTTGCTGTAATAGCAAGGGCTGAGAGATCGGCGAAGGCCAAGAAAATCCAGGCCACCGCAGAGATGCACGTTGCTGAAGCGCTGACTAAAGCCGCTGAACGCCTGGCAACTCAGCCTGATTCCATGAAATTGCGTCAGATACAGGCCCTTCTCGAGATCTCCAAGGAAGAAAGTGCTATGGTAATAGTGTACCCCATGGACAGCATGATGGGGCAGAGCATCGCCGCAGCTGCAGCTGGTAGCCAGACCGGTACATCCAATATACCTGCGGATTTAATAACATCTGAAGAATAGAGGTATTGATAATGAGATTCTTCGTTCTGACAGCGGCAGTTGCACTGCTTACCGCCCAGGGTTCTTTTCAGGAGAACGAATCTGTCTGGAATGAGATAGATCTGTTGAATCAGGCTCTTGATGCCGATCCTGAGAATTCTGAACTTGAGCTGCTTTTCAGGAACGCAGTTGATCTGGCTCAGTCAAATGAGTTAGCTGCCCAGTTCGATGTACTCAGGGATGAGGCTTACACCTCCGATGACTTCACTGAAATCGATGAATATGTGGACAGGGCCGCTCCTGCCATTACGGTTCTGATTCTTGGTGAATCCAACAACATAGGGGTGAATGTCGGTAGATTCCTGACCCTTGCTGACCCCGGAACCCCGGCGCGTTCTTTCTTCGACCTTGCCCTCGATGGTTTCTACGTTAACGGACGCATTGGAACAGCAGAGCTTCCAGTATGGATGGAAAGGGCCGGATCCAGCGCCCAGGCGGCTGCAGACCCTGAACTGGCAGAGATGTATGCAGGTATATGGGAGGGAATGAGTATAGACTTTCAAGGTTATTACCTCTCCGTTGCCACAGAGACAATATCATTCCTTGGCGGAGAAACCGATTTTACTGGAAATGAGCTGGATTCCTACTACCGGGTATACGAAGATCCCTGTGTCATGCATGTGAGGAGTGCTCTGAACAGCTATCTCAATGGATCTGATCAGGGTTATTATTTCGGCTCTCAGCTGATTACTCAGCTGAACAAGTACCGTGGGTATCTTGCTGACCATTTCGTTGTTCTTTCCCTGGATCCTTCACCAATGGGAGGATCCAGCATTCTCATGATCTCACAGGAAAAACCTGACAGGATCTTCGACGCATGGGTGTATGAATCTTCTGAGGCAGAATTGGAGCTGCGCGGGTTCAGCGAGAGCAGAGAATTCAATTCCAGCGAAATAGAGGAAATTGCAGAGAGGTACAGAAATTTTCTCGAAGACCATGAGCACAGTCTATGACCAGATGACCTGAGCGGTTGACAGGATCAGCGGGTGTTCTATATTTAGCTGTGGCTAAATAACTAAGAGGAGCCTAAATGAGCAGAGATTCACATCTCAGTTCAAGTCTTGAAGACTATCTTGAGACAATACATGCGATCGTAGAAAAAAAAGGCGCTGCAAGACCCACGGATATAGCCAGGGCTCGTCAGGTTGCCGCATCTTCCGTTACCACTGCGCTGAAAACACTTACAAAACTGGGCCTTGTCAACCACGAACCCTACGACCTCGTAACATTGACTGAAGATGGCAACAGAATAGCCCGGAAGGTTACCGAAAAGCACGAAGTCCTTAGGAGCTTTTTTACCAGGGTACTGGAGATCGACGGTGAAACTGCCGAAGAGTGTGCCTGTGGAATAGAGCATGTGATTCCCCAGCATGTACTGGAAAGACTTACCGCCTATCTTGAGTTTGTCAGAAAATGCGATGATTCAGGAAGAAGATGGACCGAGGAAGAGGGTTTCATCTGCCAGTGCATTCAGAAGGACCATTAGCCTTATTACTTCTTTAAGGGGAGTTCCAGCAACACGTCGATGCTTGCCGGTATTGGGGGGTACTCCACAGAAAGTCTTACAAGACGATGTTTGTGAATGTCTTTGCCTATGCGCTGGAAACACCAGGAGATCATCTTTGAGTAAACGGGAACACCTGCCAGGGGAAC
>CAZRCS010000067.1:0-9649 GCA_964598645.1 uncultured bacterium | reverse complement strand
TGAATGATGGAACAGGATGGCAGACCGTGGAGATCCCCGGTGCAACTTATGCATTCAACCCCGACATTGCGCTGGATGCTGCGAATCGTCCCCACATTGCCTTTCAATCAGCCTCAGCGCTCATGTATGCCTGTAGCGACGAAACGGGGATCGCCGAACCGGACCATGATCCCATGCAGGGCAATTCTCCAGTGGTCAGCGCCAATCCCTTCTCCGGTTCCCTTGGGATAAAGTTCTTGCTTTCAGAAGCCGGTCAGGTGGAACTATCGGTATATGACCTTGGCGGAAGAATTGTGGAAGTTCTGTCTTCCGGCAACCTGACCGATGGTGAGCATGCATACAACTGGGTTCCGGGAGCAGGTGTGCCCTCGGGACAGTACATCATCGTTTTAAAGACCCCGGAGGCCGATTCCGTTCAGAGGACGGTGTTCCTGAGACAGTATTGGTTCGGTAACTAGATCACGAAAATGCCGTCTTTGTACCAGCCGTGGTTCCTTTTGCAGTTTGCGTTCCAGCCTCTGATCCTGAACGTATCCCTGTCTCCGCCCATTATCCGGTAGCGGTACTGGGCTCCGGTGGTTGGACAGGTCATCTCGGCATGCACGTAGTCGGATATGGTGGAGAGTTTTTTCCAGCCGTTACCTGGAGGGTAACCGTCGTTATCGGCACTGTAGAGTTCCAGAGCCGTTACAATATTCCTCAGGTTCGATCTGCAGGCTGCATTTCTGGCGCTTTCGGTAACATCTGAATACTTGGGAATGGCAATTGCCGCCAGAATTCCTATTACAACCACCACCATCATCAGTTCTATAAGGGTGAACCCATGGCTGTCTTTCATAATGTTCCCCCCTGAAATTCATGAATGTCCATGTCTGACGTGTAGTAGAGGCCTCCAGGGGTTTCCAGGGACCAGACCAGGCTGTCTTCCAGCTGGTAACGGAAGCCCGGAGGCAGATCTATATCCCGGGCCAGGGGCAGAGAATCATTCTGGTCCCGGAAAGAGATTATCCTTGATGCCACCGAGGCAACAGAATCCCGCTCTTCCTGTTCCAGGGGTGGAGGCGAGTCGATGAATCCTGAATTCTCCGGTTGATACAGAAGCAGGGCAATGACAAGGATCGCACCCACCGCCGCAACTATCAAAACGCCGGATCTTTTTTTCCTTTTTGGTCCTCCAGGGGGTTTCTCTTTGTAGACTACGTTCGCGTCAAGCTGAACAGGGCCTTCATCTGGGGGCATGTTGCACCTCCGGGTGTTTTCACGGCTTTTTCCTGCATGGATTATATTAGAAAATATGAACGAACTGGAAAGGGTATTCCTGAACACCATTTCCCGGGAGGATCTTTTCCCCCGGGGTACATCTGTGTGCGCTGCGGTTTCAGGCGGGGCGGATTCAGTTGCCATGGCCCATCTTCTGAACAGATACTCAGGCAAAAAGGGCTATCAGGTGAGGGTCATTCACATCAATCACAGGCTGAGACCCGAGGCGGATGAAGACCAGAAGTTCGTTGAAGACCTGGCCCGAAGTCTTTCCCTGCCATTCATGGCAGTCACCCCGGATGTCGATGACGGAGGTTCCATGGAGAGCCAGTGGAGTGCTGCAAGACAGGCAGTGTATTCCAGCCAGGATGGTCTGGTTGCGGTGGGGCACAATGCATCAGACAGGGCTGAAACACTGCTTCTTAGGATGGTGGAAGGGGCCGGTCTAAGGGGTCTTGGCGGAATGGACTACCGCGGCAGAGGGCCTGTGAGAAGGCCGATGCTGGATATGGACAGGAGAAGCATAAGGGAATGGCTTGCCCACAGAAGCATTCCATGGGTAGAGGACAGCACCAACCTTGACACCGGAATGGCCCGGAACCGGATAAGGATGAATGTCCTTCCTGTTCTGGAAGAGAACTTTCCTGAGGCAGTTAAGGGTATATGCCGCTCAGGTTCCATTCTCAGCTCCTGGAGGGACCTTCAGGACTCGATAACGGTTATGTTCCCATCCGATGCCATGGAAAGGAAGGTATTCCTTTCTTTGCCTGAGGTCCTTGCATGTCTTGTTCTGTGGAACATTTCAGGAAGACCCAGGAGCGGATTCGAGGAATTCACCAAGGTGTTCCGCTGGATCCACGGTGGCGGAACAGGGGAACACGTGCTTCCTGGAGGAAGGCGTCTGGTGGCTGAGAAGGAAGAACTAAGGATAGAAGATAGAGGCCCGGGGAGGTTCTGATGGATTTGGAATACGATGTTCTTGTAGAAGCTTCAGAGATTCAGGCCGGGATTGAGAACCTGGGCCGGGAGCTTTCCGATTTGTACGGTGGTGAAGATGTGGTGGTCATCCCCCTGCTCAGGGGTGCTTTCATGTTTGCAGCCGATCTGATCAGGGCGATGAGCGTTCCTGTAAGGGTGGAATTCATAGGAGTTGCAAGCTACGGCGCCGAAACCGTATCCTCCGGGGAAGTCAGGCTCACGCTGGATACATCATTTCCCCTTCATGACAAGCATGTACTTATAGTGGAAGATATTGTAGACACTGGGCTTACGCTGAGCTATATTCAAAAGCTGATCAAGTCGCGGAACCCGAGATCAATCCGTACTGTTGTACTCCTCGACAAACCGTCACGGAGAACTGTTCAGACGGATCTTTATAAAACCCTTTTCACCATACCTGACCGATTCGTGGTGGGGTACGGGCTCGATGGTCCCGGCGGTCTCTGGAGAAACCTGCCGCAGATCGTTGCACTGAGGGATGGAACGGAGAAAAACAAAATTGAGTGAGAACAATACACCTCCTCCAGACAAAGAAAAAAAACAGCTTCCCGGCACTCCGCCGGGTCTTGGAGGGTGCAGCTTCAGAACCATAACCATGTGGGTCATGCTGGGCCTTCTGGCTTATGTGCTTGTTATCTTTCTCGGTGAAGGTTCAGACAGAGCTTCCATAACCTATTCAGAGCTTCTGAACTATGCTGAAAACGGCAAGGTGAGAACTGCTGTTCTCTCCTCCGGGGGCGATGTGGAAGGCGAGTTCCGCTCTCCCCAGACCATTAACGACGGTGAATCCTCCCAGGATTATCTGAAGTATTCCAGTTTCGTTCCCTTCGAAGACGTTAATTCGGTGGATATTCTTCGTAATTACCAGGTGGATGTCTCCGGAAGAGGCCCGAATGGTCTTCTTGCAATACTCATCAATGTTGGTCCCATCCTTCTGTTCATCGTTCTGTGGATATTCATCATGAGAAGGATGTCCGGAGGTGGGCAGGCATTCAGTTTTGGTAAGAGCAAGCACAGGCTGATAACCGGCGACAGACCCAAGAACACATTTGAGGATGTTGCCGGCTGTGATGAGGCTAAACAGGAGCTTGAAGAGGTCATAGAGTTTCTCAGGGAACCGGGTAAATTCAGGAAACTGGGCGGTAAGATACCCAAAGGCGTACTTCTCATCGGCCCTCCCGGAACTGGTAAGACACTTCTTGCCAGGGCAGTGGCAGGAGAGGCAAAGGTGCCATTTTTCTCCATGAGCGGTTCAGATTTCGTGGAGATGTTCGTAGGAGTAGGGGCAAGCAGGGTCCGTGACCTGTTCATACAGGCAAAGGCCAAATCCCCAAGTATCATTTTCATCGACGAGATAGATGCGGTTGGAAGGCAGCGGGGAACCGGTCTCGGAGGCGGGCACGACGAAAGGGAACAGACCCTGAACGCGCTGCTTGTGGAAATGGACGGTTTTGCCGCAAATCAGGGAGTAATCGTAATTGCCGCCACCAACAGGCCCGATGTTCTGGATGCTGCTCTTCTGCGGCCGGGACGTTTCGACAGAAGCATTACCGTTGGCATGCCCGACGTTCAGGGACGCGAGGCCATTCTGAAAGTACATACGGCAAAGATGCCCCTTTCCGAAGAGGTGGAACTTTCTGTTATCGCCAGACGCACACCGGGGTTCAGCGGTGCAGATCTGGAATCCCTTGCCAATGAGGCGGCCCTTCATGCAGCGCGCAGAAATGTGAAATCCATAGAAATGCGTGATTTCGAGAGTGCGGTAGACAGAATTATCATGGGAATTGAGCGAAGAAGCATGGTGATGTCCGACGAAGAGAAGAAGCTTACTGCCGTTCATGAAAGCGGTCATGCCATCGTCAACGTTTTCAGCCCCCAGTCAGACCCCTTCCACAAGGTTACAATCGTTCCCAGGGGCAGAGCTCTCGGCGTTACCAGTTTCCTTCCCAGAGCGGAAAGGCACAACTACTCCAAGGAATACTGCAGCAGCGTTCTTGCGAGGCTTTTAGGCGGAAGGGCAGCTGAATCGCTTTTTCTCGATACAATGAGTACAGGTGCAGGTAATGACCTCGAGAGGGCAACTGACCTTGCAAGGAAAATGGTGTGCAACTGGGGAATGAGTCCTGAGATAGGCCCTGTGTCCTTTTCCGACGACCATGGACCCGTGTTCATAGGCAGGGATATGGCAAGAACAAGAAACTACAGTGAACACACAGCCAGGGTAATAGACGACGAGGTCAGAAGAATAATCGGCGAATCCTACAAGGGAGCTCTTGAGATCCTGGGATCGAACAGGGATATAGTAGACCGGCTAACAGAGGTTCTGCTGGAGAAAGAAACGGTATCCAGTACGGAGATAAGGAACATGCTCGCTGAACTCAGACCCGGAGAGGAGTTCCCCGGCCTGGATGCCCTGGACGCTCTGGACGAAGAAGAGGAGACTGCCGGTGGATCTGAAGAAAATTGAGCAGGGAGTAAGACTGATGCTGGAAGGAATCGGTGAGGACCTTCACCGTTCCGGACTGCAGAGAACTCCCCAGCGGGTTGCATCGTCCATGGCCGAACTCTGCAGGGGGCTTGACCCCTCTTCCCGCAGCCCTCTTTCCGTTATGAGCGAGGAAGATCAGAACGAAATGATCATAGTTAAGGACATCAGCTTCTCTTCCATGTGCGAACACCATCTGCTTCCCTATCTCGGGCGGTGCGACATTGTGTACCTTCCAGCGGAAGACCGTATTGCAGGGCTGAGTGCGATCGTCGAACTGGTTGAAACCCTTGCAGCCCGTCCCACCATTCAGGAAAGGCTGACAACTGAAATAGCAAATACCCTGATGGATGAGCTTCAGGCCAAGGGGGTAATGGTCGTCATGGAGGCTGAGCACATGTGTCTTGCCATGCGTGGAGTCAAGAAACGTGACAGCAGAATAGTAACCAGCGCCATGAGGGGTTACCTGAAGCGCCCTGAAACCAGGAGTGAAGCCCTGGCTCTTATTGGAAGGACCATAACAGGACGGTGATATCAGTCAGACTGCTCAAATCGGGAGACCCGGTAAACTGGGCTTATCTGCTGGAAATCACCGGAGCGGATCCCGGCTCTCTCAACAGATTGCGTATGAGGGACCGCATTACGGTGATACTTCTGAAAGGCCTTCCTTCTCCAGCTGCCTCAATTCTTAAACAGTGTATGCTGTCCGGAGGTGCCGATGCACTGGTGCACAGGGAAGTTCTAACCTGCCGTGTGGAATCTTCGAATGCTGTGGTGTATGGAACGCCTTCAGCTATTCTTCGCGGATGCGATTCCCTCGCCGGTCAGCCCTTCTCGCTTGGTGAAACCGGGGCAGATATACGGGATCTCATTATGGACTCACAGCTTCCGGGCATCCTGGATATTGGCGGGGTTCGTCTGACCTACGGCAGCAAACCTCTGATAATGGGCATTCTCAACACTACCCCTGACTCATTCAGTGATGGAGGATCATATGCTTCGCCGGAAGAAGCCGCTTCGAAGGCCATTGAGATGGCAAACGAAGGCGCTTCCATTATCGATGTGGGAGGTGAATCCACACGACCTGGGTCCCTTGCCGTTCCAGCCGGGATTCAGATCGAAAGAGTTGTTCCTGTAATACAGACCATCAGAAAAACCAGCTCTGTTCCAGTGAGCATAGATACCTGTCTTCCCCTGGTTGCCCGTGAGGCGGTGGAAGCCGGAGCCTCCATGATAAATTCGGTGAACGGTATGGAAACCCCGGGTATGGCAGAAACGGCAGCTGAGCTTGGCGTTCCGGTCTGTGTTATGCACATGAGGGGAACGCCTGAAAGCATGCAGACAGATCCCTGTTACGGGGATGCATCCCTGGAGATCGGAGATTATCTTCTTGGCAGAGTCGAAATGCTTAGCGGCATGGGAATAAAAAAGGAAAACATTCTGGTTGATCCCGGTATAGGCTTCGGGAAAAGACTGGAGGACAACCTGGAACTGCTTGGTTCGCTTGAATGGCTAAAAAGGCACACGGGTTGCCGGGTGCTGCTGGGCCATTCCAGAAAAAGTTTTCTGGGTTTGATAAGCGGGGTTGAGGATCCAGTTGAAAGGGATTCCCTGACACACGTGGTTTCTGTGCTGCAGAGGGGAGCTGACTTGGTAAGGGTCCATGATGTTCCGGGTACCGAAGCATCTTTCAGACTTGCAGAGTTGATGGGAGTGTTCCAGTGAATCTTTTGGGTCAGCCTGTTCTGTCGTGGTTCTGGCTTGTTCAGATTCTCGATATTGCCCTGATCTCCTACCTGGCATGGCTTCTTCTCCGGGCCATCTGGGACAAGCCGGCAATGCGTGTGGTAGTGGCGGTGGTACTGGTTTGGGGTGTAAGCCTTTTCCTTAACGCCATCGGATTCTATTCCATCGGCCTTATAACCGAGAAGCTGGCATCCATAATGATATTTGCCCTGATAGTGATTTTCAGTCAGGAAGTGAAGGATCTTCTTGCCAGGTTCGGAAGGTATCTGAGCAGGATCGGATTTCTGGATTTCAGGTATCACCGGACGGAACAGGAGATACATTCGACCCTTGAGGCGGTTGTGGCAACCTGTTCGTACCTGAGGAAGAAAGGATACGGCGGGCTTATAGTGATCGAGCGGGAGGAAAACACCTCGGAACTCTGTCGTGACGCCTATGAAATTAAGGATGTGCCTGTTGACGCAATGCTTCTCGAGTCTTTTCTCACACCCCCCGGGCCATATCATGATGGGGCAATCGTACTCAAGGGAGACCGCATCACAGCAGCCAGAGCCATTCTTCCGCTGACCCTTCCTGGCAGGGACACCATGTGGCTGGGAACCAGGCACAGGGCTGCAAAGGGGCTTGCGGAGAAGTCCGATGCGGTGGTGGTGGTAGTCAGCGAGGAAACAGGGAACATAAGGCTGGCCTACGGAGGAAAGATAACAGGCCCCTACCCCGAGGAAAGCCTGCGTGAGAAGCTCTACGGTCTTATGAACATGGGGAAGAAGAGGAGCGAAGAATGAGGGAAGAAACCATTGAAAGAATAAGGGAATCCACCGGCGATCTCCCGGTGAGATGGCGTGAGGTGCTCGAGAAGGCCCTTCTTCATGGTGAGTTCGAAAATGAAGCAGAGAGGCTTCTTCGTTCTTCCCTTTCCATTCATGAAAGGCATTCCCCTGAAATGGAAACGGCAGAATCCATTCTTGCCGGGGATGCATACATACCCATGGCAGTCAAAACCCTGATCGAAGACGGGATTTCACTGGAAGAGATAAAGGCAGTGCTGTCCAAAGCCGCATCACGCCTTCCCAACTGAACCTGCTATGGATGTCTCCTCTGGAAGGCAGGAAGACTGGCTTCCACTGGACAACGCTGCAAAGATATATCCCGCAACGGCATCGCTGAGATCTCCCGCTGAATTCCGCCTCTCTTTCACCCTGAAGGAACCTGTAAGGCTTCTCTGGCTGCAGAAATCCCTTGAGAGGATAATGCCCAGGTTTCCCTATTTTCAGGTCTACCTGAGGAGGGGTTTTTTCTGGTACTATCTGCAGCGCAAACCGTTCCTTCCAGTAATCCAGCCTCTTCAGAACATCCCCATAGGGATCGTTCCCTCATCCGGAAAGAATTCGCCCCTGCTGAGGATAAGTGCCGGGAACTGCACCGTGGCTGCGGATTTTTCACATATACTCACAGACGGTCATGGCGGAATGACATTCCTCGTTGCTCTGGCAGCTGAATACCTGAGACAGGCCGGTATGGTCCAGGGTACGGTCCCAGGGGTAATGAGCCCCAATGAGAAGCCTTTTCATGAGGAATTCGAGGATGCCCACAGAAAATATTTTACGAAGGATGCGATTTCTCCTGAAGGAATGAAACCCGCATGGCATCTTTCCGGAACCCCGCTGAAGAATGGACAATACCGGCTGATAACAGGAATAATGCCGGTGAAGGAAGTGCTTTTTCTCGCCAGAGAGAAGGGGATAAGCCTTACAGAGTACCTGAGTGCCCTCCACATTCACTGTCTTGCAAAACTTCACTCAGGTGAAAGAAGAAAGATCATAAGGCTGGAGATACCGGTGGACATGCGGAATTTCTTTCCTTCCCGAACCCTTCGCAATTTTTCACTTTACCTTTCACCGGAGATAAACCTGAAATACGGCGAGTGGACCTTCCAGGAGATCGCCTGCGAGCTTCACCACAGAATAGGCCTTCTGAAGAGCAGAAAGCAGCTGAGCAGGCAGCTGCACAGAAATGTGGGTGCAGAGATGAATCCCCTGGTGAAGTTTCTACCCCTGTTCGTTAAGGATGCAGTTCTTTCAGCTTTTTACTCCCGTCTTGGGGAGGGTCTGCATTCAGGCGTTCTCTCCAACCTTGGCAGAGCAGATGTTCCGGACACCCTGAAGGAGAACATCCTGGCCTTCAATTTTCATATCACTCCCAACCAGATAATGAAAAAAAGCTGTGCGGTTCTGTCTTACCGGGAGATGCTCAATATTACCTTTGCAGGGGTGACAGAGGAAGCAGAGCTGGAAAGACTGTTTTTCACCACCCTGGCTGAAGAGGGAGCAGATGTGACGGTAAGTGAGAAACAATGACACCGATATGCGGCAAATGCGGAGTAAGATACGAGGATAACTGCGACGGCTGCCCCTTGTGCCGCCAGAGGAAGGCTGAACCACCGGAAGAGAAGCCAAAGGGGGCGAAGACCCTGAAGCACTTCAGGGAAGCAGTTACCTTTTCGGCTTTCTCCACAGGTCTTATCGTTCTCATAACCGATTTCGCCTACGGCGGTTCACTTGGCTGGTCACGGATACCGCTGCTCTCTCTGGGATTTATCTGGCTTACCCTGTTCCTTCTTTCCTTCCTCCGGGGAAAGAGGTACCTTCTGGTGCCTGCTGCAGCCATCACCACAGGGGTGTTTCTTTATTTTCTCAGCGGTTTCACATCGGACAGCACCGGCTGGTTTTCAGAGATAGTTCTTCCAGTGCTCTTTTTCACAGCGTTCATTTCAATTCTCGTCACAACTGTGGTCATGATCTTCCGATTGTCTTTTCTGGGTACTGTTTCTACCGGTCTTGCAGGAGCAGGGCTTCTTATGATCTGTATCGACTTCACGGTGAATCCCGGCATCAGCTGGTCACTTGTTGCTGCATCAGGGGTCGTTCCCGTTATCGTGTTTCTCGCAGGACTCGAGAAGAGGCTCGAGAAAAAGGGTTCCAGTCTCGAGAAGTACTTCAACGCATAAGGCTACATATAAGTTCGTCAAACGATTCTTTTAAAACAAAGCAAGACAGCATGTTAAGTATGCAATCCTTGACAATGAAGATGAACCAGTTATAAATATGAACGTATTCATTTATCCAAGGAGAAGACATGGGTCTCAGAGAGAGAAAAAAG
>CAZRCS010000066.1:0-9710 GCA_964598645.1 uncultured bacterium | reverse complement strand
AGGGTGAGAACCGTTGCCGCTGCAAGACCGAATATCACCGTGACTGCCATTGGAGCCCAGGACTCCGCACCCTCTCCAATTCCAAGAGCAAGGGGTGTCATGGCAAGCATGGTCGTAAGGGCGGTCATGAGAATTGGACGCAGCCTGGTTGTTGATGCTTCCACTATGGCATCTTCCAGAGAGGTCTTTTTCCTGCAGAGGGTCTGATTGGCATAGTCAACCATAACTATGCCGTTGTTCACAACAATTCCCGCAAGCATAAGAACGCCAATCAGTGACATCACAGAAAGAGGAGTTCCTGTTATTAGCAATCCCAGAACCACCCCGATTATGGCCATTGGAACGGTGAAAATTATGATGAAGGGTTCAAGAAGAGACTCAAACTGGCTTGCCATTACCATGTAAACCAGAAGAGCAGCAACGAAGATGGCGATACCGAGGTACATGAATGTTTCCTTCTGATCTTTCATCTCGCCTCCGTACTCCACCCTCAGTCCGTATTCGTTGTTCTCTTCCACAACTCTTTCAACATCGGCGGCTACCTCGTCAAGGCTTCTTCCGGCTACATCACAGCTGATCACGACAGACCGCTGCTGATCTGTGCGCTGGATGCTTGTGGAGATGAGCCGCTCGGTGTAGTGACCGAAATTGCGAGCGGGAACCCCTGCTACAGGAAGGTAGTCCAGCTCTTCCCTGGAGTCCCTAAGGTATTCCGGAACCCTGACAACTATATTGTACTCGTCTCCTCCTTCGCGGAATACTGTTGCAGGTGACATTCCGAAGGCATTGCTTATCTCACCCGCCACTGAAGAGGGGTGCATCCCCCTCAGGGCAAGCATTGTGTAGTCCTGTCTGAAGGTAAGTTCCGGTATCATATCTTCCATGGACGTCTTCGGTTCTCTTACCCCTTCAACTTCGGAAATCGCATCGGCAATATTTTCACTTTCCATTGCGAGGATATCCAGATCATCACCGAAGAGGGTGATTTCAATTGCACCTCCACCCATGAAGTTCCCGCCTGAGATGTCGTACTCGAAGCCTGCCCAGTTGTCCAGGACCTCTCTTATACGCTCCTCGTACTCCTTCTGACCGGTGGAACGCTGGGTGACCGGAACCAGTCTGAACATCATCTCCACTGAGTACGATCCCTTTGCGCCTCCGAAAATGGCATCGAATCCCCCGGATGTACCGACCTGTGTGTACAAAGTAATCAGGTCGTCATCCTCGAAGAGGGCTTTCAGGGTGTCTTCGAGGGCCACCGCCATTTCAGTGGTGGTTTCAAGATCCGTGCCGATTGCCGCCTCAAGTTCTATCTGTATCATTCCTTCATCGTTCGAGGGAATGAACTCATTTTTCAGCTTTCTGGCCAACCCCAGGCTGGCGAGGAAAACCACGGCGGTGATGATAAGGGCCATTTTCCTGTGGCGTATGACTTTGCTTATCAGGGCGTTGTAGCGCTTCTCCGTTCCCTCGAATCCGTTTTTTATTCTGTCTCCAATGGAGCCCTTTTTGTGCACGGGAACAAGCTTTTCAGCGAAGGAGCTGAGAAGCGGAACAAGACTCAGCGCCACGAAAAGAGAGACTATCAGACTGAAGACGATTGTGAGAACCATTTCTCGGAACATTTGCCCGGCAAGACCGGGAACGAACAGAATGGGAACGAACACCGCCAGAGTGGTCAAGGTTGACGCAGTAATGGCCATACCCACTTCACCTGCGCCCTTTACCGCGGATTCTACTGCCGAGTGTCCCATGGTTCTGTGCCTGTAGATGTTCTCGAGCACTACGATTGAGTTGTCTACCAGCATTCCCACCGCCAGGGCAAGCCCTGCAAGGGAAATCATGTTCAGGTCTACATCGAAGAAGTGCATGGTTGCAAATGTTACGATAATGGAGATTGGTATTGCAGAGCCTGCTATGGAAGCTCCCCTTGGTGACCTCAGGAAGAATAGAAGAACTGCGAAGGCCAGAATGGTTGCAGTTATACCGGTGTTCGCAAGGTTGGAGATTGCCTGCTTTATGAAGGTGGACTGGTCGTACATCACGTAGGGTACCACCTGACCCTCATAGTCTCTGGCAATACTGTTCAGTTCGTCTTCCACCTGTTTGCACACATTCACCGTATTTGCATCGCTTCTTCTCTGTACGAAAGCAAACAGAGAGGGAGCCTGATTCATCCTGACTATTTCGGTTACCTCTGACTCTCCGTCGATAACATCTGCAACGTCACGGAGCAGTATTACCCCCGAAGGTCCCATGCCAACCACGAGCTGTTCGAGTTCAGCAAGAGAGGTTACACTGGATTCAATTCTTACATTGATTCGTTCGCCGCCGGAATCCACATTGCCTGCGGGAGTGTCATTCCGGACGGCTGCAAGGGCACCGATAACCTGACTTATGGTAACACCTGCGGTTTCCATCCTTGCGGGATCGACTTCTATCTGTATTTCCCTCACAAGTCCGCCGGAAACACTGACTGATCCAACCCCTTCCTGCCTTGCAAGGCGAGGTTCTATCTCGTCTTCGATCAGCTTTCTAAGTGCGAAGTCATCCAGCACGGGGCTTGAGAAACCAATGAACATGATAGGCTGCATGGAAGGGTCAAGAGCAAGAACCATGGGGTCTGTTGCATCTTCAGGCAGAGCACTTCCGTAGAGGTCGAGCTGCCGTCTGATATCTGTTTCAGCCTGACTGAGACTGTGACCCCAGTCGAACTCTGCGATCACCACGCTTGATCCGTTGGTGGATGAGGAACTTACCTCTTTTACGTTTTCCACTCTGGAAACAGCCTGCTCCAGGTATTTCGTTACAAGGTTTTCCATTTCCTCGGGGCCGGACCCGGTCATGGTGCTGGCCACTATTACCATTGGGAATTCCAGCTTGGGGAAAAGGTCAATGCCAAGCTGACTGAGACCGAAGAATCCAACTCCAACGATGAAGATGAAGAGCATCAGGAATGTTATTCTTCGTCTTACCGAAAGGCTTGAGAGACTCATCAGTTCACCACTTCCACAGGTCCGCCGTCTGTGATGCTGTTCTGCCCCAGAACGATGACGCTGTCTCCGGCTTCCACACCTGAAGTGATCTCAACATCACCATTGCTGGTCATTCCAACAGTGATCTCGCGGAGAACTGCACGGCCGTTCTCCACAACTGCCACCTGATATCCCGTTCTTGCCCGGCGCAGAACGCTTATGGGCAGAACCATTGCATCGTTTTTCGAGTCTGTGATTATGGAAACTCTACCTGAAAAACCAGGGCGAAGAATGTTTTCCGGATCATCGAACCTTACTTCGGCGGATACCTGACCGCTCACAGGATCGACTGAAGGAGATACGGAGGTTACAACTCCGGGAACTGACTGGTAGTCCACTGCTGGAACGGTGACGTAGGCAGGCAGACCTGCAGCAAGATCGAAAATGTCCGATTCCGGAAGAAGCACTCTTGCAACCACTCCGCCGTTGCCTGAAATGGAGAGCAGGGGATTCTGTCCGCTCATGTTTCCAGCCCGGGCCCAAACCCGGCCAACCCTGCCTGAGAAGGGGGCAATAATCCAGGCATTATCCCTTGTGCTTCTGGCCTGTGTGTAACCGGCCTGCGCCTGTCTGAGCTGGGCCTCGGCCGCCTCAAGCGCAACCCTGACGCCATCCAGTTCCTGGGCGCTGAGGGCTCCTGCCTCGTAGAGGGTTTCCATTCTTGAGAAATTCGATCTCGCGTTCTCCGCATTTGCTCTGGCTGCGCTGACCGATGCAAGGGCACTGGAAGTGCCGGCGTTAACCTGCTGGTCTGTATCCATCTTGACCAGACGGGCCCCTGCTTCGATTTCGTCGCCTTCCGAGACCAGGACCTCTTCCACGGTTCCTCCCATGGAAGCGTAGATAAGAGCCTCCTGGGCTCCTTCAATTCTGGTGTTTGCATAAACTTCAGAAGAGATCGTAGAGGGTTCCATGATCTGAATACGAACCCTTACAACCCTCTGCTCTTCCCCTTCTCCGGCGGGGGGTCCGCATGCGGTCAATGCAAGGATGAGCAGCGCAAGCGAACCGAACAATCCTGTTTTCAGTTTCATTTTTTATCCTCCCGGGAATCTGTTTCTAATTCAAGTATGCCCAGAGCCCTGGCCAGGTCGGCTTCAGCGGTTTTCTGGGAATAGAGGGCTGAAGCGTAGTTGGTTCTCGCCTGGGTCAGAGCCAGAAATGCTCCGTCCATGTCCAGTCGGGTAATTATTCCGGCCTCATATGAAACCCTGGCAATTTCTGCCGCCTCTTCAGCCTGACCCACTGTGAATTCTGCACTGCTCACGGTTTCTCTTGCCTGGTTCAGAGCGTTCCATGAGGCAATCAGACCGAGAGATGCATAATTCTCGATGTCTTCGGCCTGTGCGTAAGAGGCAAGTCTGTCGTACCTTGCAGAGCGATAACCGCTGTAGTCATTCAGCCCGTTGAAAATAGGGATCTGAAGAGATGCTGAAGTTGTCCAGTTTCGTGTGTAGTCTTCAGCGGTAATTTTCATGATGTCGTCTACGGAAGCCTGGTAGCTGTAACTGGTTTGAAACACAAGCTGGGGAGCGAAACTGGAAGCAGCAAGGTTGACCCCGGCGTCTCCCATTCTTCTTAGCTCCTCTGCTGTGGCCAGTTCAGTGCTGTTTGCATCCATCATCTCCCTGGCTTCCTCGAGCGTTTCCGGAAGGGGAATGGGGAAGGGATCGCACAGATCGCCCTCAAGGGTAACAGGGTAGTTCTCTGGATATCCCAGGCTCACGGCAAAGGCGGCTCTGGCGTTTTCAAGACCGGCTTCCGCTGCTATGGAGTCGGGTCTTCGGTTTTCATAGGCAACCTGGCCCTGCAGCAGTTCGAAACGACTGATTGTGCCTGCGTCATACCTCTGCTGGGCAAGGGTATAGCCCTCTCTCGATATGTTGATGGCTTCTGTGGTAACGTCCCGCATCATTTCCGCCATGAGTACACCATAGAAAGAACCGATGACTTGGGCGATTGCATCCTGCTCGGTTCCATCTAGAGAGAGTTCGGAAAGGGACAGTGCGCTCTCCGAAAGAGAAGCACCCGCCGGCCCCTGGAGCACCAGAGGAAGTGTGGCTGATATTCCGTAGGAGGAGGCCCACTCGCTTCCCAGCGGTATGGAACCCATACCGGGTATGATCATCTCCTGCACGTCATGGCTTTTCTGGTAGGCAAGGGAAAAATTCACCTGGGGCAGATACCAGGTCGAGGCGGCGTTTCTGTCCCACCTGGAACTTTCAAGTTCACTCTCCGCAGAGATCACATCACCCCTTTGAGCAAGGGCTGTTTCCACAGCCTCCTCAAGGGTGAATGCCGATACTCCACTGAACAGAATGAATACCGGCAGAATCAGATATATGTTATTCATCGTGGACCCTCTCTCCATAGCCTATGCCGTCAAAGATCATTCTAACGGTCTTTTCGGCGAAATCGTCAGGATTAACCTGTTTGAAAAACTCGATACCTTTTATTCGAAGCGCTCCGTCAATGAGCGAATTCATCATTCCCATGGTGAGGTGAAGATCAGCATCCGGTCTTATCTCTCCTTTTTTCAATGCTTCCTGGAACACCGGTTCCAGTCTTTCGAACAATCCCACGATTTTTGCCCGGGATTCGGCTCCACAAATTGATTTCGACATGGCCATTATTCTGATACTGTTGGAAATCTCCGGTTGGCGGATCGTCTGCTCCATTCGCAGACTGATCATGTTTTTCAAAGCCTCTCTGAAAGAAATTCCGGGAAAGAGACACTTGTCTACCATAGTTCTGAGAGAGTCTTCTATGTGTTTGACAAGTTTCTGATAGAATCCCACTTTGCTGCCGAAGTAATAGTAAACCATGGGTTTAGTCACTCCGGCTCTGGCAGCCAGTTCATCCATTGATACTTCCTCGGGGCTCTTTTCGCAGAGAATGGCAAGACCTGCCTCAAGGAGTTTCTGCTGATTGTTCTTTACTTTGGACACTTCTGTATCTCCAATGCTTACTTACGAGTAAGTAAACATAACTTGGTATGCAAGAACGTCAACAGTAGTCCGTTTATTGAATTTTGCTTACGGCGCCCGTCTGGGATGGAACTAACCTCCCCTTTCCGGGTTTGCTCTCTTGTAATAGAATAAGTGCCATTATATGCGGGGCTATACTCCCGTGTCTAAGGTACACCCTATAAGACCGAAAGGTGAGGCATGACTTTATTCCTCCAGTTGACCATGGTTCTGCTTTCTGTGCAGGCTGCGGACATTTCATTCAGCCTGGACCCTGCCGATGTGGAATTCACCGATTTCCACGGTGAAGAGGTCCTTTATCTTCCAGGGGCGGCCAGCCCGTTCGAGAGCGGTGAACCGGGGCTTCCCGGAATCAGCTATTCAATGGTGATTCCTCAGGGCACAATGCTCGAAGATGTTCAGGTTCAGGTGCTGTCAACGGTAGCGCTTCCCGGTATTCACAGAATTGCCCCGGCTTTTTCCCTTCCTTTGAATGAGCAGATTCCAGCGGTTATTCCCCATTCTGAAAGCTATATAGGGGGATCATTTCCATCTGCATCCATCCAGGGCATTAGCACGGGAAACAAGACAGGATTCAGAATCGCATCCTTCAATTTTGTTCCCTTCTCATGGAACCCTGCAACAGGCGAACTCAGCGTTGTTACAGAGGCAGTTCTTACTCCGGTAACGGTTTCGGATCCTGATGCACCAAGGCTTGCGCTCACAGAACAGCAGATTTCATTTGCAATGACTGCCCTTGAAGAGACCGTGCAGAATCCGGAAATGCTTGAAAGTTCTGCGCCTGTATCCGTGGGCGGGTTCGACGGCCCCCCATGGGTTGTAATCGCCGATGAGGATCTTGAAACCACACTGCAGCCCCTTATCGATCTCAGGGCATCCACCCACGGTTCTCAGTTCGTTTCCACACAGTGGATATACGATAACTTCACAGGCCGTGACACTCAGGAAAAGATAAGGAATTACCTTATCGATGCATACGAGAACCAGGGACTTGTTTATGCTCTTATCGTCGGTGATTTCGGTGAAACCACAAGGGTTTCTCAGCTGAACATCGGCGGCAATACCATGAACTCCGTAGCAGACCTGTATTTCGCCGATCTTGATGGAGATTGGGATGCGGATGGAGACAGCAGATTCGGCGAGCTTAATGATGGACTGGATTACTACAGCGATATCTACGTTGGAAGGTTTTCCACAGATGTTCCATCGAGGCTTGCAAAAATGGTGTCCAGAACTGTTGCCTACGAAACCAACGCTCCCGCTGGAGATTGGCGCACTACAGCCCTTCTTGCAGGTGCCGGCCTCTGGCCTGAGTCCGGGTACTGGGGTTCTTTTATCTGCGATTCAATAGCCCTCAGAATTCCCACTTCATGGACGGTACACAAGCTCTATGAGACATCAGCTTCCCACCCCAATAACCAGATAGACCTCTACAATGCCGGAGTATCCTACTCCAGTCCCACGGGACATGGCTTCCAGAGCGGGATCTACTGGTACTATCATCCTCCTACGGACATCATCTCCGGAGCAAACTACACTGATCTCACCAATGACGATACACCCATAGTCTTCCACTCCATAGCCTGCCTTGCAGGCAACATCGAGAACATTGCCTCCATAGCAGAACGACTGATGTTTGCTCCTTCCGGAGGAGCAGTTGCGGTGATGTTCAACTCACAGAACGGGTGGGGAGCTCCCCCTAACATGGGTGCCAGCGAGTGGCTCGAGCTCTACTTTGCCATTGTGCTCTTCGAGCAGGAGGAATACGAGATTGGAGTAGCCCACGCCCTCTCCAAGGATCAGTTCAAGGCAAACGTAACGATAAGCATGCAGAACTGGGTTCTTCAGGAGAACAACCTTCTTGGGGATCCCGCTCTCAGGTTCATTGCAGGGCAGATGGGAATTGAGGAAGAAGAGGGTGGCCTAACCGCCATTGCTCCTGTTATCTATGCCCCAAGCCCCAACCCTGTGGCAGGCACTTGCGCCATTGGATACGATCTGCCCACCGCAGGTACGGCAGATATTTCCGTTTTTGATATCACCGGCAGGGTAGCCGCAAGGGTTCACTCCGGCTACCTGGGAGCAGGCCAGGGAACAATGGGCTTCGATGCCTCTGAACTTCCCTCAGGCTGCTACAGCGTTGTGATCTCCTCTTCTTCAGGGATCGCATCTGCACCGATGCTTGTTCTTCATTAGAGGGCCTTCAATTCTGTAAGAAAAGGCCGTCCGGAACTTCGGGCGGCCTTTTCAACGGGTAAGTATTGAAATAGTATCAGTGGAACTTAGCCATGGTCTTCAATCCTATGAGGTGTCACATGTTTCAGTGCCTTCCAATCGCAGCTGCTCTGTTGTTCCAGGTTTCCTCCATTAACTTTTCACTTGATCCTTCGTCGGTGGAATTCATGACATTTTCTGGAGAAGAGGCAGTTTTCATACCGGGAGGAGCATCTCCTTTCGACACAGGGGAGCCTTCTCTTCCCGGCATTAACTACTCCTTTGTAATACCTCAGGGCACATGTATTTCGGAAGTTGCTGTGCAGATCATTGATTCCCATGATGTTCCTGGAATACAGAGGATAGCTCCGGTTGTGGCGGTACCGGTGGGAGAGGCAGTGCCTCCGGTTCTCTACCATTCGCTGACATATGAAGCAGGCGTCTTCCCCTCTACCTTCATTCAGAATGCCCAGACCGGGAACAAAACCGGTTTTCGCATTGCATCCTTCTGTTTTGTTCCTTTCCAGTGGGATACGAATACAGGAAAGCTGACGATCATTACTGAAGCGCTGCTGACACCTGTTTTTGTCGAAGATCACTCCGTTCGGCTTCAGCTTTCAGACAGGCAGATCTCAACAGCGTTACGGGCTCTTGAATCTGTGGTTAGAAACCCTGAGATGCTCACTGAATACGCACCTGTCTCGGCAGGTACCAGGGGGGCTCCATGGATCGCAATTGCCGATGAAGCTCTTCAGGAAACCCTTCAGCCGCTTATTGATCACAGAAACACCACCCATGGGTCAGATTTCGTTTCCACCCAATGGATCTATGCAAACTATGATGGAAGGGATACCCAGGAGCAGATAAGGAATTATCTGAAGGATGCCTATGAGAACCACGGACTGGTTTATGCACTGATCGTAGGGGATTTCGGTGAGACCACACGCCTATCGAGTCTGGTCATAGGCAGCAATCTTCTGGATGCGGTAACGGATCTTTACTACAGCGATCTCGACGGTTCATGGGACCTGGACGGCGACAGCAAGTTCGGGGAACAGAACGACGGTCTCGATTACTACAGCGACATATATGTGGGCAGATTTTCCTCGGATGTTCCCTGGAGGATCTCGAATATGGTTGACAAGACCATTGCCTATGAAACCTCTGCGCCCCAGGGAGACTGGCGGACAACGGCACTTCTTGCAGGGGCGGGGCTCTGGGTGGATGACCCCCCTGGGTACTGGGGGTCCTTCGTATGTGACTCCATTGATACAAGAATTCCCGGTTCCTGGACTGTTCACGAACTGTACGAAGACTATTCGTCTCACCCTGATAACCAGATCGAGCTTTACAATCAGGGAGTTTCATACAGCAGTTTGAACGGCCACGGTAATGAAGGGGGAGTTTACTGGCTCTACGGGCCTTCAACGGAAATAGTTACCAATGCCAACTACTATGAAATGACTAACGATGG
>CAZRCS010000065.1:0-9740 GCA_964598645.1 uncultured bacterium | reverse complement strand
ATGTCGGATTCGGTACTGGTATAGGTTCCGCTGAGTTCCAGACCGAGCATGGGCATAAGCGGAAAGGTCATTTGACCTCCGAATATGGCTCCGTCGGCACTGAGACCGGTAAAGGGATCCTCTGCGGTTGTGTAGCCCACCCTGCCTCCGAACCTGGGCCCGGCAAGTGCCGCAACACTAATGGCAAGTAGTATTAATAACGCTCTTTTCATGTTGTTCCGCTCCTTTCTGTTTTCAGATGTGGATTATTCAATAAGGGAACTCCCAGGTCAACTGCCTGTATTGACTTGCAGAGGTATTCACATGATTATACTGTGAGTATTTTCCAGGCAAGTAAACCCGCACCCTTTTTTCGAGAGGAGAGCTTCACAGTATGAGAAATGCGTTTCTATTAGCCGCTGCACTTGCAACGGCTGCATTCGCTCTGCACGGAAACTTCGACTGGCAGTCATTCGGCGGCCAGCCGGGAGACATGTGCAGCGTGAACCTGGTCGAATCCGATGCAGGACACATTGTTGTCGATGTTACCGTTCCCGGTTTCTGGCTCGGTAAAACCGTTGCCGGCGGCACTACCTGGGACTGCATCGAGCTTCCGGGCTTCAGCACCCAGACCACAGTGGGACTTCCCGAGGTACCTTCAGTACCGCAGATGTTCGCTCTTCCCTTCGGAAGCAGTGCTGTTGTTACCATTGAGGATGTAAACTACACCTCCTACGGCAACATCAGTCTCGTTCCCAGGCAGACCCCGGAAATCGACATGCCTCACAATCCCTATCCCTTCGAGCAGATCGAGGAGGCATACGATACCAATAAATTCTTCCCCGGAAACTGGGCTGAAACGGTAAATCCCGCTGTAATGGGCGGAATCAACACCGACAGGCTCCACTTCAACCCCTTCAGGTACAACCCAGAAACAGGCGAGCTTCAGGCTGCCAGAACCATCAGGGTAAGGATCGACTTCCAGGGCACACCCAGCGCCCTTGCATTCTCCTCCACTGAATTCGTAAGGAACTCCGGTTCCAGAATGCTTATCAACTACGACACGGTTGATGCCGCCGCTTCCGCTCCCACAGATGCTGAAGCAGCCGAGTACGTTTTCGTAACAACCGCAGCCAACCTTGATGCTGTAATGCCCCTGGTGGAATTCTACCAGGGAATCGGTTATGAAACAGCAGTTGAAACCCTTGCCAGCGGCTCATCAGCAAGCGTCATCAAAGCCGCTATAACCGACCACTACGACACCAGCATCACCAGGTTCGCTCTTATAGCCGGTGACCATGCAGCCCTTCCCAGCTACAACTACGGTTCATTCCTGGGCGACTATTACTACGCATGCCTTTCCGGCTCCGACTACATACCTGAGATCGCCGTAGGCCGTCTTACGGGCAACGCTGCACAGATCTCGCTTCAGGTTTCGAAGATCATCGACGGCTACTACCAGTACTCCTTCGCCGATGGCAACACCACGGGGATCATCCCCAGCACAGCGGTTCTTGCCGCCCACGAAGAGCAGTACCCCGGCAAGTACACCCTGTGCTGCAACCAAACCGCAGCATACGACTATGACGTGGACATGACCTTCTACAAGGTCTATCCTCCCGAAGGCGGAACAGCCGCCATGGTTTCAGGCTGGTACAACACCGGAATAGGTGTAGTGGCATACAGAGGCCACGGCGACACAACCTACTGGGCATGGAGCCCTGGTTGGAACAAGACCAACATTCAGGCACTCACCAACGAATTCATGCCTCCCACCTTCACCTATGCATGCCTCTGCGGTGAGTACGGAACAAGCACCGAGTGTCTTTCAGAGAGCTTCGCATGGGCCGAGCACGGAGCAAGCGGCAACCTGGGTGCCTATGACCCGTCATACACCGAAGCCAACCATGTTTACATGAAGGCTACTTTCATCGGCCTCTACGACCTCGGCTACACAAACGTTGTTGAAGCCCTTAACTACGCAACACTCGAGGCTATTGCCGCCCAGGGTACATACGGCGAGACCAACGCCAAGATGTACATCTGGTTCGGCGACCCTGCAATGGAGATCTTCACCAACGACGTTTCCAACCCTGAACTGCTTGATATCAGCTGCAACCCCGGAATGGTTAACCCCGGCACCCAGACAATTACCATGACGGTCACAGCAAACGGCTCACCTGTCAGCGGCGCAACGGTTGCCCTTTCAGACGGTATCGAGGGCATAGCCGATGCCAGTACCTTCTATGAAACAGCAACAACCAACGGCAGCGGCCAGGCAAGCTTCAGCGTAACTGTACCTTCGGGGGTTTCTTATCTCTACACCGGAGCCAGGCTTCAGAACTACGGCCCCGTTGCTGCCAAGATAAGCGTCTACCCAACATCAACCGACGAAACCACTGCTGGAGTAGAGACCTTCACCCTTGGCATCGCCCCTGCGGCCAACCCCGTAGTCGGCACAGCCGCGGTGAACTTCTCCACACCGGTTACCGGACACGCAATGGTACAGGTCTTCGACCTTGCCGGCCGTTCGGTACAGACCCTTGTCAACGGTGAAGTTGCCGCAGGCAGCCACTCCGTTAACTGGTCCACCGAGAACATCTCAAGCGGTGTTTACTTCGTGCGCCTCACAACCACCGACGGAACCGTTTCCACACAGGCAATGGTTCTCCGCTAGGCGCTGATACACAGGTTACCCAGGGGGGCGGCTTCGGCCGCCCCCCTTTTCATTGAAAATCATTCCTCGAGGCCCGGATTTTCAATGTAAATTCCAAACACCTTGACTCACTGTGGTTTCTCTCTTCATAATAGCGGGCTGCTTTCCCCGGACACAGATCCGGGGACGAAGCGACTGAAACAATAGTCGCCGGCCCGTAAGCAGGGCGCTTTGCGCTGGAACCGCTGGGTTCCCGGACATGGCTGATCAGTCTGTCTCCTTTACGGGCCGGTGTGGTTACACACCAACAGGGCCGGAAGGAGGCTTTGTTAATTGACTACCTATGAAACAGTGCTTATCTGGAATGCCAGTCTCTCTGAAGCTGAACTGCAGAAGGAAACAGGCAAGGTACAGGAAATCGTTTCATCCGGAGAGGGAGAACTTCTCGGGCTGGACGACTGGGGACGCCGTCAGCTTGCGTATCCCATCTTCAAAGAGAGCGAAGGCGTCTATCACATCGTTCACTGGAATGGTGAACCCTCGGTTAAAGAGGCCATCGACAAGATGCTCAGGATAAACGACAACT
The DNA here is from genome assembly GCA_964598645.1 of uncultured bacterium. Taxonomy (GTDB): domain Bacteria; phylum Fermentibacterota; class Fermentibacteria; order Fermentibacterales; family JCC-6; genus Sabulitectum. The sequence continues at coordinate 6,519 of CAZRCS010000065.1, read as the reverse complement.
GCCTGCGTCATCTTACCCTTCGTCAGGACAGAAACACCAGAATGGGTTCCTCCGGCCAGCCGCAGACTACCCAACAGGTGGGTGAATAGTCGTGGAGATAAGACTTCCGAGCATCAACAAGGTTCTCATTTCAGGCAACCTTACAGATGACCCGAGAACGAATATCCTCGAGAACGGAACCCATGTTGCCAACTTCAGAATCGCAAGCAACCAGCGCTACCGTTCCCGTGACGGAGACTGGAAAGACAAAACCTGCTTCGTAGACGTTGTTACATGGCGACAGCTTGCTGAAAGGGTTTCTTCAAGGCTTCACAAGGGCAGTCCGGTGATGGTCGAAGGGGAACTTCAGTACACACAGTGGAATGCCCAGGACGGCTCCAAGAGAAGCCGTGTGGAAATTCTTGCCAGAAGCGTACAGATGCTGGAGAAAACCGGAGATTCCGGAGACAGGCCTTCGTATTCAGGCGGTTCAGACGGTCCGCCGAACCCGGAGCCGTCCGATGAACCGGACTACTCCGACGACATTCCGTTCTAGGAGGCAGGAATGAGCCTTCAGGACAGACTTCCCGGAATCAACTATGCGGTCATAACAGGCATAGTGAAGAAGAGAACCGGAATTTTCACCACCCTTAAGGGGATCTCTGTAATCCACCTCCTTGTTGAAACCACCGTAGAGAGCGAGTACAGAGAATCGGGAAAGTCCGTTTACGAGATCAGGGTTGATATCTGGGGGAAAGCCGCCAGATCCCTTGATGAACGTCTTCTTGTTGGAGCGGGAATACTTGCTGAAGGGATACTTGCACACAGGGAAATTGAAGACTACTCAGGCGGTCTCCGCCATCAGAACGTTCTGAGGGCCCGTCGGGTGGAAATACTCTATACAGAGAAAGAAAGGAAGGCATAGATGCCTATCCGTAAAAAGCGCAAGGGAATCAAGAAACTGGCAAGAAAGAAGAAGTGCCGTTTCTGCATGAACCCCACTATGGAAATTTCTTACAAGAACGAAAAGATGGTTCAGCGCTACATAAGCGACAGGGGCAAGATCGTTGCCAAGCGTGTAAGCGGTAACTGCGCCAAGCACCAGAGAATGGTTGCCAGAGAGCTGAAGATCGCAAGATTCCTCGCCCTGGCTCCCTACATCAGAGAACACTACAGGTAGAGAGCCATGACAGCAGATAAGAACCGCACCGGCATGTTTCTATGGGGGGGGCTCGCCCTGATAACAGGGCTTCCCTTCCTGGCAGCAGGTGTGTCCGCCTTCCTTCTCTCAGGCAGGCTGGCCAGGGGACTGTCCCTCACCGCGGTTCTTCTCTTTACCGTATGGTACTTTACCGGTTTCCACGGCGCAGGCGTAACGGCGGTGTGTGCTGCAACCGCAGCCATTGCAGCCGGTTCCGGGTTTTCCCTCGCGAAAACCCTCTACTGGACAGCAGGACTTACGCTACTCACTGGTGCTCTTCTCTCTCTGGCTTTCCCCGGCTTCATGAACATAGGAGAGCCGGATCTCGAGCCCCTGAGAGAGGTCTACGTCTCTGCCGGTATGGAAACCTCAGTGATCGACCGGGTTTTTTTCCTGATAATCCATTACTCCCCTGGAATTGGAGCAATTCAGCTCACCGCAGGAGCCATTGCCTCTGTCCTCTTCTTCCGCTCTCTCCCGGGGATTGGATTAGCTTATCCGCAACTCGCCGTTCCCGTGCGTTTTCGAATGCACTGGGGAATAGCATGGATACCCATCGCGTGCCTCCTTGTCATTGTCTACTCCAGAACTTCAGCAGTGCCTCCGCTTCTCTTAAGGGCTTCGGGGAACCTGCTGCTCTTCACTTCTCTGCCATACTTCATAGAGGGTCTTCAGACCACCACTTACTGGGCAAGGGCTGTTCCGGGAATGGTTATCCTCCTTGTGATAAGCGCCTTTTTCGCAACCCCCGTTGTTTTGGCAATGGTTCTTCTTACGGGGATTCTCGACACCTGGTTCGATTTCAGAACAAAAATAGATCAAAGGACCGAAAGGATGAAAAATGAAGATTCTTCTGATAAAGACCGTTGATACGCTTGGATCCGCAGGCGACGTGGTCAGCGTGGCACCAGGCTACGCAAGGAACTATCTGATTCCCAAGAAACTTGGAGTTATAGCAACGGCCGGCTCCATGAAGATGGCTGCATCTCTGAAAGCTGCCTCTGAGAAAAAAGCAGCCGAAGAGAACAAAGCAGCTGAAGCAGTTGCAGCAAAGCTCAGGAATACTGTGCTTTCATTTTCAGCCACCGCCGACGAGAACGGACAGCTCTATGGCGGAATCGGGGAGAGGGAAATTGCTGCTGCTCTCACCGAGAAGGAATTCGACATCGACAGAACCCAGGTTCTCCTCTCTGCCCACATCAAGAACCTTGGAGAGCACAAGGTGCAGATTAAGGTACACGGAGACATCCATGAAGAAGTCACCGTAAAGGTAGAGGCCCAGGCCTGATGAAGGTTCTTGCCGTGGAGACATCCTGTGATGACTCAGCTGCAGCTGTTCTCGACGGCACGGGGAACGTACTTGCCGAAAGGGTTTTCACCCAGTGTGACCACTCCATGCATGGAGGTGTGGTGCCGGAGATCGCCTCAAGGCTTCACATGTCCGTGCTCCCTGGACTTGTACGGGAGGTGCTGGCGGAAGCCGGCACCTCCCTTTCGGATATCAGCGTCTTCTCGGCAACTGCAGGGCCTGGTCTTACCGGCTCCCTTCTCGTAGGGCTTTCCTATACCAAGTCCCTGGCGTTCGCCCTTGGAAGACCATTCCTCGGAATCAATCATCTTTCAGCCCACCTGCATATACACCACTCGTCGCCGGTTGATTTTCCCGCCGTTGCGCTTCTGGCCAGCGGCGGCCACACAATGATCTTTCACATGGCTTCCTGGAATTCGTGCACGCTGCTCGGGTCCACAAGGGACGACGCCGCTGGGGAAGCTTTCGATAAAACGGCAAAACTCATGGAGTTGGGTTATCCCGGCGGTAGGATCATCGATGAACTTGCAGAGAAGGGGGATCCCTCTGCGGTCGATCTTCCCTCTCCCCTGGGCAGCAGAAAGAATCCCGAATTCAGTTTCAGCGGCCTGAAAACGGCGGTCAGGCTTTCCTGGGAGTCCGGAGAGGTTTCAGCTTCCGACCTTGCCGCTTCTTTCCGTAAAACGGTCTGTGATCTGCTTGTGTCCAAAACACTCTACCAGGCTGTCCGCCTGCAGGCACGTTCCGTACTGGTCGCGGGGGGAGTTTCTGCCAACAGCCTTCTTCGCAGGGAATTCACCGCCAGCTGCCGAAAGAGAAATCTTAAGCTGTTCATGCCTCCCCTGGAACACACCATGGACAATGCTGTGATGGTGGGAAGAGCCGCCCTATCTGCTCTGAGATATAATCCCGAAATCCGTTCCTCTCTTTCCTGCAATGCTTTTCCAAGGTGGGAGGGAACGGAGCTCTGCCCCCTATCCTGCTGACACCCGGAAACCTTTCAACTATCTTAAACTCTGTTGTTTCTTTACGGGAGGGTAATGGAAGCAGGAACAGATGTTGTGGAGAATGACCGTTTTCTGCGTTCAATAACCAGGAACGGCGGCCGGCTCAGGGAAAGGCTTTTCTCTTCAGAAGAGCTTTCCTCCGCACGATCCATATGTGATCTTGCAGTAATCTTTTCTGCGAAGGAATCAATTGCAAAGGCCCTGGGGACAGGGTTTGACCACCGTCTTTCCTGGCACGACATCCGCATCGACATTGATGGAAAGGCTATAAAGGCTGAGCTTTTCGGCCGTGCACAGGAACTTGCCCGGGGTAGGAAAATACACCTCTCTGCCGTTTGTGGAGAGCAGAGAACCTTTACTTGCGCCGTGTTGACGGAAAGGGGTTAATATGGCATTCTGGCTGACTCCTCCGGAAATCTCAGAGCTTGACCGGAGCACTATCAACGCCGGCACTCCCGGCCTGGTTCTCATGGACAGGGCGGGTGCTGCCATAGCTGAAACAGCCGCCCGTATGGTCTCAGCATCAGAAGGTACCATTGTGGTCTATGCAGGGCCCGGTAACAATGGAGGGGACGGTTTCGTTTCCGCAAGACTGCTCAAGGAAAAGGGTTACAATGTTGTGGTCAGACCTTCCTTCGGACCATCAAGCAAGATCACCGACGACTGCAGGGTGAACATGGAAAGGTTCGTCTTTGCCGGTGGCCGGATATCCCACGAGCCACAGATCTCTGCTTCCCTGGCCATAGACGCCCTGCTGGGAATCGGCTTCACAGGTAACCTTCGGGGTGGCACCCTGGATCTCGCCGTTGAGTGCGCGGGACTCGGTGCCCGTGTACTTGCTGTAGACATAGCAACCGGAGTAGACGGCCTCACCGGCAAGACAGACAAATCTGCCGTGAAGGCAGATGTTACAGTTACCTTTGCAGCTCCCAAACTTGGTCAGCTGATCCCTCCGGGCTGCGGAAATACCGGTTCCCTTCTTTTGTGGGACATAGGAATACACATTCCTGAAAACAACCTCAGGCGTGTAATGAACATGCCCTATGCAAGAACGCTTCTTCCGGAAAGACCGGTTGACAGCCACAAGGGGACCTTCGGAAAGGTTCTGGTTCTGGCGGGATCGGAAAAGATGCCCGGAGCCGCAATGATGGCCGCCATGGGCGCTCTACGTTCCGGGTGCGGGCTGGTTGAGATGTGCGTTCCCCTTCCGGCTTCCCCGGCTGTAGCCGGTAGAATACCGGAAACCCTGTGCACTTATTTTCTGCCGGGGGATGTTACCTCTCTTCCAGATCCCTCGGAATACTCCGTGGTCCTCACAGGACCCGGCATGGGTGCAACAGACGGTACTGCTAGAGTTATAAGACACATACTTGGAACATGGAAAGTTCCCCTGGTTCTTGATGCAGACGGACTTAACGTTATCGATGCGGGGCTTGCAGACATGCTTAGAAACTATTCTGCTGAAACGGTTATTACTCCTCACCCCGGTGAACTGAAGAGACTCACGGGATGCGGTGATGGTCTCAATGCCCGATTCTCCGCCGCAGAAAAAACCTCCAAAGCCCTTGGAACTTCAGTTCTTCTTAAGGGCAAACCCTCCCAGGTTTTCTCTCCTGAGGGCGGCAGAACTCTTATTCCCACGGGAAACCACGGTCTGGCAACCGGTGGAACCGGTGATATCCTTGCCGGAATGGCGGCGGGTTTCATGGCACAGGGATGTTCCGGATACGACGCACTGCGCCTGGCCGCCTATACCCATGGCCTGGCCGCTGACATAATTTCCGGAACCGAATCGCCTCGATCAATACTTCCCGGGGACCTGGCAGATAAAACTGGAAAAACTCTCTTCATGATAGAAGCAGGCGAAAACGACAGACTTCTCGGCGGGAATCCCTACTGGACTCGGGAGAGATAATTGAGGAGATTTAAGGCTGACCTATTTTTCCATATACTATAGAATTACATGGAGGGGAACGGTGATAAATTGAAAACTGTCAAGGAGAGACTACAAAAACTTAAGCTTATTGCTTCAACCAGGTCCGTATCCAGGGCGGCCAGCAACTGGGCGATTTACAAAACCGATACAGATCCCACAACTGTAGCCGATAAACTTGACCTCCTGGGCAAGGTGGCGGCGATTACAGGCAAAGGATCCGATGTTGTTCTTTCCTGCCCAGGTGACGTCAGGGGTAAAGAAGACGTGGAACCCGTACTGGCAGCCCTTGAAAAGAACGGGCTTAACGCTGCAACAATGGTGGCTGACCTGCACATTCCCAGGAAACGGGGAGTTCTCAACCACAGGCTCATGTACGGGACTCTGACCTCTCCCTATCCTGAGGTGCGTGTAGCTTCCATAAACCAGGTGATTTCCACCCTTCAGGTAATGAGAGACGTAAAGTGCCGACAGTTGGGGCTGTGGATACCCGACGGAATAGATTCCCCGGGAGAGAAAAACACCGTCGACATGCTGGACAGCATTCTCAAGGGTCTGAGGCAGATTGGAATGAAGGTAAGGAAAAGCGAGAGCATGCTCGTCAGTTTCAGGCCCTACGGTCCTTCCTACTGCGGGACAGCAGTACCGGATTGGGGAACGGCAGCATGGATGTGCCGGGAAACCGTGCACTCCTGCAAGCTGCTTCTGGATACAGGTTCTCTTCTTCCAGGAGAAAGTCTCGAATCCGTTGCCATCTCCCTTCTTCATCAGAAAATACTCGGAAGACTTGCAATCTCTGACAACAGGCTTGGCATGGGTGCCCTTCCGGCTGGGTCACTGGACGCAGGCGCGCTTTTCCGGCTTTTCCTGAACATTCTCATGGCCGAAGATGCCGGCCTGTGCTCCCTTGAAGATCTCGGTATTCAGCTCAAGGTGGAATCAAGGGTGGGACCAACCCTGGAGAACCTGCTCACAGCGGTGGAAAACACCCAGCATGCCCTTGCCCGGGCTTCAATGGTTGACCTGAAAGAGCTGAGGCAGGCCCAGACGAAACCGGATCCCGTGGCAGCCAACCACATTCTCAGGGATG
>CAZRCS010000064.1:0-9953 GCA_964598645.1 uncultured bacterium | reverse complement strand
TCCCTGGCCTCCTCCTCGATCTGATTCAGTCGTCCCTCCAGTTCGAGAACCTTCTCGGCAGAATCAATGTCACCTGTTTCAAGGGCCTGCAGTATATACATGGACATTTTCTTCAAGACCCTGAAAGTCTGCCCTGCGGCGGCGGAAAGAGGACCTTCCTCATCGAGGATACTACCCTGAACTCTTCTTCTGGCTTCCACCATGTTCACCGCATGGTCCGACACCCTTTCTATATCATTGATCGAGTGAAGGATCACCGGAATCATCAGCGCATGCTCATCTGACAGATTGTTTCTGAAGAGCTTTGACGCATAAACGGTCATGTCTCTCTGCATATCGTCCACGCTGTCTTCTATTGCAAATATTGCCTTTGCGTTGTGTTTTCCTGACAGAAAATGCTCAGCACCCCATACCAGACCCTTGCAGGCATGCCTTGCCATTACAGCCATCTCTCGGTTCAGCGTATCCATGGCAAGGGTTGGAGATTCCAGAAGGTTGGTATCCAGATGAAGTTCCGGGTGCCTGCTTTCCGCCTCCTCTTCCCCTGCGGGAAGAATGAGCTTGCACAGCCTGGTAAGAAGTGGAACCAGCGGGAGAAACACGATGCAGTTGACAATGTTGAAAATGGTATGGGCATTGGCCACCTGTCTCATGGCGTCCCCGGAGGTTCTTCTGACAAGATTCAGAAAAAACCCGTTCTCGTTGATGGCAAGAAGGGCAAAATAAAGAGCGCCGATCAGGTTGAAAAGCGTATGGGCCATTGCCGCCTGTCTGGCGGTACGGCTGCTTCCGATCGCAGCAAGCTGAGCGGTGATGGTGGTGCCTATGTTGTCGCCGAGTACAAGGAATATGGCCCCTTGCAGGCCTATAAGACCGGAGCCTGCCAGGGTCATTGTAAGACCTACGGTGGCACTTGAACTCTGAACAATAACCGTAACCAGGGTTCCAGCAATTATGGCAAGGATGGGATTGGTGCTGAAGGTGGTGAAGAACTCCCGAACAGGTGCGCTTCCCCTTAGAGGCTTCATTACTCCGCTCATGGTGGTCATACCAAGGAACAGAAGACCGAGACCCATTAAAGCCCTGCCCCACATCTGTCTTTTGCTGTTCTTGGAAAAGGCGGAAAAGGCGAAACCCACAGCGATCATGGGGAAAGAATATGAAGTAACTTTGAATGCGATAAGCTGACCGGTAATGGTGGTACCGATGTTGGCCCCAAGGACAACGCCCACTGCCTGCTGAAGATTCATTAAAGAGCTGTTGACAAACCCCACGGTTATCACAGTAGTAGCGCTAGAGCTCTGAACCAGGGCTGTTACCAGAGCCCCTGCCGCTACACCCATGAAACGGTTCGAAGTAAGGGTTTTCAGAATGGATTTCATGCGATTGCCGGCAACCTGCTGAAGACTTGCCGACATTAGCTGCATACCCAGAAGGAATACCGCCAGGCCGCCTGTTATCTGGAAAATTATAGCTTTCACATCAAGTGAAACCACGTTGAAGGAAGCAGATGAGGGGACTCCGTCATCATCGGCTACCGAAGCGGTAACGGAGATTTCTCCCATTTTTCCCAGTTCAAGATCAGCAGAGGCAATGCCGTCCTGATTCGTATGTACGATAAGCCCTTCAGCTGACTCCTCCTCCATGGAGAAAAAACCCGAAGCAGGGCTAAGCTCTCCGTCTCCGTGCTGAACGGTGAAATGAACAGGAAAATCCGCCACAGGAGCCCCGGTTCGCGTAGAGGTTAACAGTACGGAAACTCCGCCTTCAAGATAACTGTCAGATTTCCCATGATCGGTGTAATCAAGGTTTTCCAGAGCCAGCTGACTGTCTGCCAGGGAGATAAGCGGAAACAAGAGAAGAAGAATGTATTTCAACGGCACCCCCTGGTGAATAGGGAAACGAATGTATTACTGAAAACTGGAATCCTGTGGCGGGAATATATCAAATTTCATGCTCCCCCACGCAGCTACTGTATAAGCCGGTGAAATGGTGTTATTTTAGCGGCATGAATGCATTGAAAACTTTAACGGAAGCCATGCGATTAAAAGCATGGACAAAAAACTTCTTCGTGTTCGCAGCGTTGCTCTTCGGGAAACTGTGGACAATGAGCGCTTTTTTGGAAACCCTGGCAGCAGCAGTGGGTTTCGGTCTTGTTTCATCGGCAATTTACCTTATAAACGATACTGTCGACAGAAAGAAAGACAGGCTGCACCCTGAAAAGAAGAACAGGCCTGTTGCTTCAGGAAGGCTTTCCCCCGGAACGGCTCTGGTGTGGGCCTCGTTCATCGGAGCGGGAACCCTTGCCGTTGCCTGGGTTCTGGCCCCCTGGCTGGCCCTGGTTTATACGGTGTACTTCCTTAAGCAGATCGCATACTCATTGAAGTTAAAGAACATAGTAATTCTGGACTGCATACTTATCTCCCTGGGTTTTGTACTCAGAGCCCTTGCAGGAGTGGCGATTCTTTATGATTCAGGTGAAGTCATCGAGCTTTCGCCTTGGCTTGTTATCTGCACCTTCTTCCTGGCCCTTTTAATGGCCTTCGCCAAACGGAGGCACGAACTTGCCTCAATGGGAAACTCAGCCCAGGGCCACAGGAAGAATCTCCGGGAGTACTCCCTTCCAATGCTGGACCAGATGATAGGGATTACCGCGGGAACCAGTATCCTGGGCTACTCCATATATACCGTGAGCGACAGAACCGCAGAGGTGGTATCCCGGTGGCTTTGGATAACCATACCTTTCGTTGCGTACGGAGTTTTCAGGTACCTTTTCATTGTTTACAGTCAGGGTCTCGGGGGAAGTCCGGATAAAATTCTGCTGAGGGACACTCCCCTGAAAGTAAACCTGATTCTATGGGTGGTAACCGTTGCGGCTATTCTGCTCACGGAATCCCATGTGATATGAGTTCAATCACGGTCCATGCTCCAGCCAAGCTGAATCTTGGCCTGCGGATTACCGGAGTAAGAGATGACGGCTTCCACTCCATCGAGAGTGTTTTCTCTCTTATCACTTTGACGGATGAGATAAAGCTGGAACTTCACGGTGAACACCGGGACATAAGACTGACATGCTCCGGCGTACGATCGCCGGAAAACAGCGATAACATAGTGTGGAAGGCAGCGGACCTTTTCAGAAGTAACACCGGTATGAATGAAGGAGTTTCCATAAACCTCTTCAAGAACATACCCTCTCCCGGAGGGCTGGGGGGCGGAAGCAGTGATGCCGCTGCAGTTCTTATGGCCCTTACGAAGCTCACAGGATACAACTCAGATATCCAGGGGATGGCACTGAAACTCGGAAGCGACGTTCCTTTCTTCATCAGCGGCTGTTCTTCAGCTTTGATCACCGGCAGAGGAGAGAAAATAGAGAAGTGCATGGTACCTGATTATCACGCGGTTCTGGTGAATTCCATGGAGAACATACCCACACCGGAAGCATACCGGCTTTGGGATGAAGAGGGCGGACACTTGACAGAACCATGGCATGTAAACCATTATACCGCCCTGAATTTTGGAGTTTGGCATGAGGGTAAGCCTTTCCCTGTCGAACTCGGCAACCACTTCCTGCCGGTGCTTGCAGAGCGGTTCAGTGGGGTAAAAAGAACGGCCGGTGATCTTGCAGCCGTCAGCAGCAGCTGGGGTCTCAGCGGATCAGGACCGGTCTTCTATGCCCTTTTCCGCTCGGAAGACCAGGCAAGGAAGGCGGAGGAGCATCTCAGCGGGAAATACCCATGGGTGTTCCGTTGTCGGTCCAGGCAAATTGGGGCGTCGTCAAATGGTTAAGACACAGGGTTTTGGTCCCTGCATTGGGGGTTCGAATCCTCCCGCCCCAGCCAGCTTTCCCGGTTTCAATGAAAGGACATAGTAATGCCGATCCAGTTGAATCTGAAAAAGAGGGAAAAACTCGGTTCCCGCGAGGCCAGAAGGCTCCGCAGAGCCGGCTTTCTTCCCGGCGTGATCTACGGAGGTATTGAATCAGAGGAGTCCATCAAGATGGACAGCCATGAATTCATGACCAAGATCGGTTACGCAAAGTCGCTTGGCATCGTTGAACTGAACCTCGATGGCAATGTTCACAAGAGCATTATCAAGGAAATCCAGTGGGACTCTATCTCCGATCAGCCTGTACACCTGGACTTTCAGGTGGTTACAGCGGATCAGATGGTTGCCGTACCGGTTCCGGTGCACCTTGAGGGAATCCCCATGGGAGTTACCATTGACGGCGGAATACTGGACCACGCCATGTATGAGGTGGAAGTAACGGTAAAGGCTTCAGAAATTCCCCACGAGCTGGTTTTCGACGTTTCCAAGCTTCGTCTGAACGATAGGCTGCACCTTTCGGAAGTTCCTCTTCCCGAGGGTATCACCGTGGATCTTTCAAACAATCCTGTGATCGCCAGCGTCATTCCTCCCAAGACACTCAAGCTCGCAGAAGAGGGTCAGGCAGAAGAGGGTGAAGAAGGAGCAGAGGGCGAAATCGAAGCCGAAGGATCTTCCGAAGCAGCAGAGGAATAGAGAAACAGTGGAGGCTTCATCACCGGATATCGGCATAATACTCTGCCTTGGAAATCCGGGGATAAAGTACTCGCTCACATGGCATAACGCCGGATTCTGGGTGGCCGACATACTGGCCCGGGAGTCCGGCGTTTCCTTTAAAAGATCCGGCGCCTTCGACATAGCCTATCTCCCCGGGGGCATCTACCTGGTAAAACCTTCCACTTTCATGAATGAAAGCGGCAGAGCCGCCGGAGCAATACTAACAGCCAGGCAGCTGGACCCGGAGAACATGCTGGTGGTCTGCGACGACGTAAATCTTCAGGTGGGAACTCTCAGATTGAGGGCTTCAGGATCTGCAGGGGGTCAGAACGGCCTGAAGGACATCATCGATGTTCTCGGCACCCAGGATTTCCCCAGGCTCCGTATGGGAATCGGGCCGAAACCGGAAAGAATTGAGCTTGCAAGTTATGTTCTTTCGCGGGTACCGAAACAGAAACAGGAGCTGGCCTCTTTAACGGCCCACAGAGCCGCCGACTGCGTTATTGAGGTGGTCAGGAACGGGATCGAATCCGCCCAGGGAATCTATAACGGTTCAGTGGAATAAAAAAGCAGACCGCACCTGAGCGCGGCCTGCTTTCAGCAAAACAAGTTTACATCATGGTAGCGGAGAGCAGACCGAAAAACGCAAAACCGGTTGCAACCGCATCCCGGCCGTTCAGGGTCATTACAGCGTGTATGCCTCCGTTTTCGAAGCTGCCGTTCCAACGAATAATCACGTCGGAAGATATTTCAGGAAGATCCATGCCGTTCGGGCTGAAGGCCATGATCATTGCAAGGTAGCCTGCAAGGCTCATCTCTCCTGCCATGTCACCTGTTCCGGACAGTTCCGCAGGGGTGAAATCTCCCGAGGCCACATCAATAAGCAGAGAGGGTTCTTCTGCCATTTCAAGGAGAAGGGCACCGTCCTGTATGGTCATCCAATAGTCGAATGACATTGCTGTAAGGGTATCCGTTTCGATGTCCATGGACATGGAGTAGAAATCAACTCCTTCATATTCCACAATACCGTTGTCGGTGATATTCAAGAACTGGCCAATGTCGCCGAAACTCTGGAAAGCATCTGTGAATGCGTTCATATACTCGGTGTACATTGCTGCAATGTCTTCAAGGCTTACGTCCTCCTGGAGATCGTAGGCGGCAACAAGATGCATAGGGCCATCATTGTACATTGCCAATGCAGCGTTGGAGGACATACCCGCCCAGAACTGAAGGTTTTCTGCGGGAATGTTCGGCGTGATTACCTCAGTGAACGCGTTAATGATACCAATGGTGATTTCTTCAGGCATCCTGAAACGGACTGTTGCTACATCGCCCTCAGGAATCAGTTCCAACAGGTCTCTTCCACCTGGAGAAACCATCATGCCTGCCAGTTCGGATCCCTCGAGGAAGGAGACATCCTTGGTTATTACGAAATCTTCCGGACCTATCTCCATGGTAACAGTCGCCTGATCTGCCTGTGTTAGAATAAGCTGGATACCGTCCATATAGACGTTCATCAGCCCTGGGACGAACTCAGGCATGGTGGGGTCTTCCGCAAGTCCCTGCATCATTATGGTTCTTGCCATGGGCATCTGTCCTGCCACCATGGGTCCTATCATGGCGAGGTTGAAGTGCATGGTAAGACTGGTTGGAAGAACCTCCTCCCCCTGGTCGGAAAGCTTTCCAAGGAGGGGTTCGAGTTTGACCTGGGACAGTGTCATAATGGCAACACCGCCTGAACCAGTGATATACACTGTTCCATCTCCCGTATCGATTGAATAGACGGGATTACCGTTTACCGGTTCCTCATCGGTAAACTGTGCACCCATCTCTTCCATCAGCGAAAGGAACAAAGGCAGGTCAGGTGCTGAAATCGCCATGCCCATACTGTTGGGCATTGCATTTTCCATCCAGAAAACCACAAGACCGGAGGGATCGAAACCGTATCTTGATTCCATGGAATCCAGAGATGGTATTGCGAGCTGTTCGCATATGAGATTCTCGAGCATGTTTGCCCCCAGTAGAGAGGCACCGTCTTCGATGTAGCCGTCGATGTTCCTCACCACCCCGGCAGGATCATTCAATGTAACTACGATCATTGCGTTCTCAGGCACCAGGGACAGAGGATTAGCCTGCTCAGTTGGTCCTTCTCCGCAGCCTGCAACAAGCATTGCCGCCAGAAGAGCCGGGAACAAATACCTTTTCATAAACACTCCCTTCAAGAAGCCTTAAACCAGTATCTGCCATAGTGTAATAAAAACTGGACCGTATTGTCAAAAAAGCCGGGCTTTACCTGCAGGTTTCCATTGAGTTAGAATTGAAGTTATGAACAGCAGTCCAGATCTTTTCAGCACCATCGAGAATGGATCCACCAGGGTTCTTTTTCTCGATACCGAAACCACAGGTCCAGACCCGGCAAATGCCGAGGTCTGCGAAGTAGCCTTCATACTGGCAGAGTACAAGGGTTTCCGGTACACCGGGAAAGAAACACGGTTCGAGTCTCTGGTCAAACCTTCTGTCTCAATCCCCCCGGAGGCCTCAGCGGTAAACGGAATCAGCAACAGAATGGTGGAAACGTCTCCCAGTGCCGATGATATAAAAAGCAATATCGAAGCCCTTGTGACCCAGGCAGACTTTCTGTCAGCCCATAACCTGCCATACGACTACGCAATTTTAAAAAGGCAGTATCCCGGCCTTTTCAGTTCCTTCGGTCCTGGAAAACATGTCGATACACTGAGGCTCTCCAGACACATATGGCAGGATATACCATCACATGCGCTGCAGGCACTCAGATATCGTTTCGAGCTTGATGAGGGGCTTCAGGGTGAAGCCCACAGGGCTCTTTTCGACACTGAACTTGTAAGGGCACTCCTTCATTATTCATTCAGACAAAAAACACTCCACGAGATCCAGAATGACTGGAATGAAATGGTGAAACTGATTGCCTCACCCCTTGAAGTAAAAATATTCACCTTCGGGAAGTACCGCGGAAGTCTCGTTGAAGATACCGTTGCAGGCGACCCTGACTACGTAAGGTGGCTGCTGAAACAGAAATGGCTTGCTGACGAGCATCCGGATCTCTATCACACCATCCTCAGGAAAACGGGAGCACAGAAGTGAGTTCCAGCTGGCTTGTACGCGGAGGCAATCGTCTTCAGGGCACCCTGGTACCCTCGGGAAGCAAGAACGCGGCTCTTCCTGACCTTGCAGCAGCTCTTCTCACCTGTAAACCCGTAATCCTCCGCAACTGCCCTGATATAATGGATGTAAGGGCAATGACAGGTCTTCTAAGGGATCTGGGCGCTGAAGTTAATGAAAACAGGAGCCAGCAGACGGTGGCAATAAATGCGGTTAACATTGACCCCCACGGGCTTGATGAAGGAAGGTCCCGGGCGATCAGAGCCTCAATCCTTCTTGCAGGTCCCCTTGTGGCCAGAACCGGTGCTGTTGAAATACCTCCTCCGGGGGGAGACGTTATAGGCAGAAGGCGCCTGGATACCCATTTTCTTGTGCTTGAAATGCTGGGCGCCCGGGTTTCTTTCAGGGGAAGAATGATCAGGGTCGAAGCTGAAGCAGGGCTCAAAGGAGCCGACATCCACCTGGACGAACCAAGTGTAACTGCAACGGAGAATGCTCTGATGGCAGCCTCGGTCGCATCGGGCACCACGGTGATCTACAACGCCGCATGCGAGCCCAATGTTCAGGACCTCGCGGAAATGCTTATCTCCATGGGAGCTGACATCACAGGTCACGGAACCAATAGAATAACCATCAAAGGGAGCGGAGAACTTCTCGGGGGAACCGACCACACCATCACTCCTGATCACATAGAAATAGGAAGCTTCATAGGGCTGGCTGCCTGCTGCAGAGGTGAAGTAACCATCCCCGGAGTTCCCGAAAGCATAATCAGACCAACAATGATCGGTCTTGGCCGGCTTGGAGTAGAGGTGATGCATAAAGATGGGAATCTCACCATTCCGGCTGACCAGGAATTGACTGTACGCCCGGACAGAAGCGGTGCAATACCTGTGATCTATGATTCACCGTGGCCCGGTTTCTCTCCTGACCTTACCAGCACCGCTGTGATTCTGGCAACCCAGGCCAGGGGCACAAGTCTTATTTTCGAGAAGATGTTCGAGTCCAGGATGTTCTTTGTGGACAAGCTTGCGGCCATGGGAGCCGCACTTATCCTCTGCGACCCTCACAGGGTGGTTGTCTCAGGCCCTTCCAAGCTGGTTGGAACAGAAGTCTCCAGCCCGGATATAAGAGCAGGGATGGCTCTTCTCACAGCTGCCCTGTGCGCCGAAGGAGAGAGCATAATACACAATGTTCATCAGATACAGAGGGGTTACGGAAATATCCTTGACCGGCTGGGTAATCTTGGAGCCGATATTACTCCCCTGGATAACACAGAACAGGAATAACAATGACAAAGAAGATACTCGCAGGGATGATCGCCGCGGCGATCATCACGGCAGGCTGCAATGATCCTGATGAACCACAGGTATGGGAAGATGGATCTACATTGTGGCTATCCGGTGTATATGCGGACACCGCCCTTTCATGGTCGCCCTACGGAGATGTGCTTTTCTTTTCGTCCTGGGCAGATGGATCCACAAAACTGTTCGGTGCCGACGGAATCAATAATCCTGCCCAGCGAACATTCACGGGTATGGATGAATTCGTTGGCCCCCTGGGCGCCTGGAACGCTAATAACTGCAGAATAGTCTATACAGCCATGAACTCGGACAGCATGCGGGGACAGATCAGATCCATTGCAGGAAATGACGTAGCTGTTACCGTTCATATTCTGGACAGTCTTCCGAATGCATTTCCAACGTACAACGTGTCAGGCGACAGCATTCTCTATTGCGGGCAGGTTACAGGCAACTGGCGTTTCTATAAGATCCCCTATAATTACACCCCGGATTCCCTGTTTTCTCCTGCTCTTCAGACTGGTTTTCCAGAAGGCGATATGCTTCGCCCTTCCTACAGCCCGGAAACCGGCTCCTGGATACTCTTCCAGCACCGTTCCACATCTTCAGATGACTGGGACATAATGGTAGCGCACCCTGATGGAACCGATCAGAGGGTGCTGGGCCAGAGTT
This sequence comes from uncultured bacterium, assembly GCA_964598645.1. GTDB lineage: Bacteria > Fermentibacterota > Fermentibacteria > Fermentibacterales > JCC-6 > Sabulitectum. The sequence goes on along the minus strand of CAZRCS010000064.1, from coordinate 306 downwards.
CCGCCGACGACATACACCCCACCTGGGGTCCGGATGACAACTGGGTAGCCTTCAGCTCTGACAGAACCGGCAATTACGAGATATTCATAACCAATGTTGAAAACGATACACTTATCCAGCTGACCGATGATCCCGGTATAGATCAGTATCCGGCATGGAACCCTGAAAAGAACTGGATAGCCTTCAGCTCTAACAGAATATCCGGCGAGTGGAACATGGACATCATGGCAATCGATGAACCTGAACTCCCCTGATCGGAGTAACTAAAAAGGTTTTGAAAGGCCGCTGGTTCTCCGGCGGCCTTTT
>CAZRCS010000063.1:0-10160 GCA_964598645.1 uncultured bacterium | reverse complement strand
CCTCTCGGGACCTGTAGGAGGAATTCCCGAATCCCGCAAACTGAATTCTTGTTCCGGTGTAGACAGGGGCTTTTTCCAGGCAATGTGTGATTACTCTTCGCATGGTTGTACCGGAAGTGTACTTCGGCACATCATCCTGGAAAGCCAGCAACAGTGACGAATAGTACTGCTGCAGTGAATCCAGCTTGCGACCCTGCGCAATCATCTGCACCGGCTCAGGCATTCCACCTGTAATGGAATATCGTACGAATTCATGGTAAACCGCTTGAAGGGCGTAGTCCGGGAAAGGAATTGCGCCAAGAAGAGATTGCATTTCAGCTTTTCCCACTGCTCCCAGGAATTCACTGAACGTAGCCGGGTAGATGAAGGTCTGCTCGACCCTTCCAACAGGGAAACCCATTCCTTCTTTACCGATGTAGGCTTCCAGAAGAGAACCTGATGCAATAACGGCCAGTTGAGGAAGCTGCTCATATAGAAATCTTATGTAGCTGAAGGCTTCCGGGCAGGCCTGAATCTCGTCCAGGAAAAGAAGCGAGTTTTCCAGAGGGGCTTGAACGTTTTTCTCAAGCCTTATAGCACTTACCAACTCTTCCACAGGAAGATTCCTTGTAAAAACGGATTTCTCGCCGGGAGCCTCGAGATTGATCTCCAAATACCCCGGAATATCCCCGGCAAGCATTCTCACAGCAGTTGTCTTTCCTGTCTGCCGGGCTCCACGGATTATCAGAGGCTTTCTTTCTCTTCCGCTGAACCAGTGGTCAAGTGTTATCATTACTTTCCTCTGAAACACTGTTACCTCCTGTGCTATACCCTGATCATAATACAATACTTGTAACAAATACAACCATCTTTGTTACAAGATTTGTAACATTGCATAGGCATTTGTCCGATTTCTCAGGAGAACCGGTTTCAGAGAATTCCTTCCGGATGCTCTTTTTGCATGAAACTGCGGGAATATCATGAATGCGCCGCCCCGAAGACAGCTCAGCCTAAGTCTTTGCCTGCCATATCGTAAGCTGAGCATGAATAGGCTCACAGGAATGAAAAACGCTATATTACGACCTCATTCGAATACGGAGTAGCAATGCTGAAACGATTCCTTGCCTATTACAAACCCCACAAGCTGCTTTTCTGCGTGGACATTTCCGTTGCTCTGCTCTCGTCTGCCCTGGCCATTCTGATCCCATCAATGGTGAGGACCCTTTTGAACGACTACATCCCCGACAAGAACGCAAGGGCCATTATCATCTATTTCGCCCTGATGATCCTCATTTACCTGGCCAAGATGGTTTTTGAATTCATCCGGATGAAGTGGGGTCACATACTTGGTGTGCGCATGGAGTATGACATGAGGGAAGACATCTTCCGTCATGTTCAGAAACTGTCATTCACATATTTCGACGGCACGAAAACCGGACACATCATGTCGCGCATCTCCAACGACCTGAATACCATATCCGAGGTTGCCCACCATGCGCCGGAGGACCTTATTCTTTCCATTTTCCTCATCGTTGGTTCGTTCTTCTTCATGTTCCGTTTCAACTCAACCCTGGCGCTGATCTCCCTGGTTCCCATTCCCTTCATGCTTCTCTGGGGAATCAAGTACGGCGGGAAAATGAGAAGGGGATTCCGCAGGGTCCGGAAAAAGATAGCAGACATAAACAGTGCCGTGGAGAACTCGGTTCAGGGCATACGCGAAGTGAAATCCTACGCCAATGAAGACCTTGAAATGACGAAATTCGACACGGTGAACACCCATTTCAAAGTGGCAAAAGAGAAGATGTACACCATCATGGGTGTGTTCTACTCCGGCTTCCACTTCCTCTCTGACATGTACTATCTGATAGTTATTGCCGGAGGAACATGGCTTTACTTCGAAGGACGGATAACCCCCGGTGATATCCTGGCCTTCATTCTTTACGTTAACATCATCCTTAACCCGATTCAAAGGCTCATGAACTTCACCGAGCAGTTCCATCAGGGGGCGGCCTCCTTCGAGAGATTCATCGAGATCATGGACATCGACCCTGACATAGAGGACCGGCCCCATGCCCGTTCATTCCACCCTGTAAAGGGCAGAATAGAGCTGAAGAACATCTGGTTCAAGTACTCCTCCTCACCGGACTGGATCATCAGGGATGTATCCCTTACGGTGAAACAGGGGGAATCAGTTGCCATCGTGGGTGAGTCCGGAGCAGGCAAGAGCACCATCGTCTCGCTGATCCCCCGGTTCTATGAACCGCAGAAGGGCTCCATTACCTTCGACGGACACGACATCATGGATCTGCAGCAGCGCTTTCTAAGGGAAAACATAGGCCTTGTTCAGCAGAATGTATTCCTCTTCGACGGCACCATCAGAGACAACATCATGTACGGCAAACCCCTGGCCACCGAAGAGGAAATGATAGAAGCAGCCAGGTATGCCAACATATACGACTACATCATGTCCCTTCCGGAAACCTTCGACACATACGTGGGCGAACGGGGCGTAAAACTCTCCGGCGGTCAGAAACAGCGGGTATCCATTGCCCGTGTCTTCCTGAAGAACCCTCCTGTGCTTGTTTTCGACGAAGCCACCTCGTCGCTGGACAATGAATCGGAAAGTCTCATCCAGGAAGCAATGTTCAGACTGAGCGAAAACCGAACCACCATAATCATTGCCCACCGCCTCTCCACCGTGCGCCACGTTAACAAGATCATCGTGCTGAACAAAGGCGCCGTGGCTGAAACCGGTACCCACGAAAGTCTCATGAAGCTTGAGGGCCACTACCACAGACTCTATACCAGAAACTCCATCTGATCCCATGGGCATCGGTTGCCTTCTTCCCCCTACGTCTTTATTCTTCTGTTCAGTAACTTCTTCATGAGAGGTGAGTGAAGTCTGGAACGGACTATTCCGGCGGACCGGTCCGGAACGGGGAGAAATCACAATGAAGTATTATGAAAGCCACGAGGATGGCTACAGAAAGCTTAAGGAAAAAGGCTTATCTTTCTGGGGGGAATCCAGTGAAAGTTCTGAGACTTTTGAAAATTTCTACATGAAGGAATATCTGGAGAGTGTTCTTGCCCGAATTAAACCTGTACCCAACGCGAAAGTTCTGGAGATAGGATGCGGCACGGGACCTGCATCCTGCTTTCTGGCTCAACACGGCTACGATGTAGACGGTTTTGATGTTTCGGAAACTGCCATAAAAATTGCCCGGGGTATTGCAAGGGATCGAAACCTGGATATTAGTTACTCAGTGAATGACATCTGTTCCATATCTGAAATAGAGTCATGCCTTTACGATGTTGTTGTTGACGGACACTGCATGCACTGCATTACTTATGACTCTGACAGGCATGCCGCACTAACCAATGTTCTCAGACTTCTGAAAAGTGGTGGATACTTCATCGTAGATACCATGAGCATGGAAAACCCTTTCAAGTGGCCGTTTCCCGGACGCGCCGATAAGTGTGGGATCATATGGCACAGTGTCAAAGAGGATTATCCTTACGAAAAAGTTGAATTTGAGGGTAAATACTGGATCTGTACTCGAAGGGTAATGAATACCAATGATCTCGAGAATGAACTTAGACGCGCGGGTTTTCTGATTGAACAGATCGAGATACATGAAGAGGAAAAAACTGAGCATATGGTTGATTTCAAAGCTATCTGCAGAAAGCCATGAGGGTTGATCTGCCTGCAGCTGGCTGTGAATAACTATTCATCTGATCTCTCTAGCTATAAACCTTGCAATCAGTGGATGATTCTCTCCATTTACAACCATGAAGAATCTTTGCCTCCCTCGGTAACAGGACAAAATATTTTAGTGGGCCCCCATATCCCATGGGCATCGGTTGCCTTCTTCCCATTCCTCCTTTATTCTTCTGTGCAGCAACTTCTTCATAAGGGGTGAGTGATGTCTGAAACAGGCTATCCCGGGGGACCGGTCCGGGACATAGAGAGATTCGCAACTATTCCGCTGATGGTGGAGGCTTCCGCCTCCAGGTATGGAACGCGCCAGTTCATGCGTGAAACCGATGCTTCAGGTGGTGTCAGGTCCGTTTCCTTTGCCGAACTGTATTACATGTCCGTTTCCTTCGCCAGGGCTCTTCTTTCATACGGAGAGGCGCCTGTGGTGGCGGTGTGCGGACGCAACGGCATAGAATGGGCCGCGGCCTTTCTGGGAACTCTTTTCGCAGGGGGAACCGTGGTGCCCATAGACAAGGAACTGCCTGCAGCCGACGTCTCAGGCATCCTGCACTACTCCGGGGCTTCCTTCTTCGTTTTCGACCAGACAAAGGCAGAGACGGTGCGGGAACACATGCACAAGGGTCATAACGTCTGCTCTCATCATTTCGTTATGAACTGCACAGGGAAGTCTTCCTTCACCTGTCTTTCCTCTATGCTGGAATCCGATGATCCACCGTCTTCCTTTACCGTTCCGGGATCTGTCACCTCCTCTTCGGTTGCCGTTATCTCATACACATCGGGTACCATGGGTACCGCCAAGGGAGTGGTCCTTTCCCATGGGAACCTCTTGAGCGACCTGCAGATGATGCTTGCATCCGCGAACATTGCCACCGATGAGGTGTTTCTTTCGGTGCTTCCATTTCACCACATGTACGAGTGTGTCTGCGGCTTCCTCTGCCCCCTTCAGCACGGCTGCACCGTGGTTATCTCACGGGGGCTCCGGTACATTCTCGAAGATCTCTCTGAGAATTCCATTACGATCGTGCTGGGAGTTCCCCTTCTGTGGGAGGGTATGTACAGGCGTATAATGGCACAGATAAGGTCCATGAAGGGCGGTTCCCTGAAGCTCGGTTTCGGGAAGGCCGTTTCTTCCATGGGAGAACTCGTGGGGGTTTCCGGTTTGAGGAAAAAGGTTTTCTCCGCGGTTCATTCCCGTTTCGGCGGATCCCTGCGTACTCTGGTCTCCGGCGGAGCGGCGCTGGATGCCCAGGTGATGAAGGGTTTTTCCGACCTGGGTTTCCGTGTGCTGCAGGGCTACGGTCTTACCGAATGCTCACCAATCGTGGCCGTTTGCAGGTACAACGTGAAAATACCCGGCACTGTGGGGCCGCCGCTGCCCGATGTGGAAATACGCATCGATAACCCTGACCACGAAGGTGCCGGAGAAATACTGGTTCGGGGACCCAATGTGATGCAGGGCTATCACAACGACCCCGAAGCCACAGCTCAGGTGCTTTCCCCCGACGGCTGGTTCAGAACGGGAGACTTCGGGATATACAGGGACGGCATTCTTACCATTACAGGCAGAAAAAAGAACATCATCGTGGCCAAGAACGGCAAGAATGTTTACCCCGAGGAACTTGAGCACCAGCTTAACCGCAGCGGGTATGTCTCCGAGAGTCTGGTGTTCGGCAGGGAAGTTGCCACCAAGGGTGAAGAGATCTGGTGCATAGTGTTCCCCAACTACGATGCCCTGATCGAACTTGCCGAGGGCAAAGGTGAAAAGCTCACGGAAGAGTTCGGCCTTTCCGTGATAAGGTCTGAGCTTCGGAGCGTGAACTCTCACAACCCGTCCTTCAAAAGGATATCCAACTTCATTCTCCGTGACACCGAATTCCCCAAGACCACCACGAAGAAGATCAGAAGGCCCCAGGTGCTGAAAGAAGCCGGACTTTCCACGGAAAAGGTGTTCGGAGTAGCTGAGGGGACGAAATAGCAGGCAGGTCCACAAGACACACCTGACCCCTCATACACATAACTGGTACGAGTTTCGTGGATATTTACACATAAGTCCATTGACTTTTGTGATTCAACAGAGCCCTTAGCGGCTAGTAGTTACCTCTGAAAAGTGTGTAGCCTATTTCAAAGTTGCCGTCAGGGCTCATGTAGAGCTTCTCGAAGGTAACGACCCCAATGCCCTCTTCGAACACCCTGAGCTGATAGAATGGGCTGTCCGTTCTGCTGTAGCGAAGGGTTATCAGGTTCTCTTCCATCTCTTCAATTTCACAGATCAGTTCAACCTCTTCTCCGTCTTTGTCCGTTACTGTCTGTGTCCAGCTGCTTCCTGTTTCAAGGGGCAGCCTGAGAAGCTCCATCTCAGTGAAGTCGTTGTCCATTGCAAGGGGTGCACGCTGAACCACCATAAGGACGCTGTCCGTTACCAGGTATTTCATGGCTATGGACAGATCTCCTCCGCCTTCACCTTCGGACATGTCCTCCACCATTCCGCTGACGAGGAAAATGGTTCCGGATTCACTGCTTCTGATCTCATCCAGCTGCATCCAGTGGCCGTACTCGGCGAACCCCCAGTAATTCCACCGGTAACCCGGCTGATCCGGAAGGTATCTTTCCAGGGGCAGAGAAACAGTTCCCTCGTTTTCATCTCCCCAGCCTGCCATGGCCATGAATGCAGCTGAAAAAAGAATCAGCACTAATTTCATAATGAAACCCTCCCCGATTAATTAGTTATCGCCTGCGGTTCTGCTACGATATTCCCCCGCATGGAAACGGTCAACGAGGACTCGGTTCGAAAGCCCTTATAACCGTCTCATGAAACCCTATTGACCAAAGAGCACAAGTATTGTTATCATCAATTCGGTGTATAATTAATACATTGGCTAATATGCTACTGGGGGGTCAAACTTAGCCTGATTATGCCCTTTACCGAAAGATGATTTGAAATGGCTGACCCTGCATTCTCAGAATTGAACAATTCCAATGGATCACATGGACCTGCCCGGGCCGATCTCAATATGCGGATCATCCGGTCCCTTGTCTGGTTCGTAGAGGATAAATTCGGTAAGGCAAAAATAGATGCTCTGAGTTCGGAGGTGGGCATATCCGCCGATGAGCTTCGTGCATGCAAGGGGTGGATATCCCTTGAAAGGACAGAGACGTTTTTCAAACTGGTGCGCTCTATGACTGGAAGCGACAGGGCATTCATGGATGCATGCACTTACAGAATGAAGGACAGCTACGGACCGCTTCGTTTCCTGCTTTGGGCAACCACCCCCAGTCAGATGCTGGAGATGGGACAGAAGCACTTTGCAAGCATTTCCAATTTCAGCCACGGTGATTTCGTAAAGTTAAGCGGGAACAGGTTCCGCCTGCGCTACCACTCCTCACGGAAGGAGAGCAGACTAATGTGCCTGTCACGTCAGGCTCAGTCCGAAGCGCTTCCGCTTCTATGGAACCTTCCCCCTGCAAGCCTTCGGGAAACAGCCTGCATCTGCAAAGGAGACCAGCATTGTGAGTATGAACTCTCGGTCTATGAAAAAAGCCGGTTCATGCCCGTTCTTGCAGGTCTTTTTCTTGGTTCGATCTTATCGGCGGCAGTTGTTCTCCTGGATATCTGGTCCTTTCTCGCTTCCGGCTATCTGTGGGTGCTGACGCCAGTTCTTGGGGCAGCACTGGGTTACATCTTCGAACTTCGGAGGATAAACAGGCACAACCTGAATGTTGCTGAAGACATCAACTCGGGTCTTACCCAGGTTGTGGTGGAAAGCCAGGAGACCCAGCAGGAGATCCTTCTGCTGCACCAGAGACAGAAGGACTGGAGCCGACGCCTGGAAGAACAGGTCGAGCAGAGAACCAGAGCCAGCGAAGAACTTGCCAGGCGGCTTAACAGCATTCTGGCGGAGCAGGCTTCCGCCCTTAAAGGGGTTTCCCACGACATGAAGAACCCCCTTACCGTGGTGCTGCAGACCGCTGAGATAATGTCAGATGACTTGAGCCCCGAAAACCGCTGGATGGTCGAGGAGCAGAATAATGCCGTGACCAGAATCAGGGGCCTTCTTGATGACATGCTGGAACTTGAATCCTGCGATATCTCTTCTCTTCAGTTCCGGCCTGAATCGGTTAAAACAAAACCTCTGGAAGAATCTCTGCGAAGAAGGCTGCGGGCCCTGGCGGGAACGAAGGGACTCCGTATCAGCGTTATCTCCACCAGAGAAATGCCTCCTTTCATCTATGTGGACAGAATGGTGCTGGACCGGATAGTCGACAATCTGCTTACAAATGCAGTGAAATACACGGACAGTGGAAGCCTGGTCCTGGAGCTGGACGGCAAACCGGGATTTCTTACCATCAAGCTTTCCGATACAGGCCGGGGCATAGAAAAAGAAGACCTGCTTAAAATATTCAGAGCAGGGGGATCCGACCCGGCCACCAGAAGTGCGGACAGCCATGGAATGGGCCTTTCGGTGGTGGTAAAACTCCTTTCCAGTATAGGAGGCAGGCTCGAGGTCATGTCACTTCCGGGAAAGGGTTCCACATTCTGGGTTCATTTACCAGTTGAACCCCGGGTCAACACCGGGGGATTATCTGAGAAAAGCGTTCCCTCGGACCCGGCTGAAGAGGTAGTTACCATCCGGAGAACGGTGTGATGGAAATCGGAAAGGCCGGACCGCCAGTCACATACTCAGCTGATTTATCCGAGGAAAAGGTGGTGGATTTTTTCCTTCGGTATCTGGAAGCAGAAGGTGCCGGGGTCGTTTTCGGAATACCGGGAGGGTTGCTCCAGCCCTTCTTCGAGGCTGTAGATTTCAACCCGGGGTTCAAGCTTATCGTAGCAAGACATGAAGCAGGGGCAGCATTCATGGCGGACGGGTACGCCCGTACAAGCCACAAACTGGCTGTATGCGCGGCATCCGCAGGCCCCGGAGCAACGAATATGCTCACAGGAATTGCCTGTGCCTTTGCAGACTCGGTTCCACTGCTTGTTTTAACGGGATGTGCCGGAGGAGCTGAAGGCAGGAATGACTTCAGCACAGAAGAGTTGTTCAGGCAGGTTACCAAGTATTCCGCCACGATTCGGTCTCCGTCCGCTGTACCGTCACAGCTGCGCAGGGCATTGAGGGCCGCCCTTACAGGAAAGCCGGGGCCTGTTCATCTGAACATCCCCGTGAACTTCTGGAACAAGCTTGTTTCAGAAGATTCATTCAGTCCCAAAACCTATCGTCCCGAAACCAGAGTGTTCGACAGATCAGCGGTTCAAAGGGCAACCAGTGCTCTTCTGGGTGCAAGGAAGCCTGTTTTCCTGGTTGGCTCAGGTGTGGAAATATCCGGAGCAGAATTCAATCTGCTGAGCCTGGCGGAACTCATTCCTGCAATGGTGGCAACTTCACCCAGAGCGAAGGGGGTTTTCCCGGAGGATCACCCTCTCTCCCTGGGTGTTTTAGGCTTCGCCGGTCACAAACTTGCCAGGGAAACTATCCTCGACAAGGGTGTGGATGTTCTGATGACCATAGGTACCTCGCTGAAGGATGACGACGCGCTGAAAAGCTGCACCGGGGTGTCTCCTTCCACCTGTCTGATACAGCTGGATGTGAACCCGGATACAGTGGGCCGTAGCTGTCCCGTGGACATTCCACTGGTTGGAGATGCCCGGGCCATTCTTACGGAAATAGTGTATCACACCCACAGGTACATCAGAGACGGAGCCAGCCACAGGTCGAAATGGTCTTTGAAGCAGCCTGCGCCCATCTGGGCCGAAAGGTGCGTAAGACCGCATCTTATTTACTCGGATATGGTGCCGGTTACTCCCCAGCGGTGGCGTTCCGACCTGCAGGAGGTACTTCCGGGAGACGCAGTGGTATTTTCAGACATCGGCGGCCACATGCTCTTCAACATCCATTACCTGTGCATTCGCCATGGCCAGAAATTCGTTCTTAACCTGGGCTTCGGATCCATGGGGCATGGCACCGCTTCACCCATCGGAGCCGCCCTTGCAGATCCCCAGAGACCTGTTTTTGCAATAGTCGGAGACGGCTGCTTCACCATGAACGGCATGGAACTCATCACAGCTGCCCAGTACGATGTTCCAGTGGTATGGATAGTGGAAAACAACCACATGCACGGGATTACCTGGCATGGAAGCAAGCAGGTGGGCAACAAGCTTCCCATGGATTCCGTGCGTTACAGAAAGAAACTGGACATCGCCGGCATGGCGTCAGCAATGGGGCTTCTCTCCTTCCTGGTGGAAAAACCCGGCGAAATGCAGCGTGTGGTTCCTGAGGCCCTTGCCGCTCCGGGTCCCTCTCTTATAGAGGTTCGGATCAATGGAGAGATCCCGCCTCCGCTTGGTGACACGGACAATTCGGTTGCGGGTTTCGAAGGGGAATGAAACAATCAGTTTATGCCGCCGCCCGGGCAGTTTCACTTATTGAGAAGCTCCGCCATGGTCTGCTTTAAATCACTGAATGAA
>CAZRCS010000062.1:0-10225 GCA_964598645.1 uncultured bacterium | reverse complement strand
CTGAAGCAGCCGGTCTGCCGGTTCAGAGGGTAGACAGAACCGACGGAGTTCAACTGCTTCTCGGCGAAGACACATGGGTTCTCATACGGCTCAGCGGAACCGAGCCCCTGGCAAGGATCTACGTTCAGTCTCCCTCCCCGGATGAGAATACCCGAATAGAGAATTCCATTGCAGAGGAATTCCGGAGGGGCTAACATGAAGCTTAACACCAAAACCATGGCATTGTCCATCAATTCCATACCAAGGGGAATGACCAGGGAAACCTTCACTTTTCCCATGGGGGAAACCGAATGGGATATCCCGGAAGCGATTCCCATCTCGGAAGAAGGAGTACTTTCACTTGAGGTCACAAGAACCGAGAACGAAATACTGGTCAGGGGAGAACTTGAAGGGGTTTTCAGTGTTTGCTGCGCAAGGTGCCTGGCCCCGGTTGATTTCGAAGTTACAGAAGAAGTGGAGCGCATTTACTCCTGGGACCCGGAAATGCTTACCGACCCTGAGGTTGAACCGGTCTCGCATAACGACGGCACCGTTAGTATATTAGACCCCGTTCGCGAATCGGTGATACTTTCCATTCCTTCGGTACCTCTTTGCGACGAGAACTGCAGGGGGCTTTGCCCCAGGTGCGGAATTAACAGAAACACAGAACAGTGTGAACACCATATCGAAGACTGACTTCGATGATCCTGAAGAAAGAGAGAACTAATGCCCGTTCCAAAAAGAAGGCACTCCTCCACCCGGCGCGACAAAGGTCGCGGACACTGGAAGATTGATGCCAGATCCACCAGTTCATGTCCCCAGTGCGGTGAACCAAGACTCCCGCACAGGGTATGCAAGCACTGCGGATTCTACAACGGTCGTCAGGTTACTGAACCTGCTGAAGAGTAGATCATAACATTCTGCAGGAGCATGTTTTGAGCCAGCCTGTTGTAGTGGCGCTTGATGCCATGGGCGGAGACCACGGCCCCGGTGTTGTCGTTAACGGGGCCGTGAAGTTTTTCAGGGAGAGTCCCAGGCAGCTGAAGAAGGATGTGAAGGTTATTCTGGTGGGGAACAGGGATACCATTGCCCGGCTTCTGTCCAGGGCTTCCGGTCAGAATCTTCCCATAGAAATTCAGCATGCCTCCCAGGTGATAACCATGGATGACCATCCCGCAGAAGCCCTGAGGGAGAAACCTGACAGCTCCATGGTTGTTATGGCAGGTCTTCAGAAAAAGGGAATTGCAAACGCCATGGTAAGTCCCGGGAATACCGGGGCTATGATGGCCAGCAGTATGTTCGCCCTTGGAAGGATCAGGGGAATTCCCAGACCTGCTCTTGCCAGCAGCATACCCACCATAGGTAATCCCACCATCCTTCTGGACGTGGGAGCAAATGTCGGCTGCAGGCCTCAGCTTCTTTACAAGTTTGCGTTCATGGGAAGCATTTATTCCCACCTTGTTTTTGGAGTTGATTCTCCCAAGATAAGGCTGCTCAATGTGGGAAGCGAACCTTCAAAGGGCACGCCCGAGATAAAAGAGGTGTTCGAACTTCTCAGCCGGTCACCACTGAATTTCGGCGGTAACATCGAAGGTGACGGCATTCTCATGGGTGAGGCCGACGTTGTTGTTTCAGACGGCTACACGGGTAATGTGCTTGTAAAATTCATTGAATCCATTGCTTCGATGGTAGGTGGAACCCTTTATCTTGAGATGAAGAAGCAATGGACCTCCAGGATGGGCTATCTTTTCATGAGGCCGTCCTTTAATAAGTTGTGGAAGAAATTCGATGCTGCGGAATACGGAGGAGCCCCGCTTCTGGGGCTGAAGGGTGTTGGCATAGTTGCCCACGGCAGCTCTTCAGCCCTGGCCATAAGAAACGCCATAGCAGCAGCCACCGATTTCAGGCGAAGCGGCGCCGTAGAAGCCATAGAGACCAAAATGGCTGAACTACTCGAGGAGGAGGAAAGTACCGTTGAAGGCTAGACACGCTTACATCATGGGCACCGGTCATTTTGCCCCGGAGCAGACACTTACCAATGAAGATCTTGAAAAAATGGTAGACACCACCGACGAGTGGATCACTACCCGAACTGGAATTAAGCAGCGGCACATAGCTCCTGATGATATGGCCAACAGCGACATGTCAATTGAAGCTGCCAGAAGGGCCATGGACGATGCAGGGTGGAAACCCGAAGACGTTCAGGCCGTTATTCTGGGTACCGTTACCCCAGACTATTCTTTTCCCAACACAGCGGCTCTTGTTTCAGACAGACTGGGACTTGGCAAGGTCCCATGCTATGACTTCGAGGCAGGTTGCAGCGGATTCATTTTCGGTCTGATCCAGGCAAAGGCCTTCATCCAGGCAGGAATGCTGGACCGGATTCTTGTTATTGGCGCCGAGAAGCTTTCCTCCATCGTCAACTGGGAAGACAGGAACACCTGCGTTCTTTTCGGTGATGGAGCCGGAGCTGCCTGCGTGGGAAGCCAGGGCCCGGGAGGTCTTCTGGGTGGATTCCACTGGGGATCTGACGGCTCTCTGGGGCATCTTCTCGATCTCCCCGCCAGCGGAAGCAGAATGCCGATCACCCACGAAGCCCTGGATCAGAAACAGAACACCATTCATATGGCTGGTGGAGAGATAATGAAAAGTGCAGTTCGCGCTATGCGTGATTCCGCACTGAAGGCCCTCGAAGAAGAGGGACTCACCTACAAGGATGTCAACCTTCTTATATCTCATCAGGCGAACGTGAGAATTATTGAATCCACCGCAAGGGTTCTCCGGCTGGAGTGGAAAGATGTGTATGTAAACATAGAGCAGTACGGAAATACTTCCAGTGCCTCCATACCCATAGCCCTTGATGAGGCCCTTCACAACGGGACCATAAAGCCCGGGTTCACCGTTGTTCTTGCTGCTTTCGGAGCAGGGCTCACCTGGGGAGGAATGGTTGTGAGGTGGATAGATGAGTGACAGAGGAACCGCTGTTATCACAGGAGCTGCCAGGGGAATAGGTCTGGAAATCGCCAGGAAGCTCATGGATGACGGATGGACCATAGCGGCCCTTGACATGCTCGAGGAAGACCTGAAAAAATCAGCAGAGGAACTCGGTGAGAATTACGTTCCCTATACTGTAAACATTACCGATTCTGAAGCACTGGAAAAAGTAGTGGAGGCGGTGGGCAGAGATCTTCCGCCGGTTAAGGGAATTGTGAATAACGCCGGTATTACAAGGGATTCTCTGATGATGAGAATGGACGAGAACCAGTGGGAGCAGGTTCTTGGCGTTAACCTCACAGGATCCTGGAAGGTCACAAAGGCATTTCTTCGCTCGCTTATCCGTGCAAGGGAAGGTGCTATTGTAAGCATATCATCGGTGGTTGGGCTGATGGGTGCCGCTGGCCAGGCCAATTACGCAGCCAGCAAGGCCGGCCTTATCGGAATGTCAAAATCACTTACCAGGGAACTGTCAGCCAGGGGAATAACCGTTAACGTTGTTGCCCCGGGATTTATTGAAACGGAAATGACAAGAAAACTTCCCGAAGAGGTCACTGCGGACTACCTGTCGAGGATTCCCGCAGGCCGTCTTGGGAAGCCCAGGGAAATAGCTGAAGCGGTCTCATTTCTCATGAGTCCTTCCGCGAAGTATATTACCGGTATAGTACTGCCCGTTGACGGCGGTCTCACTACCTGAGAAAGGAAGAAGAATGTCTCTTGAAAACCGTATCTCTGAAATTATAGTCAGCAGACTTAATGTGAAGCCTGAAGAGGTTACACCCACAGCTAACCTGAAAGACGACCTGGGCGCAGACTCTCTTGATATGGTAGATCTCATGATGGATCTCGAAGACGAATTCAACTTGAAGATCTCCGACGAAGAGGGCAATAACCTCCAGACAGTCGGTGCTGTTGTTGAGTTCCTTAATTCAAAGGGCATTGAAGCCTAGTTAGAATCGTGTTGAATAGCCGGTGAAGCGCTGGTTCCCCGGGAAGCAGCGTTTTGCCGGATTAAGTATCGGGAGGAATTCCGTGTCTGAAAAGCGGGTAGTGATCACAGGTATGGGTGTGCTTAGCCCCATAGGTAACACACCATCTGAAGCCTGGCAGAACGCCGTAGCTGGAAAGAGCGGTATCGGAAGATTATCCGTTATCGACCCGGAACCGTTCACCAGTCAGGTAGCAGGAGAAGTAAAGAACTTCGATGCCGAAGAATATCTCGGCGCCAAGGAAGTTCGCAGGAACGACAGATACACACAGTTTGCCATTGTTGCAGCCCGGATGGCCTGGGAAGATTCAGGATTTACCGGCGCGAACATGGACCCGGAACGGATCGGTGTGATCATCGGCTCCGGGGTGGGTGGCCTGAAGACCTACGAGGAACAGCACACCATAGCTTTGGATAGGGGACCCAGGCGTATTAGTTCCCTCTTCGTACCCATGATGATAAGCAACATGGCGGCTGGTCAGGTTGCAATAGACATCAATGCAAAGGGGCCGAATTTTGCCACGGTAACCGCTTGCGCTTCAAGCACCCACGCAATTGCTGCCGCTGTGGACGCAATCCGCCTTGGCAGGGCGGACGCTATGGTGGCCGGGGGAAGCGAAGCACCTCTAACCCTGATGAGTGTTGGGGGATTCTGTTCCATGAAAGCCCTCTGTGCGACTTACAATGACGAACCTGAGAAGTCATCGAGACCCTTTGACAAAGACCGATCCGGTTTTGTCATTGCGGAAGGCGCAGCTATTCTGGTTCTTGAAGAACTTGAGCATGCCCTCAATCGAGGCGCGAATATTATCGCTGAGATAACTGGCGTTGGCATGTCATGCGATGCCCACCACATAACAGCTCCTGCTCCCGGGGGTGAGGGTTGCGCCAGATCAATGGTCATGGCCATGAAGGATGCAGGCATTACACCCGAGCAGGTTGACTATGTGAATGCCCACGGCACATCGACCCTTTTGAACGACATAAATGAATCAGCTGCCATAAGAACAGCCCTGGGACCCCACGCTGACAAAGTGCTTGTTTCAAGTACCAAATCCGTTCACGGTCACATGCTCGGGGCAACGGGCAGTATGGAGATAATGCTCACTGCAATGGCCCTGAGAGAGGGGATTGTTCCCCCGACAGCCACCCATGAGGAACCCGGAGAGGGTTGTGACCTGGACTACGTTCCGGGGAAAGCCCGTGAAGCAGCCATTGAAAACGCCCTGAGCAATTCGCTGGGCTTCGGTGGTCACAATGTTACCATTGCCCTGCGCAGATACAAGGGTGACAGCTGAGAACAGTACATATAAGAGGCTGGAGCGGCTGTTTAGCCGCTCTGACCTTCTTCGTCTGGCTCTTACCCATTCATCAGCCGATGGAGTTCACAACAACCAGAGGCTTGAGTTTCTTGGCGATGCAGTGATTGAGCTGGCCGTAAGAGAAAGCCTTCTCAGGAAATGGCCGGATGCTTCCGAGGGGGATCTGACCAGAATGAAGATCGATCTGGTTAGAAAATCAACCCTCGCAAGGTGTGCTGACAGGCTTGGACTGAGGGAGCTGATATTAACCGGCACCAACTATTCGGAACCTGAGGTTCCGGATTCGATGGCGGCGGATGCGTATGAGGCAGTTGCCGGTGCTCTTTTTGAGGACAGGGGTTTCAGCGAGGCTTGCGATTTCGTGGAAGAGACCCTGATGAAGAATGAGAGGAGCAGCCGCAGGGGAGACTCAAAGAGTCTTCTTCAGGAATACTGCCAGGCAAGGGGAATGTCCCTGCCCGAGTACTTAACGGATAGCAGAACCGGCCCGGCGCATGCCCCGGTTTTTGAGATAAGAGTGATAATTAACGGTTCGGTGTTGGGAAGGGGAATTGCTCCCAGCAGAAAGAACGCAGAAATGGCCGCGGCTGCAATGGCGCTTGGGGCCCTTGAAGGTGAGGAAGCTAATGGACTACATGCTTAATGAGGATATTCAGGCCATTAAAGAGATCTGCACCGAGATCGGCGAGAAACACATTCTGCCGGTAAGAGCAGAACTTGACGAGGAAAACAGATTTCCCCGGGAGATAATGCAGACTATTGCCCAGAGCGACCTTTTCACCATTTACATTCCAGAGGAATACGGCGGAACGGGAATGGGCGCGATCTCTCTGGTGGTGGCCACCGAGGAACTCAGCCGTTACTGCGGCGGAGTTGCGGTATCCTATGCAGCCAATGCACTGGGAGCCATGCCTATCATCCTCATGGGCAACGAAGAGCAGAAGAAGAAGTATCTGCCACAGCTTGCCTCTGGTGAAAAATTATGCGCCTTTGCCCTCACGGAACCAGAAGCCGGGAGCGATGCCGGTGGAATCAAGACCAGGGCAATAAAGGACGGCGACCATTACATCCTCAACGGGACCAAGCAGTGGATAACCAACGGAGGCGAAGCTCAGATCTATACTGTCATTGCCCTTACCGACCCTGACAGGGGCGCCAGGGGAGCCAGTGCCTTCATCGTCGAAGAGGGTACTCCCGGTTTCAGCTACGGCAAAAAGGAAGACAAGATGGGTATCAGAGCTTCAGCCACAAGAGAGCTGATCTTCGAGGACTGCAGGGTACCCGCTGAGAACCTTATTGCAAGAGAGGGTATGGGTTTCATGGTTGCAATGCGCACCCTGGACAATTCCCGACCAGGTGTTGCGGCGCAGGCGGTGGGTATAGCCCAGGGGGCACTGGATGAAGCCCTGAAGTACGCTTCCCAGAGAAAGCAGTTCGGACAGAGGATCGATTCCTTCCAGGGCCTGCAGTTCATGCTTGCCGACATGGGTACACAGGTTGAGGCCGCCAGGGCACTTACCTATTCCGTTGCCCGAATGATGGACAATGGCGCGAAGAAATTCGAGAAGGAATCGGCAATGGCCAAGGTTTTTGCAAGCGATGTTGCAATGCGCGTTACCACCGATGCGGTGCAGATCCTGGGCGGATACGGCTACATGAGGGAGTATCCCGTGGAGAAGATGATGCGCGACGCCAAGATAACCCAGATCTATGAGGGCACCAATCAGATACAGCGAAGCGTCATAGCCCATGCCATGATCAAGGAAGCCCAGAGAAAGTAGGAATCAATGAAGTTCGTCGTTGCAGTTAAGCAGGTTCCGGACACCGCCGAGGTGAGGATAGACCCGGAGAGGGGAACACTGATCCGCGACGGAGTCCCTTCCATAATGAATCCCTTCGATACCTACGCCCTGGAGGAAGCACTGCGGTGGCGTGACGAGCTCGGGGGAACTGTTACAGTTATTACCATGGGTCCGCCCCAGGCAGAGGATGTTCTTCGGGAAGCCATCTCGATTGGCGCCGACGATGCCGTATTAATAAGCGACAGGGCATTCGCAGGTGCTGATACCTGGGCAACCAGTCACACGCTGGCAGCAGCTGTTCAGCATATGGGCGACGTTGACGCGATGTTTTTCGGCAAACAGGCCATCGATGGTGATACAGCCCAGACAGGCCCCAGTGTAGCCGCTTCTCTGGATTGGCCCCAGATTACTTTTGTGGGAAAGGTAAGGGAACTTGCAGACGGTTCAATCACCGTTGAGAGATATGTGGAGACAGGCACACAGGTGGTCCAGACCCAACTGCCTGCGGTTCTCACAATTCTGAAAGACGCAAATGTACCCAGGATTCCCAGCCTCAGGGGGAAAATGAAGTCGCGAAAGGCAGAGATTCCTGTCTGGGGTCTTGATGATCTGGGCCTTACAGAGGATGAGACAGGCCTTAACGGCTCTCCCACCAAAGTAGTGGTAACATCCACTCCGGAAGCCAGAACCGGCGGAGAAATCAATACAGGTACCCCGCAGGAGCTGGCAATGAGGTTGGCAGATCTTCTGCTTGGCGAAGGGAAGGAGGTTTAAGATGGCAGGATATCTTGAGATAAAAGACAGCTGTACAGGCTGTGGCCTTTGCGTAAAGACCTGCCCGGTGAATGCCCTTTCCGTTAATGAAAGTAAAAAGGCGGAAGTATCGGACACCTGCACTCTCTGCAGTATTTGTGTGGATTCCTGTCCCTTCAGCGCCCTTGTGGTTCACCACTCCTTCGGCGGAGATCCTGTGGAGCTGGCTAAATACAAAGGCATTCTGGTCCTCTGTGAAATGAGAGAGGGACACCCTGACAGAAGCGCACTTGAACTTCTGGGTGAAGCCAGGAAACTTTCCGCAGGTGGAAAGACGGTTACCGCACTTGTAATAACCGACGATCCACACGATACGCCGGAAAAGCTGATACATGCCGGTGCAGACAGAGTTATTCTTGCTGTGGACGAATCTCTGCAGCACTTTTCCACTGAACCCTGGAACAGCATACTTACGAAAGTAATTCTGGATGAAAAGCCTGAAATAGTCCTAGCAGCTGCCACCACCACCGGAAGAGACGTGATGCCAAGGGTTTCAAAGACCCTTGATACAGGACTCACCGCGGACTGCACGGAGCTGCACATAGATAAAGACTCGGGAATGCTCATGCAGACACGTCCTGCCTTTGGCGGCAACATAATGGCTACTATCGTCTGTGACAGAACCCGGCCGCAGATGTCCACCGTACGTCCCGGGGTCATGAAGCCCATGGAACCCGATACCGCAAGAAAAGGTGAAGTAATCAACCTGGAACTTACCCCTGAAATGACCAGGTCAAGATCCAGGGTCCTGGAGTTCATTCCAACCGAAGGCGATGAAGTTGATATCACCGAGGCTGAAATTGTCATTTCAGGTGGAAGAGGAATGAAGGATCCTGCCAACTACAAGATGCTCCATGAACTTGCTCATCTTCTCGGAGGCACCGTAGGAGCCAGCCGAGCAGCCGTGGATAACGGATGGATCGAGTATCCCAGACAGGTGGGGCAGACAGGTAAAACCGTTCAGCCTAAAACGTACCTTGCAGTTGGCATTTCAGGTGCTGTTCAGCATCGTGTGGGAATGCAGTCCTCCGATTCTATTTTTGCTGTGAACAAAGATCCCGACGCAAACATCTTCCAGTTCTGCTCGGAAGGTTTTGTGGGGGACCTCTTCGAGGTAATCCCCGAGCTGATAAAAGAGATAAAGAAGCGCAGAGGATAGTCGGAAATGACACCGGATTCCCCCGTGGCCTTTCACCCGCACTGCGCCACGGGGGTTCTTCATGTGCATACCACGAGATCCGACGGCAGAGGTGAACCTGAAGAAATAGTGGAGGCAGGCCTTGAAAAGGGACTGGACTACATTGCTTTCAATGATCACAGGCACCTTGCCTTGATGGATGAGGGCTGGCACGGTAAGAAAACAGACGGTCTTATAACAGTTGTGGGTTCAGAGCTTCAGCATACGAACCTGAAGAATCACCTTCTCGCATACGGAATAAACAGCGTGAAACCAGGCGGACACATACTGAGCCAGCTGGATAGTGTTCTGGAACAGGGCGGTATCGCCATTATTGCCCATCCCACGGAAAAGCGCCCCCACGTTCCCGGGCTTGGGGAGTATCCATGGTCCTTCGGAACCGATTGCCCCGTGTCCGGCATCGAGGGCTGGAACTGGATGAGCATGTGGAAGCGGGGAGTGAATCCCGTTAACGTGTGGGGTAGAATGAGTCACCCGGACAGAAAGGTTCTCAATCCGGATAAAAGAGCGGTTGACATGTGGATCAGAACCGGAGGCTGTCTTGTGGGAGGAGCCGACGCTCATGGTCATCGGATTCTCGGCAATCATGTGTTCAGCTACGGCATGCTTTTCGACCGGGTCAGAACTCATCTGCTTCTTGATGAGCCCTTTACCTCACCGGACCAGTTCACTGAAGCCCTGAGAAACGGCAGCTGCTTTGTAAGCAACGCCATAGCCGGAGACGCATCAGACTTCCGTTCGAATATATCAGGCGGAATGCTCTATCTGAAACTTCCCGGAGCCGGAGAGGTAAGATTAAGGGGTAGAGATCCTGTGGTGCTGAAGGAAGGTGAGCACTGCCTGGGGAAAGTTGAAACCCCTCTGTATTTCGAGATCCACAGGAACGGCCGAACCTGGATCGCACAAGGCCATCCGTAACTTTGTCAAGTAACGTTTGTAACAAATTAGAATACAAGAGGTTAAGCATGACCGGAAAGATACTGAAAGCGGCACTTGTTTTGACTGCGGCTGCAGTTGTCCAGGCGGACCCGGTGGACACTGCCTATGATCTCATGGATGCCATTGAGTACGGAGACGGTTACGCTCTGGAAGGTCTCTTGACTGAAGATCTCTACTCTGTAATTAACGG
>CAZRCS010000061.1:6091-10420 GCA_964598645.1 uncultured bacterium | reverse complement strand
CCGACCTTCTCTTCCCGGGAAAGTACACCTACACCTGCGGAACCGGTCCGGAGATTGCACCTCACCTCCTGGAAGACCTCGACCCGGAATTTCATGAAAAGGTAAAACCTGGAGACATAATAATGGCAGGCTCTAACTTCGGCTGCGGTTCAAGCAGGGAACAACCGGCCCTGGGTCTGCGGCATGTCGGTGTGCAGGCGGTTATTGCAAAATCTTTTGCCAGAATATTCTACAGAAGTTCTATCAACCAGGGTCTCCTTCTTGTGGAGAGTCCGGAAGCAGTTGAAAGCTATTCCCCCGGTGACGAAGTCTCGGTGGATGCAGCAGGCGGCACACTGAAGGTGGGGGGAAAAGAATTCTCTTTCCCGCCCCTTCCTGACGAGATGCTAAAGGTTCTTGAAGCCGGAGGACTCCTTAACTGGATAAAGGAAAACAATGTTTAGCTGTATTCTCCAACTCATCTTCTTTTCGGCTCTTCCAGGGGGACTGGGCATCAGTGCAGGAACTTCCGTATCATCCTTCGATCCCGTTGAAGAACAGTACGATTCCAGGTTCAGAACCCCGGGGCTCTCCTACGGTCTCACAGCAACCCTGGATGCTCCCGGTCCTCTGGTGTTCCATCTTGGAGGTGAGTATTTCAGCAAAACTGCATCATCAGGATGGGACGGAGAGCTGAAAAGCCTCTTTTTCTGGGCATTTCCCTGCGGGCAGCTGGGTCTGATGGACGGATTCAGTATGTTCGCGGGACCGGGGCTCGTGGGTGTGTCCGGAGACTACTCCGGTACCGATGACTTCGGGAGCTTTGTTGAAGAGAGCGGTTCCAGTGTAGGTTTCGCTGCTTCAGCCGGTGCAGATATAACCCTGTGGGGCCCGTTATCTGCAAGGTTCGAGTACCGTCGGGGATGGATGGACATGAAAAGTGACAGGGTTGAGAAGGACGGTCAGGAAACGGTGATTTATCCGGCGGTGGATACTGACCTTGGCTACTCACAGTACCTGTTCACTCTGAACTACGAGATCTTTCCTGTTGACGACACAGGTCTGTAAAAATAGAATTGTGAACTTCGCGGAGCCGACGTGGCTCAGTTGGTAGAGCAGCTCACTCGTAATGAGCAGGTCATCGGTTCGAATCCGATCGTCGGCTCCAGCGCTCCGCTCCCGAAGGGGGATTCCAGTTGAATAAACCCATTATCAGCGGCTCCGGTATAAGGGGCATCTTCGGCGAAAGCCTTACGGTTCAGGATGCCTGCAGTTTTGCTGCGGCTTTCGGTGAACTTGCAGGTCCGGGCAAAATAGTGGTGGGACGTGATACAAGGAAGAGCGGACCGGCTGTGGAAGCGGCTGTGTGCGCAGGTCTCATGGGTGTGGGCTGTACGCCTGTGCTTCTGGGGATAGTTCCAACCCCTACCGTTCAGCTGGAAGCAATGAGAGATGGTTTCCGCGGCGGTATAGCGGTGACCAGCAGCCACAATCCCGGAGAGTGGAACGCTCTGAAACTTATTGGGCCCGATGGTGTTTTCCTTAGAGCATCATCCAGGGTAAGGCTTATGGAGCTTCTCGACTCTTCAAGGGGCTGGGTAGGTTACCGTGAAGCAACGGCAACTGAACATCTTTCCGGTTCCATTGAGAGACATGTGAGAAAAGTGGCGGAACTTCCCCTTGTCAGAAAGCAGGGCAGGCCACTCAAAGCGGTTCTGGACGTTACCGGGGCAACTGCAGCGTTTCTGGCACCTGCAATGATGGATTCCCTTGGGGTCAACTGGGAAATGATCAATGCTGAGATGACCCGTGAAGGAGATTTCCCAAGGGTTGCAGAACCCAATACAGATAGTCTCTCCATGCTGGCAGATGAAGTTGTCAGGAGGAAGGCTGATGTTGGTTTCGGTTTCGACCCCGACGGAGACAGACTTGCTCTGGTGGACGAACTGGGAAGACTGATCGGAGAGGAGTATACCATTGCCCTGGCTCTGGATTACGTTCTTTCGAAGGAGCCGGGTCCTGCTGTGGTGAACCTGTCCACCTCCAGTCTTTCTGAAGACGCAGCCACCAGACATGGATGCACTCTCTACAGAAGCCCGGTTGGTGAGGTAAACGTGATAGAGGAAATGGAAAGGTGCGGTGCTGATATCGGCGGTGAAGGCAACGGGGGCGTTATTCACAGAAGCTGCCATCTGGGCAGGGACAGCGCGGTTGCAATGGCATACACCGTTTCATGGCTCAGGGAAAATCCGGAAGCTTCCCTGTCGTCGTGGGCAGACTCCTTTCCGAAATACATAAATATGAAGAGGAAAGTGGAATTCACCGGTGACTTCAGAGGTTTGGGCTCGCTGCTAGAAGACAGTATGGGAAAACCAGATGACACACGGGATGGTCTCTGGTGGAAAAGATCGGGAGGATGGGTGCACATCAGACCCTCAGGCACAGAGCCGGTGGTAAGGTTCATTGCTGAAAACACCAGTCAGACAGTCCTCGATTGTGATTATGAAGCTTTCAGAAAGGTTCTTTCATGTGTGGAATAGTTGGCTACGTTGGTCATGGCAAAGCCCTTGATGTACTGATCAGCGGTCTGAAAAGACTTGAATACAGAGGTTACGATTCAGCTGGATACTCCCTGCAGACCGATCATTCCCTTCTTGTAAGAAAATGCATGGGAAGGGTGGCGGACCTTGAAAAAATGGATTCCGGTGAAGCCGCAGATGCCACAACGGGAATTGCCCATACCAGATGGGCCACACATGGTGAGCCTTCCCAGATAAACGCCCACCCGCACAGTGATTCCACCGGGAGGATATCCCTGGTTCACAATGGAATAGTCGAGAACTACAAGTCCATCAGAACAAAGCTGGAGAAACAGGGTATCGAATTCGAGTCGGAGACCGATACCGAGGTTCTTGCAAAGCTGGTCGGGTACGAATACGAGAAGAGCAATGATCTGTTCACCGCGGTAAAGGACGCCCTCAATCAGGTAAGGGGAGCCTACGGAATCGCCGTGGTCAGCGCAGACCAGCCCTCCACTCTCGTAGCGGCCAGGTATGGAAGTCCGCTGGTTGTGGGAATCGGCGACGGAGAGAACATCGTGGCCAGCGACGTTGCTGCAATAGTATCACACACCCGTAATGTTATTTACCTCGAAGAGGGAGAGGTTGTAGAGATCACCCGAAGGGGTATCTCGTCCAATTCATCCGATCCGAAAATGACAAGGGACAGAATAGAGCATGTGGACTGGGACCTCAGCGAGATAGAGAAGGACGGTTTCGATCATTACATGCTGAAAGAGATACATTCCCAGCCCGAATCCCTCAGGAATGCCTTCAGGGGAAGAATAGACCTGGCTGAAGGGACGGCGCATCTGGGCGGTCTGAACATGACGGACAACGACATGCGGGGAATAAGACGCATTGTTATAACCGCCTGCGGTACCTCCTGGCATTCGGGGCTTATCGGCAAGTACATCATAGAAAATCTTGCGCGAATACCTGTTGACGTGGAGTACGCAAGTGAATTCAGATACCGGGATCCAGTTCTTGAAGATGGCACGGTGATGCTCGTGATAAGCCAGAGCGGTGAAACCGCCGATACCCTTGCAGCACTGCGTCTTGGAAAAAGCAGGGGAATAAAGACCTACGGAATCGTGAACGTTGTGGGTTCCACCATTGCAAGGGAAACCGATGCTGGGGTTTACATCCATGCAGGACCCGAGATCGGAGTTGCCTCAACCAAAGCATTCACCAGCCAGACCATGATACTGTCGCTTATTGCACTTGCCCTGGGCAGAGCCAAGGGTACGCTGAACAGGAAAGACGGAATCGGAATTTGCAGGGACATCATGGAGATACCCGACAAGGTGGAGTCGATCCTTCAGGGAAGCAGTTCCATAATGGAAATTGCAAAGCAGTTCACGTATGCCGGCAACTTCCTCTACCTGGGCAGGGGCGTCAATTACCCCGTTGCCCTGGAAGGTGCCCTGAAACTCAAGGAGATAAGCTACATCCACGCCGAAGGATATCCCGCTGCTGAGATGAAGCACGGGCCTATAGCACTGATCGATGACCTGATGCCGGTGGCGGTTATTGCTGTGAAGGATGCCGCATACGAGAAGGTTATCTCCAACATTCAGGAAGTGAGAGCCCGCAGGGGAAGGGTGCTTGCCATTGCCACCCAGGGTGATACTGAAATCGGTCTGCTTGCGGACTGGGTTCTGGAGATACCCCCTGTGGCTGACATTCTGGTTCCACTGCTGTCTGTTATTCCTCTGCAGCTTCTTTCCTACTATGTGGCGGTGGCCCGTGGATGCGATGTGGATAAACCCAGGAACCTTGCAAAAAGCGT
>CAZRCS010000061.1:0-5991 GCA_964598645.1 uncultured bacterium | reverse complement strand
AAAGCGTTACGGTAGAGTGATGGTGTTACCGGGGAAACTGTCGGGACTGTTTCCCCTGGCCGGAGTAAAAAGGTTTTTCCACAGATTACTTAAGATCATCGGTACCTTCTTCCACGCCATGTATGTGGAGTGGGGGAGAGATAACGTGTTTTTCGGTGCCGCAGCCATTTCATTCAATGTTCTGGTAACGCTGATTCCGCTCACAGTTATGATCTTTCAGCTCAGTGCCCTTGCCGCAATGGGTGACATTTCCGTGAGAGACGAGTTCATCAACTGGCTTACGGAACTCAACCCATTCGTGCCCCAGTGGATCATATCCGATCTCGAGGGAGCGGTACTGAGGGGCAGTTCAACCATCAGCATTATTGGTTTCATTACCCTTCTATGGATGGTCAGCAGGCTTTTCGGAACCATTCGAACGGCACTGGACAAAGTGTTCGAAGCTCCCGGGAGGCACATCGTGTGGGGGAAACTCTACGACTTTCTTCTGGCTATTCTGGTTGCGGTCTGCTTTGCCCTTGCCGCGGTGTTCACCATTGCTGCCAGACTGGCGGTGGATTCTCCTGTGGGGGTATTCCTTACTTCACAGCCGGTTATCGGCGCTGCACTCAGCGGAATGCTTGCAAAGGCATTGAGTGTCACCTTTACCTTCCTGGTGTTTTTCCTTCTTTACTGGGCTTCTCCGAACAAGACCATGTCCAAAAAACTATGCGCATTCACTGCAATTCTTGCCATGGTGTTCTCTACCCTGGGAACCAGTATCTACATGTGGGCCGTGAGCGCGCCGGACTGGGGTATCGTGTATGGTTCCTTCATAGGCATAATGGCAACGGTGTTCTGGCTTTACTGGCTATGCGTGATCTTCATTGGCTCTGCAGAGATAAGTGCTGTTGTACACAGGATGAGGATGATGGCTAAACGGAGAACTTGATCTCCAATATGTCTCCGTCTTTCACAATGTAGTCTTTGCCCTGGAGTCCTATTTCTCCTGTTTTCCGCAGTTCTGTTTCATCAGGGGTGGTTCTGAAGAGATCGTAGGGAATGACCTGGGCCCTTATGAATCCACGTGCCAGGTCGGAATGTATTGTGCCGGCCGCCTCCAGGGCACTGCTGCCTCTTTTTATGGGCCATGCTCTGACCTCATCTTTTCCCATGGTAAGGAAACTGATCAGGTCGAGGAGGGAGTATGCTTCGCAAAGCAGCCTTTCTCTGCCTGATGCTGAGAAGCCCATGGATTCCAGAAATTCACCCTGATCCTCTTCCGGGATTTCACAGAGTTCAAGTTCGAACCCGCAGTCCATGCCCAGGAACACTCCACCGTGTTCCTTCACGGTTTTCTCAGCCAGGGCTTCATCGGATACACCTTCACCTGTTCTGTTGGAGATCACGAGAATCGGCTTAAGTGAAGCAAGGGCGTAGGGTGAGATGATCTCTCTTTCCTGCTGTGTCAGCTCCATGAGCCTGAGAGGTGTTTCGTTTTCAAGGAGTTCCATGGCCCTTTCCAAGAGCTGGGCTTCGGCAGATTTACCCTTGCTTTCCTTGCGGAGGCGAGCCAGTCGTTTCTCGGCAATTTCGAAGTCTGAGATCATCAGCTCCGATTCGTTCTGCAGAAAGGATTCCTCGAGGTTTCCAAGGGCATAATTGTCAAGCACAAGGGCAAGAGCCGTTGCTTCTTTGAGTTTTCCGAGGTTTTTGGGGCTGAAAGCCGGCGAGGGTACATCGGTAAAGGTCACACTGGCCCTTACTACACTTCCGGGATTCCAGTGTTCAGTGAGAAAGTCGACCCGGGGGTCGGGAACATGAACTGTAAGAGGCTTGGATGTGTCAGCTGCCGGATTTCCGGCCAGAGCCCTGTACAAGGTGGATCTTCCGCAACCGGGCTGGCCGGCAAGTGCTATCTTCATGTTCTCAACCCCCGTAGGTATTATTAGTCTGAGGGCCTAATCTACAAAGAAAACCTATTCTGTGAATACTCTTACCGTATCACCGTCTGCGCTGTCGACGTTTATCTCCAGTTCCCTCAGGGCTTCGATGAGCTCATCGGTAGGAAGATCACGGAGCATGGACAGGTCTATTCCCTGTTCCTTAACTGCGTCCGCCGCCTCTGCAGGCATCAGTGCCGACAGCTTTATTCCGGTTCTTATGAGGCTCATGGGAACTTTGACATTTACCTTGTCGCCGTCTGAGCTGTCTACCACCACCCTGAGGTAACGGGGCATGGCGGAACCCGGCGCGCTGCTCTCGGGAACTTTGCTTTCAGGCGCTTCTGAAACATTTACTTTCTCGAGAAGGGCGGAAGCTTCATCTGCTGTTATCTTGCCCTCTGCAAGCATTTCGAGAATCTTCATCCTTGAACCGTTCATTTCAACACTCCTTACACGAATGAGAGATAGATCCTCTGTCCATCTCTGCTGTTAACATCTACTTTGAGTCCGTGAAGGGCCGCAAGAACCCACCAGGCCAGGTGCGCGTTCTGGAGAACCCGTCCATATTCTTCACTTCTGAAAAAGGGCGATACGAGAATTGCCAGGGGAACGAAGGGCAGAAGTATCAGCCAGAAAATGAACCAGGGCAGAGGAAGAATCATTCTTCCTATTTTTATAAGCAGGAAAAACGCAGGCATTACAGCACCTCCAGAGCTTCAGCTACAGTTATCTCTCCACGCTTCAGCTTTTCCAGTGTGGTCTCCCTGGCTGGATTGATCTCCATGGACTTGTTCAGCTTATTCACCAGTTTCTCAAGCCTTGCCCTGGCCGTAGGGTAGCTGACTCCCAGGGCATCCTGCAGTTTCTTTATGGAGCCGTAGCTTCTGATGAAGGCAATGGCCAGTGCCAGGTCTTCCGATGAGAGCCCGGCTACGGTTTCCATCTCGAATTGCCCCTCGAGGAAAAGCCTGCAGGAACTGCAGTGAAGTTTTACCGGTGTCATGCCTTTTCCGCACGAAGGGCATCTAACATCACCAATATTCATGTCTAACCTCCATTTCTTCAATACAAACATAATCAAAAATTAAGAATGTCAAGTATTGCAGTCAGAAAGTTGAAATCAAGGGCAAGGATCTGGCCTTATTGACCCGAAGGGAAAAATGTTGCCTATTTAGTCTGATGACAGGGGTGAACGAAGGAGGATGAATGGCTGTTGTATCTGTTATACTAGGCGGCGGCAGGGGTACCAGACTTTTCCCGCTGACTCTTCACAGAAGTAAACCCGCGGTTCCCATTGGGGGAAAGTACAGACTTATAGACATACCTGTTTCCAACTGTGTGAATAACGGCATAAGGAAAATACTGGTACTTACCCAGTACAACAGTGAGAGCCTTAACAGACACGTGGGACAGACATACAGGTTCGACCGGTTCAGCGATGGTTTCGTTTCCATACTGGCTGCGGAGCAGACACCGGAGAACACCAACTGGTTTCAGGGAACCGCAGACGCGGTGCGCCAGGGTCTCGTTCACATTCTCGCCCAATGTCCCGATATGGTTCTCATCCTCTCAGGAGACCAGCTGTACAGAATGGACTTCTCGAAGTTCATCGGCGAGTTCATAGCCTCCGGTGCCGATATAAGCATAGCAACCAAACCGGTTACCACGGAAGAGGCACCCGGACTTGGGATAATGCAGGTAAATACCGCGGGGAAAATAACGGGATTCACGGAAAAACCTTCACCGGATGAACTCTCCGGTCTTACAAGCGACCAGCAGGGGGTAACAGATGAAAAACCCTATCTGGGAAGCATGGGCATATACCTTTTCAAACCTGATGTTCTAAGCAGGATACTCCTGGATGAGGACAGAGACAAGACCGATTTTGGAAAAGAGATAATACCCGGCGCAATAAGCCGTTATTTAGTAACAAGTTACCCTTTTAATGGATACTGGTCTGACATTGGAACCATAAGCAGTTTCTTCAAAGCGAACATCGATATGGCAATGCCTGAACCTGAATTCGACCTCTATTCGAACTTCACACCGCTTTATACAAGGGCTCGTGCCCTTCCCGGAGCCAGGGTTAAGAACTGCACTCTGGACAACACAGCGATCTGCGGAGCTTCCGATATAGCAGATTCATCCATAAAAAATTCGATCATCGGCATCAGAAGCTATATCGGCAGCGGTACTTCAGTAAGCAATTCAGTTGTAATGGGAGCTGATTTCTGGAGAGGGCATGCCATGGACACTGGTACCTGTTCGAAGGGAGAACCCCCCCTTGGCATCGGGAGAGATTGTGTTATCAGTAATGCAATACTAGACAAGAACGTCCGCATAGGAAGCAGAGTCAGGCTGGTTAACGAAAAGAATCTTGAGAAAATGGACAGCGACGGGATATACATAAGAGATGGAATCATCGTAGTTCCCAAGGGAGTCTCGATTCCGGACGGAACCGTTATCTAATCCTGCTGGGTGATAGCTTCCACCAGTCTTCTTACTATTTCTTTCTCGTCGGGGATTTCGTCGTAGTCCAGGGTGACTGAGGACATGGCATCGATGTATGCCCGGATAACGGAGGCTTTGGTGATTCTCTGGTCCCTGTTGTCTTTTGACCGGTTGGTGGAGATCGTTCTGACTATTCTGGTAAGGGCTTCCTCCTGGTCAGGCCTTACAGGTACTGTCAGCCGGACTGACGGAGAAGACTGCTCCTCTAAATCTGTTATACTGTTTACAAGCCCGCGGGATCTTTCAGTACTGGTCATTATGACACCTCCTGTGAACCAAAGATACATTTTTCAGGGTGGGCGTCAAGAGAAATATGAAATTCATTACTTATGAAATTGGGGTATTGACGAGGGGTGCACATATCACTAGGGTATTAACACAGTTAGAATAATTGGGTCCTGAATTAAAAAAGGACTGACCGGATTCCGGAGGTGATTTCATGAAGTTTCGGAGTCGATTGCAGGGAGGGGAGACATGCTGATCTTTGGTGGGTCAGGTAAGTCATCCGTCGGCCTTGATATAGGTAGTCACTCGGTTAAGGCTGTTGAACTGACAAGGGCCGGTAAGGGCCTGAAGCTCAGCAAGTATGCCGTGGTCGAACTGACTCCTGGAACAGTGGTTGACGGGGAGGTTGTCAACAGGGATCACCTTGTTGAATCCATTAGGGATGCCCTGGCAAAGGCAGGTATCAAGACCAAAACGGTGAATTCAGCCGTTTCAGGCAGAAGCGTAATCGTTCGCAGGATACCAATGGAGAAGATGACCGAAGCCCAGGCCAGACAGGCCATCCACTGGGAAGCTGAACAGCATATTCCATTCAGGGTCGATGAGGTGAGTATCGACTTCAAGATACTCAATGAGGAATCGGCCCCTGGCCAGATGGAAGTTCTCCTTGTTGCTGCCAAGAAAGAGGTCATTCATCTCCATCGCGGTCTCATACAAGGGGCTGGCATCAGAACTTCAGCGGTTGATCTGGAGCAGTTCGCACTACTTCGTGCCTATCAGTTTGCCTACAAACCCTCAAACGAGGAATGTGTGACTATTCTCAATGTGGGAGCCGACAACACAAACCTTGTCATCGTGAAGGGCGGAGCACCAAGCTTCAACCGAGATCTGGCCATTGGCGGCGGCAGATTCATAGAAGCCATACAGCGCTCACTGGGTCTGGATTTCTCCACGGCTGAATCCGTTCTCAAGGGGGATCTCCCCGAGGGCGTTTCGGAAGTGGATGTAAGGAACGCCGTGAGCAGTGTGATGGAAGAGCTTTCAACAAGTGTGCGCAGATCTTTCATCAGTTTCCAGGCTTCCGGAGAAAGCAGTCGAATAGACAAGATGCTGATCAGCGGCGGATGTTCCCTCATGGCTGGTCTCGCTGAAACCCTCAGTGAGCACCACGGTCTGCCGGTGGAAACATTCAACGTTCTTGGAGATATGCAGATCGAGGGAGCCCTTGCCGCCGACGACAAGGAGAGAAGGAGCATCGAAGCGGTAATTGCCGTTGCCGTTGGTCTTGCTCTCCAGGCACTGGAACCAGGCGATCTGGACATAGACATAC
>CAZRCS010000060.1:0-10491 GCA_964598645.1 uncultured bacterium | reverse complement strand
TGAAGGCGTAGGAAAGCTTGAACTGCGCTGAATTGGTGTTTGATCTTACCCTTGCAGAAGTACCGGTGAAGTTCCTGGTCTCTGTGGTGGACATATTGTCGGAGAGAGTAATCTGAACCTTGTTGTCAAAGGAACCTGTGAAACTGGCAAGCGGACTCCATCTTGAAGTTTCTGTTTCACTGATTGGTGTAAGGCTGTCGTTTTCAATACGGGAAGTGGTTGAGGTTTCAAGTCTGTATCCGGTGCTTACTGATCCTGTTCTGAGAAATGCCAGTGGTGCATAACGCTCTAATCCGCTCCAGGATACAGACACGGAGGGCCAGGTGGTGTTGTCTGTACGGTTCCAGAATCCGGAATAGAAACTTCTGTTTTCACTGTCGTTGTATTCTGCACGGATTGACATGGTGTTAAAGGGACGGTACCCCCCTGATATCTGCATGGAATTGGAAGTGGTTCTGCTGTAAGGGTCCAGGCCCTCTAAAAGAGGATCGATACCAAACTGATACTCCAGCGACGGAAGGTAGGAAACATTCTTGTAATCGGTTCCCCTGGCCTGTGAATAAACAATATTGGGATCGGTTATCCTGTCCGCCCACCTCTCCATTTTGGAAAGAAGCCATCTTGGACTTCCCGGGATCGCTTCCTCATCAAGCCTTTCATCTCTTAACCTGGCAATGGACCTTATTGCATGAGCAAGACCTACCCTCAGGTTAAGTCTCTGTGTAAGGTTTGCCCCCACGTCTGGTCGGCTCAGTGTATCAGCTGCAGAACCGGTGTGGGGACTGAGTCTGGATGCGGAATAGCGCACGTCCCAGCTTAATCTGGGCCTGAGATAGTTCCAGAAGTTAATCTCCTGACTGACCCCGGCATTCTGGTTCCGGGATATCTCCCGGCCAACATTGATCCCGGTTTCCGGTTCATCCCACGGATAGTACATATCCCTGCCCACAGCCAGGCTGTAACTTGCGGTAAGACCCTTCCAGGGGTTGAAGGATACATTACCATCTGCATCCAGGGATCTTTCTGTGTTGTTCCTGGTAAGTACCGTATCCTCTCCTGCGATGTCCCACATTACGTTTCTTGCCCTGCTGAAGCCGATCCCAAACCCGAATCGTGTGGGCCGCAGTCTAATGTCCTCAAGCAGGGGCACCCGAATGAGACTCATCCTTCCAAGGGAGAGATCATAATCCACCGTGAAATTCTCTGTTTCCAGGGAATCCCTGGTGGATACCGACCTTCCCCATCCCCTTCCCATGGAGTGTCTCACGTGAAGAGGATCCATAAAGTAACGACCTGCGAAACCGTCTGATCTTCCGTTTCTCCTCCACTGAATGGAGGTATCCCACCTGTTGTTCTCGGTTCTGTATGCCCAGGTTTCCTCTCCCTCAAGACGCACATCGCTGTTCCTGGCGTATCTGGGTTCGGAGAAATTCCTGGACCAGGCATAGGTGGCAGGAAGTGACCAGTTCCAGACAGGAGGGGTAAAGCGGTCTATGTTGAATGTGGACTGTGCGGAATACCTGGTTACAGTGGTTCCGGTTCCGGAAGTCTTTCCAAGACCGTGAAAATCGTCATCGACCATTCGGTAGTCTCCTGAAACGGACATGAGATCGGCCATATTAATTTCACTGGTAATTCTGTGGGCGTTGCCGGGGTCGAGATAGTGCCCTTTGAGAACTATATCGTCAACCCAAACCTCAGACGTCAGCGGAGAACCGGACTGGTTCCTTACCCCCAGAGCAACCATCAATATTTCAGAAAGGGAAGGATTTCCTACAACGGCTAAATTATCCGAGCGAAGCTCGTTTACCCCCGCCTGATCTTTAAGCAGTTTCAGGTCAACGAGATCCTGAAGGTCAACCTCGATTCTCTGCCAGATGGAACTGATTTCTCCGGTGATTTCGTAGTAATTCAGGCTGTCCCTTCCCAGCTGCAGGAAGACCTCACCCTGATCAGCAGTACCCCTGTAGGGGAAAGTCAGAGATCTGTATGCTGTGTAGCTTTCGATGGAATAGAAGGTCTGCCTGGCAAGACCCTCATGACCTGAAAGCATCTGCTCACAGTCGAGACTGATGCTCTGTTCAAGTTTCAGATCTCCGTTTTCATCGTCGCCTGGATTGATTCCCGGAGGAGGGTTGTTTATGTAGTCCTGATTCTGCCTGTTGTTAACCACAGACACGGTGAAACTCCCCGGGGGCTGGATCGCAGAGGAAGTTTCTTCGAAGGAAGATATACTGTTGGGCTCCCATCTGTTGCCCACAAGACCCATGTCATAAAACTCAAGTGTATCTTCCTGGGTGAAGCCGTCTACCCATATTCTTGCATATGTAATTTTCTCCCAGGTGGGTACACCTGCAGATACTTCGGGCACGGTGACCAGGGTGGAGTCGTTCAGGGGTATCTGAATAAGGAGCCAGCCGCTGGGGCTCTCTGAAATGATGTATTCAGGATCGTCAAGGGGAACCTGAATTCTGAAAAATGTGTTGCTTCTGTCAAGAACCCCGTTACGGTTAAGGTCTTCTGTATCCAGTCTGCCATTGTTCTCACAGTTATTGATGTTCAGGAATCTGACATCTATGGGATCAGCGGCATTGTAAGTGTAATTGTCCTGGTTGGGATCGAGATTCGATGAGCTGTAACCGGGTTCATCCTCGGACATCAGGGTGTCCAGCCCTGTATCCTCGGTGCTGGAGCGAATTCCATCGGAATTCGTATCTTCGGTATCCAGTACACCGTTGGACCTTCGTATAAGGTCGTCTCCCACCCTTTCCAGCCAGTAGGTGTCTTCATCAATTCTCTCTCCCAGGTCGATGTAAAGGTTGCCGTCGATGGCACAGCCTGTTGGTCGTACATAGAGAGAAAGATGTGTTTTCGAGGAGAAATCTGCACCGTACCTCTCGATACACCTCTGGAAACCACCCCAGGAACCATTGGCATTCGAAGAAGAGGGGGTGAAGACGAACTGTAAAATGCTGCTGAGCGGTCTTGTGGCTTCGTCACTGCTCTCACCGGGTACTATATCCGAAAGCGACCACCTGTCCGTTACGTTGTACCATCTGAATTCACCCACTGGAAACAGAAGTTCAGAACCGAGCCTTGGCATGGATGGATAGAACCATGCAGCCCTGGACTGCCCCAGGGGGAAAGAAGATTCCGAACCTTCCATATCATCCACCCAGGCCTTGCTCTCTCCCGCAGGAAAACTCATGGCCACCTCACCGGAGAGAATGACCCTGCTCTCGGCTTCCGTGTTTATCAGGGGAATACTGTTCACGGCGTCGGTGAGGAATTCCGGCCTTGCCTCAAGATGCAGATCGGCATCGAAAACGGTCGTTCCGAAAGATCCCTCATCTATCCGGGGACGGTCTTCAGGCGAATTGGCACTTTCGTACATCATGGTGCCCCCAAGCCAGGAGTGGGAGCCGATGTTGTACACCAGCCTGGCTCCAAGCAGCGTTTTGGAAACCGAGCTGAAGAATGGGATGTACTCGAACGTTACCCTGAGGGTATTGGCGGGATCCTGAGCCAGATCAGCTGCTTCTCCCATGAGGGTCAATAGACCTACCTCATAGATGATGCTGTAGTCCGTATCCCTGGTCAGTGTTCTGGCCTGGCCTGCCACCGTAAGGGTTACCCTCTCGCTGCCCTCCACGATACCCATGTGCCCCAGGGAGTATGTACTGGAGGCGGCACGGTAGCTTACCCTCATGTAGTAGAGTGACTTGTTTATGGCAGGGTTCTTCTCGGTATAAATGCTGTTATTGGTGTAATCGAGGACATCACTCATGAACGGGCGATTTTCAGGAAAGATCATGAAACCGTTTTCCCAGTCCATAGTAACTTCCTCGTCGTACATGAGCCCGTCACCATTACTGTCCAGACCTAGAAGCTGAGTGAATGGAACACCATCCTGGGTTGAAACCGGATCTTCACCCGCCCTCTGCAGAAAAATGTCGCAGTTAAAGCTCTCCCTGACTATGTTGTTGGCTCCCAAGAAATAATAGTTCCTCATCTCATAGGCCCACGTGGGATATTCATCAGGGTTTTCGGCCAGGGGATTGGACTGCTTGATGCAAAGCAGATCATAGGGGCCGTCCACTGGAACCGATCCCACCCTTGCTCCACCGCCCAGGGGAACGTAACTGATCCCTACTTCGTAATTGGAGTTCACGGGGCTTAAAAATCTGATGGTTCTGCCTGAATCAACCAGAACGAAGTCCCCTTCTATTCCAGGCTGAAGTTCATCCCACCATTTGTCTAACCTGGTGAGTGTTCCTCCGGATCCCCGGGGAACGAACCATGAACCCTGGATGGCACCGGTTTCGGCGTTGTTGGTGATATCTCCGTCATCTACAAAAACCCTTATTGAGTCAGGGTCGAAGGCCACGGCGGAAACCGTATCAGGAAATGCCCTGAAGAAGTAGTTGTCCGCAGGCCTTATATCCATTATCGAATCGGTCACGAGGGAAGCCTGCCCCACGAAGTCGGAGCTTTCCGTGGAACTTCCCTCTTTACTTGCTATGGCAGTGAAGTCGAAGGGGCCTGCCTGGGCTATGAGTTTGGCACCGAACAGGCCCTCATGTGGAATTGAATAGCTGATGAACTCAGGACCTGTTATGGAGAGATTCACATCACCCAGTTCTATGGACTGGATTATCTCATCTTCATCGCCATCATAGCTGAGGCTTACGCTGTAGTCAGAGCCGATCTGTCTTTCGCTGTCGTGATCCACTGCCACGTGAATCTTTTCACCTATGGTTCCATCAAGGCGAACCCTCAGTGCCTGTTCCATCTTCAGGTCGGGGAAAAGCGAAGTGCTGGAACCTTCCACATTCACCCTGTTCGGATATATGTGACTAACCCCGGAAAAGGAAATGGTCTGATGACCGGATATGTCCAGCTGACCGCCGGTGCCTATGGCATCGCCAAGCACACCGGGCATATTCAGGGGGAGGTAAATGGTGGGGACCAGCTGACCACGGGTTCCCGAATTCCTTATTCCGTTCCTTGCGTTCGCCTGGGTCCATGTTTTCCATGTGCCCCAGCCGATGAGTCTGGATCTGACACCGCTCAGTGTCCAGGTTCTTGTGGGCGAGATTGGATATCCGTTGTAAAAAAGCCTGAAATTAAGCGCATCACCTGCGCCCGACGACCAGACCTGCACCTGTGTGGCCGGGAGACTCACCAGCCAGGGAAGGGAATCCTGGTACCAGTAACCCGGGTTTTCCTCGAGAAGGGAATACGAGCGCAACGCCACCCCGCCGTCCGCATTTGACTGGGACAGAAACACAAGAAGAAGGAAGAATAGAGTTGCTTTCATAAACCTCGTCAGTTAATATCCTGGATCAACAGGTAAGTTCCACTTTACATGACAGCGCAGGGGAACCTCGCTATAATTCACCCGCGGGCCTTCTGAAGCAAGCATCTATAATGGGAACTGAATGAAAAAACTGCAAGTTTACGTACTGAAGGAGTTCTTCCCTCCTTTCATATTGTCACTGGGGCTGTTTACCTTCGTAATGCTCCTGGACAAGCTTCTCGACCTTCTGGATATGATAGTCAGCAAGGGAGTTCCCATGCGCATCGTGGGAGAAATATTCCTTCTTCTGCTTCCCTCTATGATAGCCGTGGTGATTCCCATGGGGGTTCTTGCGGGTATACTGATCGCAGTTGGCAGAATGTCCGGAGACAATGAGATAACGGCGATGAAAGCCGGTGGCGCAAGCATTTACAACATCATGTTTCCCCTGGCGGTAACAGCGCTTCTAATAGCAGGAGTGCTTGTGGTTTTCAACAACAGCGTCCTGCCCGAGGCCAATCACATCGCCAGGAACCTCCTTCTGGACGTAGGAACAATGCGGCCCACCGCACAGATCGTCCCCGGAATGTTCGTGGACGAGATAGAAAACTACAGAATACTGGTGGAGGAAAAGGACGACCTGACAGGAAAGCTCCTTGGGGTGGTCATTCACTCAAGCGCACCTGGTGCACCCGACAGAACTATCACCGCCCTTGAGGGCACCATGGAGCCAGTGGGAGCCAACCATCTCCGCCTGGTTCTGGAAGACGGCCAGATGCACGAAAAAGACAGGGAAGGAGGTTACAGGTACGCAACTTTCACAACCTACATTCTCGATATAGCAAGATCCGAAGAGCTTGTACGCCACGACAGGCAGAGCAGAGGAGACAGAGAAATGTCTGCGGAACAGATGGAACTGTTCGTGGACAGCCTGGCTGTAAGAAGATCTCTTCTCGCAGACAGCATATCAGCAGTGGCCCGGGGTTTTCTTACTTCGGTTGAAACAGGAGAAAACCCGGTAATCCTTGGTGATACAGCCAGGAGGGTCAGGAACTCAATGTCCTGGATAACCTCGGTCTCCACGGACCTGATCCTGCTTGAAGACCAGGTGGAGAATCTCGGGAACAACATATCCAAGTACAACGTGGAGATACACAAAAAATACTCCATACCCTTCGCCTGCATCGTTTTCGTCTTCCTGGGCGTTCCCCTGGGACTCTCCTCGAAGCACTCGAACAAGGGAATAGCCATCTCCATGAGTCTGCTTTTCATCCTTATTTACTATTTCTTCCTGATCGGAGGTGAGCAGCTGGCAGACAGAGGCCGTGTGCCAGCATGGGCAGCCATGTGGTCACCGAACATTCTCCTGGGGGCACTGGGTGTTTTCCTTACCTTCAGAAGCCTCAGAGAAGGGCATCCGATCCCCCTGCCGGACTTCAAGGAACTTATTGCCCGGTTCAGGGAAAAACGGGAAGAAAGGAGAAGAAGGTGAAGAAGCTGGATCTGTACCTTGCGGTCCGGTTCGTGAAGATGATCTTCATGGCTGTTCTTTCCTTCACCGTGATCTTTGTAACGGTAAATGCCTTCGACCACTTCAGCAGATGGGTGGACAAGGATGTTACGGCAATGATCTTCCTTCGATACTACTACTACGGTCTTCCCTACATCGTGGTGCTTGTTATGCCTGTGGCAGTACTGATATGCTCACTGTTCCTGGTAAGCTCCATGGCGAGGAACAACGAACTTACCGCCATGAGAGCCTCAGGAGTTTCCATTCCGAGAATTTTCCTTCCCCTGATTGCGGTGGGATTCCTCATAAGCGTTCTCACACTGGGAATAGGAGACTTCGTCATGGCAGATGCCAACTATCTGCAATCCCAGGTAAAGCGGGTGGAGATAGACGGTCGAGATCCCATCGACTACCTCATGCGCAACGATTTTGCCCATAGGACCCTTGATGGTGCAATAGTTACCATCGGGCTCTTCGACGGCAGGAACGAGGCAATATCAAGGGGAACCGTTGAGTGGTTCGACGACAGCCTCAGGGTAACGAGAAGGATCGATGCCCAGAGACTGGCCTATATAGACTCGGTATGGACAGCCATTTCAGCCGAGGAAAGACGATTCTCTTCCTCGGGAGAGATGTCGTACGTATTTATGGACACCCTTCCCATAACAGAGATGGAAGACACACCGGAGGATTTCGGAAGCCGGGCGAAAAGCGCCGCCGAGATGAACATCTTCGAACTCTACCAGCACATTCAAAGGGTAAGGGTAGCAGGGGGAAATCCCACCGGTGACCTTGTGGAGTTCTGGCTGACCCTGTTTTTCCCCTTCAGCGCACTGATAATGGTGCTGGTAGGCGCACCGCTCGCTACCAGCAACCCCAGAAGCGGCAGGTCCACAAGTATCGGCCTTGCGGTTCTTCTGGGATTCATCTTCTTCTCTCTGGCAAGATTCGGACAGACCCTTGGTCACAAGGGGGCCCTCTCACCAATTGCAGCGGCATCCCTGCCGGAGATCACCTTCATCATCATCGGGATCTTCCTTTTCAGAAGGGCTGGCCAGAGCTGATTCACGGGCTATTGCAAATTCCGGTGTGTTTTAGATATGGTTCACCAGTAGCTCTGTCGCATGACAGATTCTTCCGCAACATTTTTTTTGGAAATTGGAGGCAGTAATGGCTCGCAGAGTGCATAACTTCTATGCCGGTCCCGCAGCCCTTCCCTGGGAAGTGGTAAAGAAGACCGCCGAAGAAGGAATAATGGAGTTCAGCGGACAGGGAATGTCCGTAATGGAGATATCACACCGTTCCAAGCCCTTCGACGCAATGTTCAAAAAGGCACAGAATGACATGCTGAAGATCATGGGTCTCAGCTCCGACGAGTATTCCGTTCTGTTCCTTGGCGGCGGAGCCAGCACCCAGTTCTTCCATATACCTTTCAACTTCCTTAAGGAAGGCATGACCGCCGACTACGTCAACACGGGAGTCTGGTCGAAAAAGGCCATCAAGGAAGCAAAATACTTCGGAAAAGTCAACATTGCAGCAACCAGCGAAGACAGGCAGTTCAGCTACATTCCCAAAGAATTCAGCTTCACCCCTGGCGCAGCCTACGTTCACACCACAAGCAACAACACCATCTACGGCACCGAGATGTGGAACTTCCCCGACACAGGCAATGTTCCCCTTGTTTGCGATATGTCCAGTGATTTTCTCTCCCACCCCATCGACTTCAGTAAATTCAGTCTCATCTATGCAGGTGCACAGAAGAACATAGGACCCTCAGGCGTTGCTGCCGTTGTGATCAAGAAAGCATTTGCCGATACCGCAAGGGAAGACATTCCCACAATGGTCAACTACAGAACCCACATTGGCAAAGAAAGCCTGTTCAACACCCCTCCAAGCCTTCCCGTTTACGTTATCGGCCTTGTGATGGAGTGGATCATGGACAACGGCGGCCTTGAGGGAATAGCCGCAATCAACAAAAAGAAGGCTGATCTTCTTTATGGAGCCATGGACAACAGTGATGGTTTCTACAAGCCTCACGTTGCGGACAAAGCCAGCCGAAGCTTCATGAACGTAACCTTCCGCCTTCCCAGCGAAGAGCTGGAAGCCGAGTTCGTAAAGGCCGGCGCGGCAAAGGGTCTTATGGGACTCAAGGGTCATCGTGATGTCGGTGGCTGCAGGGCATCCACCTACAATGCAGTTTCATACGAGTCCGTTGAAGTCCTCGTGGACTTCATGAAGGAGTTCAAGGCTAAGAACTAGCCTTTGGAGGGCGCCGCTTCTGCGGCGCCCTCTTTAACCAGACCGCTGAACTCCTCTTCTGATACAATTCTGATACCAAGTTCAATTGCTTTTGAATATTTGGATCCGGCGCTCCCGCCGGCAACAACCATGGTGGTGCTCCCTGAAACCGTTCCCGTTACTTTAGCTCCGGCAGCTTCCGCCATTCTTTTTGCTTCTGATCTGGGCATTGATAGTGCACCTGTGAAAACAATTGTTTCACCTGTAAGTGAAGTACCCTTCTCCTCAACCTCTTCGATCGGGCTGAAACCATTCCCCACAAGATCGTCCACCACGGCTTTCGTGACCGGGTTTCTGAAAAAGCTGGCAAGTGACGCGGCTGTGACAGGTCCGCAGCCTTTGATCTCAACAAGCTCTTCCTCTGTGGCATTTCTCAAATCTGAAAGGGTACGGTAACGGTAGGCAATGTCTTTGGCAGCCACTTCACCCACTCCGGGGATTCCAAGGCCTGTGATGAACCGGCTGAGGGGTCTTTTTTTGCTTTCAAGAAGCTCACGAAGAAGGTTTGACGCTTTCAGCTCACCCATTCTGGGAAGGGCCACGAGGCTGTGGAAGTCAAGACAGTACAGATCAGCAATCGAGTGCACCATGCCTGCATCCACAAGCTGCGCAGAAAGCTTTTCCCCAAGCCCCTCGATGTCCATGGCATTCCTGGAAGCCCAGTGCTCAAGACTGCGTTTGAGCCTTGCAGGACAGGAAGGATTGATACAGTAAAGGTTAACTTCCCCTTCGCTACCTGCAACGGGACCGCCGCAGACAGGGCACTCACCGGGCATAAGGAAGGGTTCTCCCCTCTCTCCAGGAGAAGGAAGACTCGTGACCACCTCGGGGATGACATCGCCTGCCCTTCGAACAAGAACGATGTCCCCTGGTCTCACATCCTTCCTTGCCACCTCATCCTGGTTGTGAAGCGTAGCGCTTGAAACCACTACTCCGCCAACCTCCACAGGCTCCAGTTTTGCAGTTGGTGTGAGTCTGCCTGTTCTTCCAACACCCACAGTTATCTCAATAAGGGTGGTGGCCATCTCCTGGGCATGGAACTTCCAGGCAGTGGCCCACCTGGGTGCTCTGGAAACGAATCCCAGCTTTTCCCGGCGGGAAAAGTCGCTAACCTTGATCACCATGCCGTCAATCTCCATGGGGAGGTCTTGCCGCATCTCACTGAGGCGCCCGTAGGCTTCTATAACTCCCTCTGGCGTGCTCTGGATGCTGTTGTGGGGATTAACGCTGAACCCCCACTCCGCCAGTTTGGCGAACAGTTCATTCTGGTTATGAGTGCCTTCGGGATCGTGTCCAGAGGCATATGCAATG
The DNA here is from genome assembly GCA_964598645.1 of uncultured bacterium. Taxonomy (GTDB): domain Bacteria; phylum Fermentibacterota; class Fermentibacteria; order Fermentibacterales; family JCC-6; genus Sabulitectum. The sequence goes on along the minus strand of CAZRCS010000060.1, from coordinate 73 downwards.
AAGCTCAGAGGCCTCTGGGCTGTAACTGAACTGTCAAGCTGGCGAAGAGAGCCGCTGGCGGCGTTCCTTGGGT
>CAZRCS010000059.1:9490-10616 GCA_964598645.1 uncultured bacterium | reverse complement strand
ATCCTTCTTGCGGTGCTTCCTGTTTTCTCCAGGGAGATAATCACTGAAGATGATCTTGTGGTTGTGGGGTGTATCGAACAGGAATCGGGTTACTTCGCCGTTATGTCCCGGGGAGAAGAATGGAATTCCAGACCGAAAACCTATCTGCTGTATACTGACCGGTACGGAACTGGTACTCTTGGCTATTATTACGGCAGTACTCTGGAACCTCTGGATGTTTTTCCCTTCGCAGAGAAAAGCACAATGCTTTTTTATGACTGGGCTGAGAGTTCTACGAAAATGTACCAGATAGGCGGAGGATCCGCAGTGTTTCCGGGGCAGTTCGAAGGCGGGGTTCACACTGCTTCCCTTGGCGAGGAACTGACCGTGGCGGGGAATGACTCCCCGGGAGATGGTCCGGTCAGGGTTGCGGTCACAGACTCAGAACTCAACGTTCTGTCAAATCAGCTGTATCCTTCCTGCGTAATGGATGTGGCCGGCGCCGCCTGCATCAATGGGGAAACATGCATCCTCGGTTCTTCGGAGCAGAGCGGATGGCAGCGTGACATGGTTCTGTTCTTCCCCGGTACAATGGAGGAATATCATTTTCAGCCTCAAACAGGCAGGTTCACCCCCGCAGGTATACAGCCCCTGGAAGACGGCTGCCTTGTAGTATCCAGCGCAATGACAGAGGCAAACGGATTGATAGGGGAAATTTTCGTGATGAGGCTCAGCACGGGCATGGAGGTTCAGTGGACGGCCAGCCTGGGCGGAGACAGCTGGATGAACCCATCGTCAACCACCTCCACCGGCCAGGGAATGGTGATTACCGGGTGGACCAACAGCCTGCCCTTTTCAGAGACCAACCGCGCTGATCTTCTCCTTGCGGAGTTTTCTTCAGATGGTGACCTTCTCTGGACAAGGGAGTATGGAGGCGTCACTCCGGATTACGGACTGTCAGTGAATACCTGTTCAGACGGCGGATTCATCGTTTCCGGCTGTTTCTGCGGCGAACTGTACAACGGTCTTATTCTTCGAACCGACTCCACAGGAAGTGTCGAAGGTCAGGGAATTTCGGACCAGAGCACCCCTGCAAGGTTCCTCTGGGTGCAGAGCAATCCTTCCCGGGATGGGGTTCTTGGTGTGC
>CAZRCS010000059.1:8291-9390 GCA_964598645.1 uncultured bacterium | reverse complement strand
TTTTTCAGGAGCAGAGCTGCATGCCTGTTGTGGATCCTTCCAGGACCTATCAGTATGGCGACAGCCTTGCGCTTCTGTGTGTTTCCAGGGGAATACAGCCGGCCTTCATGATGACCTGGGCCAGGAAGAACGACCAGCTGATGCTCACAGGTCTCCAGGCGGCGTATTCAAGAATGGGATACGAGCACATGTGCCCGGTTGCACCCTGTGGGATCGGTTTTCAGCTCTCAAGGCAGCGATTCGCTCTGCTGGACCCCTATGCGGAAGACGGAGCTCATCCATCCATGGTGGGCTCATACCTTTCCGCCTGCATAATATGTTCATCGGTTCTAGGGGCTGATATCCTGCAGCCCGAAGCCTGGATTCCTGAAGGGATTTCATCCATGACAGGGGAGATCCTGCGTGGAATCGCCATTGAAGCCTGCTCCACGTACCAACAGCCAATGGAGGTCACCGGTGAAATATGACGCAGTGATACTGGACCTGGACGGAACCCTTATCAACACTCTGCCGGACATCACTGATGTTGTGAATTCGGTGATAGGGAACATAGGGATGTCTCCATGTTCCGAAGACAGGATAAGAGCCGCGGTTGGTTCCGGTGTGGAGGTACTTCTGAGGAAACTGGGCGTTCCCGAGCAGTGGAACGGTCCACTCGCCGGGGAGATCGCCTCGGGCTATGTAAGAATCAAGCACTCAAAGGCATTTGTCTACCCGGGGGTCAAGGAAATGCTGGACCGGCTTTTTCAGGGGGTGGACCATGTGTGCGTTCTCAGCAACAAACCCATGGGGGGTGTGCTGACTTCGCTTAAGGATCACCTGCCCGGTTACACTTTCAGCAGGATAGGCGGATCAGCACCCGGAGTCCCGGCAAAACCGTGTCCTGATACCATGCTGGAAATTCTCGGGGAACTTGGGGTGGAACCTGCCAGGGCATTGATGATCGGTGATGGAGAACATGACTGTGAGGTTGCCCTGGCTGCGGGTACGGATCACCTTGGAGTTCTCTGGGGTTACAGAACCAGAGATATTCTCGAAGGTGCCGGTGCTGAGAACTTTGCAGAGACCCCGCAGGATGTCCTGAAGTTCACGGACTTAT
>CAZRCS010000059.1:6286-8191 GCA_964598645.1 uncultured bacterium | reverse complement strand
GAAATGGCTCTCTTAAGCACCAGGGCATCGAAACCGGTTCCCGATGAGTTAAGGAAAAATCTCTCGATACCGTTGCATCTTGCAAGGGCAGTGTCCACTGATCTGGAACGTTCATGAGCCATGGCCGATACAGATCCTTTTATATCTGTGGAGGAAAAGCCCATGGACCTCGCCCAGTCATTCCCGGAGCCGCCTGGAATAACAGCAAGGACAACATCCGGGTTTCCCGAAAGAACGGAAGCAGTGTCGGAGAGGGTTCCATCACCGCCGAAAACCGCAATTCCGCCGTATCCTGAAAGCACGGCTCTCCTTGTAATTGAACGGGTAGTTTCAGGTCCCGTGGTTATACCGTAATCAAAGGAAAGACCTTCATCGAACAGGGCTTTCCTGACATTGTCCCATTTAGAGCCGGCAGAACCGGCACCCGCCAGGGGATTTACAACCGCAAACCACTTCAAAGCTAACCTCCGGTGACCTTTCTAAACACAGTTCCCCCGCAAGTCAAGACACAGGGTTGACAAGGTGTGATAATTGCTTAGAATACCAGTGCTGTGAAAATAATAACAACGTTACATAATGAACGGAGATAGCGTTGATTCCAGACAAAACCGTTGAAAGACTGAGCCTTTACAGATGGCTTCTGGAGGGTCGTGTTGAAAGAGGAACCGTTAATCTCTTCTCCCATCAGCTTGCCTCGATGGCCTGCGTAACACCTGCTCAGGTAAGACGCGACCTTATGGCCATCGGGTATACCGGAAGCCCCAACAAAGGCTACCGAGTAAAGGATCTGGCCAGGAGCATAGGCAGGGTCATCGACGGTGAAGAACCTGCCAAGGTCGCCCTTGTGGGAATGGGCAACCTGGGAAGGGCCATAGTCTCTTTCCTGAGAGGCAGAAGGTCTGCTCTTCATATCGTTGCAACCTTCGATAACGATGAAAAAAAGGCAGGCAGGATGATCAGTGGAACGAGATGCTATACACAGAGCAGAATAGAAGAGATCATTTCAGAAATGGGAATCACAGTTGCCATACTCACAGTTCCTTCAGAAGCAGCACAGAATGTTGCTGAAAGGGTTGTCGGGGCAGGTGTGAGAGGAATATTGAACTACGCTCCTGTTCCCCTGAGGGTCCCCGACTGGGTCTATCTCGAGAACAGGGATGTTACAGCGGCCCTTGAAAAGGTCGCCTACTTCGCAAGGAAGTCTTTGGAAGGATTGAATTGATGAGAAACATCACGGAAATACTGAAAGCCAATACAGGAGAGGGGAGAGACAAGCTTATTCCCATTCTTCAGGAAGTGCAGGAGGCGGAGGGATTCCTCTCCCGTGAATCCGTAGAGCAAATAGGCAAGCTCCTGGATCTCCCTGCAAGTAAAATTTTCGGTGTGGCTACTTTTTACAACCAATTCAGGTTCGAGCCCATGGGGAAATACCACATTCAGATATGCAGAGGCACCGCATGCCATGTGAAGGGCTCAGTGAAGGTACTTGATTCCCTGGTTAACGAACTGGGGATCAAACCGGGAAACACCACCCGCGACGGCCTTTTCAGTCTTGAAGTGGTAGCCTGTATAGGTGCCTGCGGCCTTGCCCCTGTAATTGCCGTGAACGGTGAATTCCATGCGAGAGTCGACGGAGACCAGATTCCGCAGATCCTGGATTCCTATAGAAGAAAGGCAGAGTGAAATGGCTGAAAATATCCAGATGTGCTGCAGCAGCTGCTGGCATACCCCCGAAAACCAATGCCCTTCACTCATAGAGTGTTACACCGAGGGCCCCAAGTGCCATGAATGTACAGACTGCACCCAGAAGCAGATGGAGTTGGTCAGAAGCCTCAAAAGGGAAAGCATAAACAGGCCGGTGATTTTCGTTGGCATGGGAACCTGCGGTCTGGGTGCAGGCGCTGG
>CAZRCS010000059.1:0-6186 GCA_964598645.1 uncultured bacterium | reverse complement strand
CTGGAAAACTGCGGAATAATCAATCCCGTAAGCATCAGGGAATACGTTGCACGGGGCGGATACCGGGGGTTCGCAGACGCATTGAAGGGTAAAACCCCCGAACAGGTCTGTTCCACAATAGAAGAAAGCGGTCTGCGGGGCAGGGGCGGCGGCGGGTTCCCCACTGGAAGAAAATGGCGTTTCGCCATGGAGTCCCCTGCGGATTCCAAGTACGTTATCTGCAATGCCGACGAGGGCGATCCCGGTGCTTTCATGGACAGAGCTGTAATAGAGGGCGATCCCCACAGGATGCTTGAAGGAATGGCCATCGGAGCCTACACCATTGGTGCAAGAAAAGCTTATGTCTACATCAGGGCCGAGTATCCCCTGGCAGTGAAAAGACTTCGGACCGCAATAGAGCAGGCCAGGGAATGGGGTCTCTTGGGTTGTAACATACTGGACAGCGGATTCGATCTGGACATAGTCATAAAGATGGGTGCAGGAGCATTCGTCTGCGGTGAGGAAACAGCGCTGATTCACAGTATAGAGGGTAAGAGAGGCATGCCCTCCCCAAAACCTCCATATCCCGCCCTGAGCGGACTCTTCGGGAAACCCACCATAATCAACAATGTGGAAACCTTCGCAAATGTGCCCCAGATAGTTTACAGGGGAGCTGAATGGTTCAACTCAGTGGGTACGGCCGGCAGCAAGGGCACCAAGGTTTTCGCCCTGTCAGGCAAAATAGAGAACACAGGCCTCATCGAGGTAGCCATGGGCACTTGTCTAAGCGACATACTTTTCAAGGCCGGAGGAGGTATTCCCGGGGGCAGGAAATTCAAAGCGGTGCAGATAGGCGGTCCTTCCGGAGGCTGCATCCCCGGTGAGCATGTGGATATAACGATAGACTACGAGTCACTAACGGAATTCGGTGCCATGATGGGCTCCGGAGGACTCGTGGTAATGGATGAAGACACATGCATGGTTGACGTGGCCAAATTCTTCATGGATTTCATCCAGAGGGAGAGCTGCGGCAAGTGCATACCCTGCAGGGAAGGCACAAGAAGAATGCTTGAGATACTCCAGTCCATTACCAGGGGCCGCAGAGGGGAAACAGGCAGACAGTCCCTTGAAAGATTCAGGGGAATAGTCAATCTGGAAAAGCTTGCAGGTGTCATAAAAGAGACAAGCCTGTGTGGTTTGGGGCAGACTGCTCCAAACCCTGTACTCAGTACCCTGCGCTGGTTCCGGGACGAGTACGAGGCACACATATTTGACAGGAAGTGCCCGGCTGGAGTCTGTACCGAACTGCTGGAATACTCCATAGATCCTGAAAAGTGCAGGGGATGTACCCTCTGTGCCAAAAAATGCCCTACTGATGCCATCATGGGCGCCGTAAAGAGTCCCCACTACATTATTCCCGACAAGTGCATCGGATGCGGAACATGCCTTCAGGTATGCCCCTTCGACGCTGTCTCGGTTGAATAGAGAAGGTGAGTAACATGAACGTCACCATAAATGACAGAACTCTGGAAGCCACCCATGGCGAGACAATCCTTACCGTTGCAGCCAGGGCTGGTATAAAGATACCCACACTCTGCCACATTGAAGGTCTTACGCCTAGCGGAGCATGCAGAATGTGTGTCGTTGAAGATATGAACACCGGAAGACTGATCCCTTCCTGCTCGCAGCCCGCCACCGACGGCATGACCATAAAGACCCACTCTGCAAAGGCCCTGGAAGCAAGAAGGACCATCATAGAACTGCTTCTTGCGAACCACCCGGACGATTGCCTCTACTGTGTAAGGAACGGCAGCTGTACCCTCCAGGACCTCTCCGAGGAACTGGGGGTAAGACAGAGGAGATACGCCGGAGAAAGATCCAGATACGACCTTGACGTATCAAGCCCATCCATAGTAAGAGACCCTGACAAATGCATACTTTGCGGTAAGTGTGTAAGGGTCTGCGAAGAGATACAGGGAGTAAGTGCCATAGATTTTGTGGGAAGAGGCAGCGGAGCCCATATCAGCTGTGCTTTCGAGGAGGGCCTCAATGTATCCAGCTGCATCAACTGCGGCCAGTGCATAATGGTGTGTCCCACCGGAGCACTTACCGAGAAGGGCAGCACCGCGGAATTCCTTGCGGCGGTCAGAGACCCTGAAATTACGGTAGTTGCCCAGCACGCCCCGGCTATCAGCGTTTCCATTGCAGAAGAATTCGGCATCAAAGCCGGCACTGACATCGTGGACAGAATGAACGGTGCCATGCGCAGAATGGGAATAGACTACATCTTTCCCACTTCATTCAGTGCCGATCTGACAATCATGGAAGAGGCGGCTGAACTGGTGGAAAGGATAACCACCGGGGGAAAACTTCCCATGTTCACCAGTTGTTCCCCGGGCTGGATCAAATTCATGGAAGAGTTCTACCCTGATTTCCTAGAGAATGTTTCTTCGTGCAAGAGCCCCCAGCAGATGATGGGGGCGGTGGTTAAAAGAATATGGGCGAGGGATATGGGGCTGGACCCCAGGAAGATCTTCCATGTATCCATTATGCCCTGTACCGCCAAGAAGTTCGAGTGTGACAGGCCTGGAATGGGCGAAGGTTCAGTAAGGGACGTTGACGCGGTTCTCACCACCAGGGAATTCGCAGGACTAATAAAAATGTTCGGGATCGATCTTGCAACGGTTGCCGGAGAACCCGCTGACAACCCCCTTGGAGAGAGAAGCTCGGCTGGGAAGATCTTCGGAACCAGCGGCGGGGTAATGGAAGCTGCTGTAAGAACCGCGTATTATATGGTTACTGGAACTGAAATCCCCCAGCTCGACGTTAAGGAGCTAAGGGGATTCGAGGGCATAAAGGAAACCACGCTTAAAATTGGCGACCTTGAGCTCAGGGCAGCTGTGGTCAGTGGTCTGGGTAACGCCAGAAAACTGCTGGATGCCATCAGGAAAGGTGAAAAGGAGTACCATTTCGTGGAGATAATGACATGTCCCGGAGGGTGCATCGCCGGCGGCGGACAGCCTTTCGCACAGGACCCGGAGGTGATCAGGGCAAGAATGCAGGCCCTTTACTCCATAGACAAGACTTCATCACAGAGGATATCTCACGGTAACAAGTCTGTGATGAAACTTTACGCCGATCATCTTGGCAAACCTGGCAGTCACAGGTCCCATGAGCTTCTTCACACCGTTTATGCTGAAAGAAAGGTGATGAAGTAGCATGTCCCTTATCAAACTGGTGGAGACCATTCCCGACAAGTGCAGGGTGTGTTACACCTGCGTAAGGGAATGCCCCGCAAAGGCCATCAGGATAAAGGGCGGACAGGCCGAGGTGATAACCGACAGGTGCATTGGCTGCGGTAACTGCGTGAAGGTATGCACCAGGGGCGCGAAAAAGGCTGTGGGTTCCACTCTCAAGGTGCTTGAACTTCTGAGAAGCGGAGAAAAAGCTGCGGCAATCGTTGCTCCCAGTTTCCCTGCAGAGTTCGTTGGGGTTTCAACGGGGAAAGTTGTGGGGACCATAAGGGCCATGGGCTTCGATCCTGTTTGCCAGGTGGCATTTGGAGCTGATGTGGTGGCCCACGCCTACAGAAGGCTTCTCAAAGAGAATCCCAACAGGAAATACATTGCAGTATCATGTCCTGCGGTGGTCAATTACGTGGAAAAATACATACCGGAACTCATAGAGCATCTTGCACCCATCGTTTCTCCAATGGTGGCCCAGGCGAAGATAGTCAAGTTTCTCTATGATGAAGACGTGAAGGTTGTTTTCATAGGCCCATGCATTGCCAAGAGGGGTGAAGCGGAAGATCATGTGGAGAGCGAAGTGTTCGCATCCATAACCTTCGCGGAACTGAGAAACCTTATCTCCATCATGGGCATCGATCCTGAGAAGGTGAAGGACAGCACTTTCAACCCACCCACTCCGGGACTGGGAGCCCTTTTCCCGATAAACAGGGGAATGCTTCAGGCTGCGGACATGAAGGAAGATCTGCTCTCCAGCGAGATAGTTACCGCTGACGGCAAAGATGACTTCATTGAAGCCCTTAAGGAGTTCAGATCAGGGGACATGGAGGCCAGGCTTCTTGAGATTCTCTGCTGCCAGGGCTGCATAATGGGTCCTGGGATGACAAGCAAGGCACCCCTCTTCAGAAGAAGGGCAAGGGTAAGCCGCTATGCCAGAGAAAGCCTCAGCGAGGTGAATTTCAACAATTGGAACGTTGTCATGGACAGATGCCGGGAGATAGACCTTTCCCGCAGCTACAGCCCGCAGGACACAAGACTGGAAACCCCTGGAGAGATAGAGATCAGCAGGATAATGGAGCATATGGGCAAGTTCACAGTTGAAGACGAGCTCAACTGCGGAGCCTGCGGATACGAAACATGCCGCGATCATGCCATAGCGATCTACAAAGGGCTTGCGGAAAGCGAGATGTGTCTTCCCTACTCCATAGAACAGCTGAAAAGCACCGTGGAAGAGCTGGCGGAAACCAACGACCAGCTTGCAGGAGCCAAGGTAGCTCTAAAGCACGCTGAGAAGATGGCCGGCATGGGCCAGCTTGCAGCGGGAATAGCACATGAGGTGAACAATCCCCTGGGAGTGGTTCTCATGTACGCTCATACTCTCATGGAGGAGAACCCTGAAAATCCCGAACTTGCCGAAGACCTGAAGACCATCGCAGTTCATGCAGACAGGTGCAAGAAGATAGTAGCGGGACTTCTTGACTTCGCCAGACAGAACAAGGTAACGAGAACCCAGGTGGACGTGGCCGAGCTCTTGAAGAGAGTAATCGCCCCCATGAAGAGACCGGAAGGCGTTCATGTGGAGTATGTCTCTGAGGATATGGACCCAACTGCAGAGCTGGATGAGGACCAGATAGCACAGGTTGTAACCAACCTGACGGCGAATGCTTTTCAGGCCATGCCCAACGGGGGACGTCTCACTGTAAAGACCACAGGTGATGCAGAAAAAGTTGTCATTACCATAACCGATACAGGCACCGGAATATCACGGGAGAATCAGAAAAAGATCTTCGAACCCTTTTTCACCACCAAGGAAAGGGGCGAGGGCACAGGGCTTGGCCTTGCCGTGACCTACGGTATAGTTAAGATGCATAGAGGACAGATAACGGTGGATTCCAACGACGACCCGGAAATGGGTCCCACAGGAACCGCCTTCACGGTTGCCCTTCCCCGAAGGGGACCTGAGAACTAGGAGAAAACCCATGACCGATAAAAAACAGGTACTGATAGTGGATGACGATCCTGATTTTCTGGAACAGATGGATATGATGTTCAAGACCAGGGGGTACACAACAAGAACGGCGCCAGGTAGATCCGAGGCAGAATCTCTTCTTGAAGAATACACACCGGAGATAGCAGTGATCGACCTGATGATGGAAAATGACGATGACGGATTCATACTCGCCTACAGGCTGAAAAGAAAGCTTCCGGAATGCGCTGTTCTCATGGTAACCAATGTAACCGGTGAGACCGGTCTGGAATTTCCCAGAGTGGACGACTCTGCAGGCTGGATAAGTGCCGATGCGGTTTTCTCCAAACCTGTGAGATTCGAACAGCTCGAGGAACAGCTCAGAAAAATGGGGAAGGCGTGACATGGACAATGAGAAACGGCTGAAACTCCTGATAGCAGACGATGAAGAAGGCATGCGCATGGGCGTTAAGCGTGCCCTGAGAAACTACCAGATCAAACTGGAGGATCACAGTGAAGTAGTCTTCGATGTCGTTGAAGCCTCTTCAGGAGAAGAAGCCGTTTCATTAATGGAAAAGGAGCCTCCGGATATAGTCCTACTTGATAACAAGATGGGCGGCATGTCCGGCATAGAGGTCCTTACCTGGATCAATGAAAAAGACCTGGATCTAATGGCAATAATGATAACCGCCTACGCCTCGATCGAAACTGCCATAACCGCAACGAAACAGGGAGCATACGACTTTCTTCCGAAGCCCTTTACCCCCGCAGAGCTGAAAGTATCCGTAAGGCAGGCTGCAGAACATCTTCTTGCCATAAGACAGACAAGGGAACTCGAAGAGGAGAAAAGAAGGGTCAGGTTCCAGTTCATAAGCGTACTGGCCCATGAACTTAAAGCCCCCCTGGGCGCAATAGAGGGTTATCTCTACCTTCTCCGGGACGGCACGGGGATGGACGACCCCAGGGTGTATGAAAGGGTCGTGGAAAGAAGTCTTG
>CAZRCS010000058.1:2207-10724 GCA_964598645.1 uncultured bacterium | reverse complement strand
ACGAACAGATTGGTATCGTATCCGGGAACAGATGACAAACACAGAATCTCTCCCGTCTCGAAGTTCAGTACAGCTGCCGCTCCAGGATGACCGGTGGCATTTATCAGAGAGTCTGAAACCAGCTGCAGACCAGCATCTATGGTGAGCGCAAGCATCTCTCCGGGAACAGGAAACACCTCTCCGCCTTCGAACTTTTCCACCACTCTTCCATAAACATCAACCACTTCCCTGGTAACCCCATGCTCGCCTGTGAGGTGCTCGTCGAAAACCCTCTCCAGCCCCGTCCTTCCAACTATCTCGCCCTCGAATACACGGGTGCTGTCTGCAAGTCCAACATAGCCTATCAGATGGCAGAATTCAGTTCCAAGGGGATACCTTCTACGGGGAAGAACCTGCACCGAAACCCCACCAAGTCTGTAAAGATTATCAGCTACCCTGCCGGCCTCGGTAACTTGAAGACCGCTTTCTATTACCGTTGATCTGAAAGGATTCATGGCAGCCGCAGCAAGCCTCTCTGAAAGAACTTCCCCGTCAATTCCGAGAAGTTCACTGAGAAGGTGGCTGTTTGTTGAGTCGAATTCTGCACTCACAAGAGAAACCGTGAAGGAAGGCTGGTTATCCGCAAGCACCAGTCCGTTCCTGTCCGTTATTATTCCCCTTGGTGCCTGGGTTATCACAGATCTTATGTGGTTCCTGGAAGAAAGTTCCCTGTAGTAGTCGCCCCTGATTATCTGCAGCTCGAAGAGGCGAGCTGCCAGAACAAGAAAAAGAACTGCAAGGGTTACAATGATCGACCGGTATGGTCGAACTGTGAGGGTTGATTCCGCCTTCATCTATCGGCCTGCCTCTGAAGCTTTCCCGGTAAACAACAGAGGAAGGGCAAGATACATGAGAACAGGCAGAAGAATTCTCGGCAGGATCAAGATGGTTGAATAACTGAACCCGCTTCCAGGGGGAGAAGAGGCCAGGAGAATGAAGATCAGGTCTGAAAAAACCGATGCAGTAAGGGCACCTGCAACGAATGTCATTTTTACGGCACCGGTGGTTATCTGCAGCAGCCACCTTGAGAGGGCAATTCCGAGGAGCATGGCCATGGATGTGGTTCCGGGGGTGTGATGAAGGAGAAGATCAATGGCAAAACCGCTCCAGAATGCCCCCTCGATTGACCAGTAGTCTCCCCGGGAGATGCTCAGGTAGACAAGCAGCGGAACAAGAACTGCAGGGGCAACTAATATCCTTCCAAAGGTCACCTCAAGAAGAAACTGACTGAAAATCCCGGCGCCAACCAGCAGCCAGCCAGCAAATCTGCGGCTCATTCTGCAGGATCCTCAATAAGAACCAGTACCTCATTCACCCTGTCGAAATCCACCGCCGGTTCCACGGAAAGGGAAAGATCAAGCCCGGGCTCTCCGGTGGAAACCGCCGAAACGCGGCCTACTACTATCCCTTCCGGATAAACTCCTCCGAATCGGCTGGTGAGGACGGTTTCGCCGTTCTGGGGTTCAGAGGAACTGTCAACGTACTCAATGACAAGTTCACCTCTTGAATCTGAACTCAGAATTCCCAGAGAACCACTCTGGGCGGTGATACAGCTGACCTTGATGGCGGGGCTTGTTATGGGCACCACGGTACTGCTGTGGGTTTCTGCCCTCGTTACTATTCCCACCAGACCCCGGCTGGTTATACACACTGCACCGGAGAAAATACCCTGCTCTGTTCCTCTGTCTATGATGAGGTCTCCGTGCACAAGCCCTTCAGATCGGTACATTACCCTTCCCACAACGGCGGTGACGTCGGGCATTCTGGTGTAGCTTAGCATGGACCTGTACAGTCTGCTCTTGGCAGCCATCTCCCTGAGCTCGGCGTTCTCCAGCATGAGCTTCACAGAAAGGGACAGATAATCGGAATCCTCTTCGGAAGGAGGGAAGAAAAGGGAGGCAAAACGGCTGCCAAGTATGGCTCCTCCAGTTCCCAGGATGGGTGGCCCCAGAACTATCAGCACCAGAGCAGCAACAATGTTCCATATCAGTCTTTTACTGCTGTTTTTCATGTTCAGTCAATTAAGAGCTTGCGATACCTGTAGAGATCCGAGAGAATTATTCCGGCACCAAGAACGGTACAGGACACAGGGTTGTCCGCTATCCGAATTGGCAGACTGGTTTCTCTGGAAAGAAGTACATCCAGACCCTTTAGCAGAGCCCCGCCGCCGGTGAGCACTATTCCCCTGTTAACAATGTCCCTGCCAAGCTCCGGAGGAGTTTTTTCAAGCCCCTGCTGCACAGCCTGAATTATTGCGTTAACCGGCTGCTGAAGGGCTGATCTTATCTGGGATGCCTTGACGTTGTAGGTTTTTGGAACACCGTAAGTAGCATCCATTCCGCTGACCTCGGCTTCTCTGATATCATCCTCCAGCATTGAACCAAGCTCTATTTTGACCATTTCGGCGGTACGCTCTCCAATAAGCAGATAAGCGGTTCTCTTCATGTAGTTGATTATCGCCTCGTTCATCTCGTCTCCGCCCACCCTGATGGAGCTGTCTGCGGCTATGGAGTTAAGGCTTATCACTGCAACCTCAGTTGTACCTCCGCCAATATCAACTATCATGTTCCCCACAGCAGCCTCCACGGGAATACCTACTCCCACTGCCGCTGCCAGGGGTTCCGGAACAAGGAGAACTTCTCTTGCTCCTGCCCTCTCCAGAGATGTTCTCACGGCGTTTATCTCTACCTCCGTAATTCCGCTGGGAACACAGACGAGAACCCTTGGGCGCATTGAAAACCTTTTGGTCTGAGATTGCTCGAAGAACCTTCTGAGCATTGCCATGGTGGCTGTGGCTTCCTTGATGACGCCATCTTTGAGAGGTCTGATTACCGAGATGTCACGTCCTGTTCTTCCAAGCATTGATTTTGCTTCGGTACCAACGGCGATCACGTTCTCCGTATCCCTCTCGATGGCAATTACGCTTGGCTCTTCAAGAACTATACCGCGGTCAAGCTGGTAAATGATGGTGTTGGCAGTGCCCAGGTCGATGGCCATTGCCGACGAAAAGAAACCTGTTGAGGATCCTCCCCCGGACGAAAACAACCTGTCTATAAAGCCTTTTATTCCCATTATGCCCCCTGGCTGGATAGTCGGAACTCAATCCTGATGGTAACGCAGGCTATATACAAAACTGTAAGGCAATTGAAAAGCCTTACCCTTATAGGGTATTCCCAGTTAACTTGAGTCAGTTAACGGACAGGCAGAGGTCTGGCGTAATCCCAGTGGTTCATTGGTTCGTTCAGGGTATCAGGAATCACAGGGAGGATCATTTCCCAGCGCTGGTCGCCGGCCTCCATCTCATCGATGGATCGCAGTTTCGCTACGACACCGAAAGAAGGCGAGGAAATGAGCCATTCCATGGGCCATGCGTTGAAACTGTCGTGCCATGAACTGGCGCTAACCTCCATCCTCGTGTCTCCGGATTCCAGAACTGGAAAGAGATCACCCTGTTTCAGAGTGACTTCCATGGAACCGGTGCCGGAAGACAGGTCCCACACAACGTCCCCTTCATCATTCGCGTAATATGTTTCCGCCATTTCAAAAGGAACTGGAACTAAAGGGAAGCCTGTTCTTATCAGGGCAATCACCGCGTTAACCGGAACAAGGCCGTTGTTCACAGGCAGTCCACCCGGAGAGAAAAAAGCCGTTGCCTGGTCTGGATAATAAATCATGAAACCTGTGGAATCTCCGCTCAGGGAAAGAAGGGGGGAACCGTCCGGACCACAGAAGTCGGCCCTTAGCTTTCCGATGGTTCTGGATGCAACGAGAATGAATGGGCCGGAAAAAACCTGGTTCTCTCCCTGAAGCCTTGCTCTTCCCCTGAGAATGAATGTGTCAGTGTTCTGCCACTTCCATGCGGCAGACGAAGAAAAATCAGAGACCAGTACGCCCGGATTGACGGTAACGTTACCGCAGGAGGACTGAAGCAGAACTATGCAGAAAACAACCCATGGGAAACGGTGATCAGGCGCCGTACTTCTCCTCCAGGGCAATTATTCTTTTTTCAATCTCGAGTTCGTCGCGATACTGTTTCCTTCTTTTCAGAAGCGGCTGTTTCTTTGCTTCGGGAACTTTACCCAGGAGGTTTTCAAGCATTTTAAGAGCTTTCTCCCTTTCACCGCTCTTCGCAGTCTGATCTATTTGTTTCACAAGATCACTGAGTTTTGCCATTTGATTTCCTTTCCTTTTCTCTGCAGAATTCCAGAAATGCAGTTACTTTGTCCGTATCAACTCCGAAGGATCCGTCCCGCCAGCCGGGTAAAGGATGCTTTATACCATGAAAATCACTTCCGCCGGTGAGAAAAAGCCGACGTCTTTTCGCAATTTCCTCCAGGAATGCTATCATTTTACCGTTGTGCTCCGGATAGTAAACTTCAATTCCGGAAAGACCTGAGTCGGCAAGAGAACCGATGACCGCATCCAGACCCCTGTAACCCTCGGCGGGAATATAAACAGGATGTGCAATCACCGGCAGACCCCCTGCCTGCCTGATCATTTCTATTGCTCTGTAGTCGCCAAGTCTGCTTCTCTCCACATATGCCGGCTTACCTGATCCCAGATACCGGTCGAATACCTCGGCGGAAGACGAAGCAAACCCCCTTTTCACCATAACAGCCGCAATATGAGGTCTTCCCACCACCGAATCTCCAGCTTCTTCTTCAACTTCCTCCATGCAGATATCGAAACCCAGTTCTCTGAATCTGTTTACTATTTCGGGGTTTCGCGTCTGCCTGCCCTGAATGATGTACTCCAGAGCTTTCATCAGCTCTGTATCCGGAGCGAGAAGGTCTTCAGGTGCAATACCCGGGAAATAACCCAGGAGATGTGCTGAACCACCGGAATGAAGATCCACACTGAGCTCCACTGCCGGTATAAAGAATACACCAAGCTCACGGGACAATCCGTATGCTGCGGGAATTCCTGCAAGGGTGTCATGATCTGCAAGGGCAAAACCTTCCAAACCTGAGGAGCAAGCCTCTTCAACAAGCCTTTCAGGGGAAAGTCTTCCGTCTGAAGCCGTGCTGTGCACATGAAAATCACAAAAACCCAAAAGCACTCCTTTCCGGAGCATGGAATATTATCATAGAGGTGCAGGAGTACAACACCGGAAAGGGCGGCAATGACACCTGAAGCTGGCGAACTTCAACAAAGAGAAGCGATATGGGCGGCAAGAAAGGAAATTCTGGCAATGGTCTGCCGCAGACTGCTTCAGTTCGACATCCCTTTTTTCCTGTGGAAAGGAGCCGATTTCGCGTTCTCTCTCTATGATGATCCTCTTGACAGACCCATGGCCGATCTGGATATACTTATCCATGAAGGCTATGGAGGAATGGCTTCTTCCCTTCTTTCTTCGGCGGGGTTCAAACGATTCAGTCCGGGACTCGGGTTGTTTACATCGGGAATAATCGGTGAGACCAAGTTCAGCAGAGGGGGATTTTTGGTGGAGCTTCACACCCATCCTCTGTACCATCCCTGCATCCTTCCAGGGAAAATACCTCCGGTTTCCAGCCTGGTACCGCTGCGTAAACCAGGGGGATATCCAGCCCCGGGATGGCCTGAAACGGCTCTCTACACTCTTCTTCACCATGCTGACTCCCCGGCATTGGCTCCCTGGCAAATTACAGATGTGCAGATCATCGCCGCAAAACTCGAAGCTGAACACTGGGAAAAGCTGACTTACCTCTCGGTTAGATCCGGGTGGGGAGCAAGGATAGCAGACGTACTGGAAAAGTGCGGTGTCATAGCCCCGGGCATGACGGTTGATGTGCTGAGGCATAATATGTATAAGAGGGAACACGGTACAGGCAGGGGAACCCTGTTCGCCCTGAGAAAATTGAGAGGCTGGAGAAAACTGGCCTTCGGAGCATCCGTGTATTACAGGGCTCTAACCGGAAGAAGACCAGGAAGAGAGGTTTGAGATGAGCCGCAAGGTAATGTACATTAGAGAACCGGTTCTGGGTACGATAAAGCTCTCTCCCCTTCAGGAAGATCTGCTGAAGACCGTGGAAGTCCAGCGTCTGAGCTTTATACACCAGCTGGGAACCACCTTTCAGAGCTATCCGGGCGCCCATTGCATGAGGCTGGCCCATGCCCTGGGGGTTTCCCATCTGGCAGGGAGAATTGCCTCCCACCTTCATGATATGTGCCCCGATGAATACGGAGAAGATGAGTGGGGAATACGGAACCTGGTTGAAGCTTCAGGACTTCTGCATGACATAGGACATACGCCCTGGTCGCACACCCTGGAGCCTCTTTATCTGGAACTCACAGGCGGCGATCACATGGACCTGGTGGCCGACATGGTGACAGGCAGAACCATTATGCCGATCAGAGGTTCCGGAAAAATACCGGAGATACTCAGAAAACATGGGGTTAACCCGGATCACGTTGCCGACCTTATCACCGGTAAATACTCTGGAAAATCATTCATTCAGCAGATGATCTTTGGAGAAGTGGATGCGGATATGCTCGACTATCTGCAGAGGGACTTTCATTTCACGGGAGTGGCATTCGGACACATTGAAGTTGACAGAATAATCTCCACCATGGCTGTCCATAAGGGCAGACTGGTCTTCCTCGAGAAAGGGCTGAATGCAATAAGGGACTTTCTTCTGGCAAGACTCCAGATGTACTCATCAGTTTATCTACACAGAAAAACCAGGATAGTTGACAGAATGCTCCTGGCCGCCGCCAGGAAGAGCGTGATCGAACTTGGCGAAATAGAGAATTTCATGTTCATGACCGACGACCAGATTCTCAGTTACCTGGAAAGTGACTCCCGAGACCCATGGGTAAGGGAAATGGCCTGGAGGGTGAAATACAGGCAGGGGCTCTTTACCCAGGTTTTCAGAATAGATTCCTTGACAACTACCGAGAACGACAACCACTTTCTTAACAGCCTGCGCGGAAGCAAAAGCACACCTGACGAGGCAGCGGCACTTCTCGTCGGTCAGATCTCAGAAATTTCGGGAATCGATCCAGGATACATCATAGTAGATCTCCCCATTGAAGCTGTCAAGGTTTCAGAGGAACGGTTCGAGAGACTGGACATCAGATTCATCAACAAGAGGGGAATGGTGATTCCAATGGATGAACTGGATCCTCCCTTTGCCGATTACCTGATGAAGGCAAGACCAAACAGCAGTCTTTTAACCGTCTCGTGCGCTCCTGAGTACAAAGAAAAGGCACAGGAAGCCTGCAGAGAAATATTCGAGAACGCTGCTGAGCCTCTTTTTGGAAAGGGTTAGATCTCACCGTCGAGTTTCAGTGCGTATGTAGCTTTTCCGCAGTTACCGCAGGTGAACTTCAGGTGTTCCCACATGTCGATCCCCAGGTACCACTCAGTTTTTTCCGGTGAGGGCCTTTTTATCTGAGACCCGCATCCGGGGCATTTCCAACCGGATCTTCTGTTCCTGCGGGCATCGATGAGACTTTCCTTCAGAAGAGATACACACTTGCTGCAGCCCCTTTCGGACGCCAGATCCACCGGACGCTTACCTGAGGAGTTTCTCTGGTATGCTTTGGCTCCGGCTTTCAGGAGAAGGGAAGTGATCTCTGCGTCATCGTTCACCTGAGCGGCAAGATGAAGCGGCGAATTGCTCATACTGTCCTCTGCTCCAGGATCAGCTCCAGCTGCAAGCAGAAGCTTAACATTACCCAGACGACCCTGAGTAACCGCCTTATGCAGCGGTGTGGATCCTGAGTGACTTGGAGCCACAACGGGCAATCCAGCATCGATAAGAGCCTTGAGAAGAAAACCGTTTTCCAGTTCTGCAGCAATATGAAGCGGTGTGGCACCTGTTTCGTTTTGGGATCTGTTGAAGTCACCGCCCCTTGAGGAAATGTTCCTGATTACCAGTGAAAGCTCAGGGATTTCCTCTTGTGATAGGGAAGCTAATTTGACGATGAGGCTGATCAGTTCTCTGCCCTCATCTGAATTTTTTCCGGATAGATCGTATTTGCCGGAAGAAAGTGAAGCCACTTTCTTCCAATCCACCGGGCTGTTTTCGAGCTCGTTTCGCATTTTTCTCAAGCTGCCGGAGAACAGTGCCATTGCCCCTCCATGGAATGGTAGTTCATAGGTATTTTCTCAGAGGGGAGATTATGCAAACTTTCGCTGAAAAATCAAAGGCTCTTTGTCCCATCAACCGCAGAGAGGATTTCCGGAAGAGCTTCCTCGGCTGCATTGGTTCCTAAAAGGGCTATCTCCTCTGCGAGGTGAAACTCTGCTCCAGTGTATTCGCCCACCCCCGGCTCGATGATGAGAGAAGGTTTCCATCTCTTGAGGTTTGATTCGGTAAGAGCTTTCTGGGAAATGAGAACTGCCGAAAAAGCTATCTCCGGCATCACCGGCTCCAGCAGTTTCTTCAGCACAGGCAGTTCACCGGCTATCTTTGCAAGATCTCCGTGAATAGGGAATATCTTATGTTCCTTTGCCTGTGAATACATGGCCCCGGAGTTCAGCACGGTACTGGA
>CAZRCS010000058.1:0-2107 GCA_964598645.1 uncultured bacterium | reverse complement strand
GCAGCGCCCATGCTGGTACCTGCAACGCAGTCGATGTGTATTCCCATCTTCTCCAGGGCGAATAGAACCCCGAAGTGGGCATAGCCCCGTGCTCCGCCACCTCCAAGTGCAAGACCGATTTTCACAGGGCTTCAGTTCTGTGAGCCCATTTGATGGATGTTACACCGTCCATACCGTTGATCTTTTCAATAAGGCCATTGTGTTTTTTCCTGTACCTGGTCTTCAAGCTGAAGATAAGCTCCGAAGAATCTCCGGCAATGCTTATGGTAGAGCTTTTAACCACGATGCCGTACCCCTGCATTATTTTACGGCACTCCTCTTCCACCTTGGAGAAACTGCTTCCGCTGAACCGTATCCTGAGCCTCCAGTAACTGGCAGAAGGCAGCCTGTCTTCGAACACTTCCAGAAGAAGAAGAACTATTATGGCCATTGCTGTAGCAAGCCCGGTGAACAGGTAGAAACCGAAACCGGCCAGCATTCCTGTCATTGCCACGAACCAGATACATGCTGCAGTGGTCAGACCCCCGACTCCTTCCCTGTAGTGCACAATTGTACCGGCACCTAGAAACCCTACACCCGTTATCACTCCTGCTGCAATTCTCCCTGCATCCATCTGAAGATCCGGGAAAAGGTCAGCAGCCATCATGCCGGATGCAACTGCGATGCATGCGCCTGTGCAAACAAGAATATGGGTTCTTAGCCCGGCGGGTCGCCCGTGAATCTGTCTCTCGAGGCCAACTGCTCCCCCAGCTATGAAAGCAGCAGCCAGACGGAAAAGTATATCTGTAATGGTCATGTGAGTTCCCCCTCCTGAATCCTCATAAGGGTGGAATATATGGTCTCCACCAGGGCTTCGGGCTTGTGAGGTTTGTAGATGCAGTCCGTGGAAGGAGCTTTGATAAGATCCCTTACGGGAACGCTCATACCGTATCCAGTAGTAATGATCACCGCCATGGAAGGAAGGCTTGTCTGGCAAAACCGGACAATGGACTGGGTAGATGTGCCGGGCATATTCAGATCCAGAACTGCCACATCGAATTTCCTGGTTCGAAGCAGTTCCATGGCGCTGTCTCCATCGGAAACTCCGGTGGTAACCATTCCCATGTGCTCCAGGTACTCGCAGGTGGAAAGAAGCACTATTTCAACTTCGTCGGCTACGAGCACGGAAAGACCTGTAACATTTGCCGGATCCAGGGGATCCTGAACTCCCCTGGAAGATGTGTGTGAGACTCTGTCAGTTCCTTCTAGAATTATACAGAGGACCGTTTCACCGGAGCCCCTTTCGAATACTATGCTTCCGTCTATCTCCCTGAGTATTCTGTACAGGGCCCCGATGGCCGTTCCAAATTGTCTTTCCACGTCGGGAACAGAGTATTTTCTGCTGGAGAGTGCGTCCCGGAGAGCTACGGGCATGATATAGCCGTCTGAATACCTTATGCATACCCTGCTGCCAGGAGGGATCGATTCCATCTTACTTATCCCGGAAGGAATCCTCTCTGAAATGTCTATTCGTATTCTTCCCTCACCGCTCATCATTCCCGTGGAGTTAACCGACAGGTTGTATATGAGATCCCTCAGGTGCTCCCTTTTCACGAAGACAAGCTTGTCCGAACCGCCGGATACCAGGAATTTGACATCTTCGGGAAGTATTCTCCGCATTACCTCGGAAATCAGGTTCATTTCCTCCACAACATCCCTTAGAACAGTATCATCCTCCCCGGTAAGCAGAGACTGAAGATCCACGCAGAGCGAACTGAGCTTCTCCGCGGATACCAATATGGTACTGAAGACTTCCTGGGAATCAATTTTGTCTCCGATTCGATCAAGCTCCAGAGAAGCAGTTCCAATGATCCCGGAAAGATGGTTGTTCATGTCATGGATAATGGATTCTGCAAGCTTCACACCGGCAGGTGAACCGGTTTCCAGAGGATCCCCTGCCGCGGTTCCCCTTCGGCCTGAAAACAGTGAATCTTCCGGTAAAGGCCTTGTGAATGTGAACAGTCTGTACTGGATTGTGCCGCCGGTCTGTCCCGGAAAGACCTCCATGAAAAGATTCCCTGTATCTCCGGACATTGATTTCACCCTTATCATCTCTTTTTCCTCTATG
>CAZRCS010000057.1:0-10761 GCA_964598645.1 uncultured bacterium | reverse complement strand
TATTGTTCGTTTCCTGCTTCCTCGCCGATACTTCCGCTCATCTGAAGAATGACATCTCCGGATGAGGTGTCCGCAGCGGGTATTTCTTCCGAGCATCCCGCTGCAATGATAACGATGATTGCAAAAGTAAGTGTTTTCATTCTGTCTCCATCCGTTTTGATGACCCTGAAAGAATTTATACTTGAAGGTCTGAAAGGGTCAATGTTAACATTCAGCAATATTGGCTGCAATTATTTGCAGAGCATTCGATTGGAGTGTTTGAGGTGATTGGTATTGAATTGAAAAGTGAGATCAGGGAGAAGATAACCAGGGAACTGCTTGGATTTCTTCAGGATGAGTGCGAGGTGGAGCTATCTCAGTTCAGGGGAGAAATGGTGGTTGAATTCGTGGCGAAGAAAATTTCGTCAGAGATTTACAACAGTGCAATTCTTGACGCCAGGGCATTCCTTTCCGAAAGACTGGAGGACATGGAAGCAACTCTTTATGCCCAACAATCATAAAGATAAAGAATTGCTCGCAGGGCAAGTTGCCGGTATAATTCAACCTGCACTTAACAAGTATCTGCTATGTACCGATGCGGGTTGATTCTTTCATTCCCGTTATCTCGGTTGTACATGAAAAGGAGGTCCACCGTCGTGATAAAGTATCTTAAACTGCATGAGGACAAGTGCATAGGATGCCTTAACTGCATTGCTACCTGTTCCAGGATGTATTTCAAAGAGGAAAATCCGGCGAAATCCCGCATACAGGTTTTCCCTCTGGGACCGGGTAAATTCCATGTTGTTGCCTGCGATCAGGAGTGCCGGAAATGCGTTGCCGAATGTCCTACCCAGGCTATCACGGTTAATTCCCAGGGCGTTGTGATGATCAATAAAAAGCTCTGTGTCGGATGTCTTGCCTGCGTGGCAGTCTGCCCCATTGGAGCCATGCGCTACTATCCCGGTGACCCCAATCCCTTTAAGTGCATAGCATGTGGAGCCTGCGTAAAGACCTGTCCTGCAGATGCACTGGAGATAGCAGAGAAGGAGGATAGTCCCGCCTCCCGCCTGCCCTTTGAGCTGGCCGAGGCCGCCAGAAAGAAGGAGGTGTCTTCATGAGCAAAATAGATTTTACAGATCTGAAGCTGCTTAAGGAATTCAGTTTCGAACCCAAGGCAATAGAAAAAGGGTATGCAATGCGCACCCTTCATGTTGACGTTGGTACAAGGAATGCAACTGCAAAACCCGTATCAGAAGACATGGTGGAAAGATTCGTGGGAGGCAAGGGATTCGGCCTGAAACTTCTATGGGAATCCACGAAGCCGTCTACGAAATGGAACGATCCCGAAAATGAGATAATAATCGGAATCGGCCCCATAGGAGGCAACACCAACTATCCCGGCTCAGGGAAAAGCCTCGTTGTGAGCCTTTCTCCAATGACGAACATACCAATTGACTCCAATGTCGGAGGCTTCTTCGGGCCCTATCTCAAATTCGGCGGCTGGGACGCCATGGAGATCCAGGGCAAGGCCGATGTGGAGACCATCGTTTTCATTGATTCCAACAAAGGAACCGTTCAGTTTTATGAAGCACCTGCTGAGCTCAGCCGTGACACTCACCTGCTTGCCGAGGAACTGACCCATACCTTTGCTGCTGACGAAAAAGATCTTCAGGCTGTCTCCGTGGTCAGCGCCGGAAGGGGAGCAGACCATGCGTACATGGGAATTCTCAACTTCAGCCTTTACGACAAGCGCAGACAGGGAGTAAGGGTAAAACAGGCCGGCAGGGGCGGTATTGGAACCGTGTTGCGTGACAAGAAGATAACGGCACTTGTCTGTCGCTTTTCCGGAGTATCCCAGAACCTCAATAATGCTGCGGATCCAGCCGAGGTGCAGCGAATAGGTCTGAAACTCCACCGTGAGATAATCGTCAACGACGATGAGCAGTGCAAGATGCGAAGGCAGGGCACGGCACATCTCATGGAGATAATGAACGCCTACGATCTTCTTCCTACCAAAAACCACAAGTATGGAAAAGATGAAAGCATAGACGGAATCGCAAGCTGGGTATGGGAAAAGCTATTCAGCCAGAATCTTCCTGACGGCTGCTGGTACGGCTGCACCATGGCCTGCGCCCATGCTGTAGACCACTACGAACTACAGACCGGACCCTATGCCGGAACCAAAGTCTGCGTTGATGGCCCGGAGTACGAAACAGCCGCAGGCGTGGGATCGAACCTGTATGTGTACGATCCCCTGGGCATCGTAGAGCTGAACTTCTACTGCGATACCTACGGCATAGATACCATCAGTTTCGGTACCATGGCGGGATTCCTCATGGAATGCTGGGAGCTTGGTATTCTAAATCTTGAAAGAACAGATGGTATAGATCTTTCCTGGGGTAACTGGAAGGGTGCTGCCCAGGTTCTCCACGACATGGCAGACGGGAAACCCTTCGGTTCCCTTGCCGGCAAGGGAGTGAAACGCCTTGTCGAGTATTTCGTAAGCGAATACGGCGCAGACCCCGCTTTTATGAAGGACATCGCCCTTCACGGGAAGGGTCTGGAGCAGTCCGAATACATCTCAAGGGAATCACTTGCCCAGCAGGGTGGTTTTTATCTTACCAACAAAGGGCCGCAGCACGATGAAGCCTGGCTTATCTTCATGGATATGGTTAACAATCAGATCCCCACCTTCGAGAAGAAAGCCGATGCTCTGCACTACTTCCCCATGTTCAGAACATGGTTCGGTCTTCAGGGACTCTGCAAGCTTCCCTGGAACGATGTGGAACCTGCGGACAACGCCAAGTGGGAGGAAGCAAACAAAGTTCCGGATCATGTGAAGAACTACTTCGAGCTCTACACTGCTATCACCGGAAAGCCAATGACCTGGGATGGTCTTATCAGGCAGAGCGAAAGGGTTTACAATTTCCAGAGGGTGTTCAACATCCGTCAGGGGTTTGGTCACCGTAAGGATGACTATCCCCCTTACAGAGCCATGGGACCCGTTACCGGGGAAGAATACCTGTCAAGGGAAGAGCGTTACGATACGCAGATGAAGGAAAAGATCGGTATCGACCCTGAGGGCAAATCTCTGGATGAAAAGGTGAAAATCACAAGAGAATACAGGATGAAGCAGTATGAATCTCTTGTGGACGCGGTTTTCAAGCGCCGCGGCTGGACTTCAGACGGCTGCCCCACCCCGGAACACCTGAAGGAAATCAGGATGGACCTTCCGGAGGTTCTGGAAGTGGTAAACGCGAGAATCGCTGGAAAAGCATAAAGAGGGTTTCAGGGCAGCGGCAGCTCCTTTTGGGTTGCCGCTGCCTTTCTCATGAAAGCGGTTGATTTGAGGGTTGTACCTGCACTTTTTTTTGTGACCCTGCTCTTCGCCTCCTGCGGCGAAACCCCCGGAAATAACGTAATACTGGTGATAGTCGATACCCTCAGGTCGGATCACCTGGGGTGTTACGGTTATCATCGGAACACCACTCCCTGCATGGACAGCCTTGCCTCCGCAGGGGTAAGGTACCTCAGCGTCAGTGCAGGTGAACCCTGGACCCTTCCATCAATGGCAACCATTTTCACGGGCCTTCTTCCTCTGGAGCATAACGCCCGCAGACGGGGAGACTCGTATTTCGGGATTCATCCCGATGCTGTAACCCTTACGGAATACATGAACGATGCTGGCTACATGACAGCAGCCTTTTTCAATGTGATCTTCATGAACGCAGACTTCGGTTTTCACCAGGGTTTCGATCATTTCGACTGCTACAGTACCCTTGGAAGCGCCAATGACAGGAATGCCGAACAGACCGTGGACGATGCCCTCCGGTGGATAGACACCCAGTACAGCGGAGAGCCGCTTTTTCTCTCCGTTCATTTTTACGACCCCCATCTTACTTATACACCTCCGGATTCCTTTGCGGATCTATGGAGGGACCTGTCCTATACCGGAGAATTCGATTCATCATGGGGACAGAGGGAAACGGTGGTAAACGTCAACCGAGGGGTAATAGGTCTTTCCCCTGAGGACCTCTACAATCTGGAAGCACTTTATGACGGGGAGATTGCCTATACCGACCATGAAATCAGCCGACTTCTCAGCGGCCTCCGGGAGCGGGGTATAACCGATGACTGCCTTGTAATCCTTATAGCTGATCACGGCGAGGAATTCCTTGACCACAGTAAGATGGGACACGCTCATTCCCTTTACCAGGAACTTCTTCATGTTCCCCTTATCATTTCCGGAGCCGGTTTCCAGCCGGGATCGGTTTGTTCTCTGGGTGTTTCACAGGCTGATATTCTTCCAACGGTTCTTTCCTGGGCCGGTATTGAAAGCCCCTATTCAGGATTCGGACATGATCTTCTTTCACCGGCATTTCCCGTAAGGACGGTCCCGTCTGGAATGAACATGGAAGAGGGATATGTGGTGACTTCCCTCAGGGAGAATCTGAAGGTTCACCTTTTTGACCATGGAAGTGTTGCGATCATGTTCGACCTGCAGAATGATCCCGGGGAACATGATCCCCTGGACTTCGTTAACGCCGAGATTCTGGAGTCGGCACGTTTTTATCTGGCCACGCCGCCCCTGTTCAATCCTCCTGCGGTTATGGTGGAGAATGTTTTCCTCGATGCTCTTAAGAACCTGGGATACATATAGGAGGTATTTGTGGAAATTTTTGCCGATTGCCCTGAAGGGTTGCCGGAGCTTTTTGCAGGTGTTCGCCTGGGAATTGCAGGCTGTGGCGGAATAGGTTCCAATGCGGCTTTCATGCTTGCCCGTTCCGGGGCCGCCCGGCTTACCATTGCCGATTTCGACAGGGTCGAACCCCGCAACCTTAACAGGCAGTTCTTCTTTGCAGATCAGATAGGCAGGTCCAAGGCACTAGCCCTGAGGGATAATCTGAGAAGAATCAATCCTAAGATAGTGATCGATTCCCATGATGTGCGAGTTACTCCGGAGAACGCAGGGGAAATTTTCGGCGACTGCGACATTCTCATAGAGGCACTGGATGATGCAATGGCTAAAGCCATGCTTATTGAGGAATGGTGTTCCCTCTTTCCCGAAAAGCTCATGGTTGCCTGTTCCGGAATTGCCGGTACCGGCATGCACTGCCGCATAGTAACCCGTCGTACCGGGAACCTCTTCATTGTGGGAGACGGCACGTCAGACCTTTCCCAGGGAACTTTTTCAGCAAGAGTCACTGCGGTTGCTTCCGGAATGGTAACGGAGATCTATCACTATCTTGCCGGAACGGTATGCGGCAAAGGATGCTGCAGCCTTCCGCAGTCTCTGGAACCACGGCTGTTCTGCTCAGGCAGGGAGGTGCCCCTTTCCGGTTTTCCTGGAAAAATGATCGAGGGTACCGTTCGCGGCATGGTGGGAACACTCAAGGATGTAGATCCTGAGGGGCCAATAGTATTGGAGCTGCCATGAAGAAGCTTGTTGTTTTCTACTCTCTTGAGGGAAACACGAGCCTTGTTGCCGGAATGATCGCGGAAACCGTTTCTGCGGATGTTCTTGAGATAACCCCCATGTTAACACCCTCCAGTAAAGGTATGTACCGATTCATATGGGGAGGGAAGTCGGCGATGATGAAGGAATCGCCTGAAATAGAATCCTTCGAGATCGTTCCTGAAGAATATGATCTGATCTTCCTTGGATCCCCTGTCTGGGCATGGACCTTCGCTCCTCCCATGAGATCCTTCCTGAAGAAACACAATCTGTCGGGAAAGAAGATCGCCCTTTTTATGTGCCATGGAGGAGGGCCTGGCAAAGCTTTAAAAAAACTTCAGGAAGCGGTATCAGGAACTGTTCTCGGTGAAATCCTGCTGCGTGATCCATTGAAAAGGGACACGGCGGCGCAGCTTAAGAAAGCCGGTGAGTGGGCGTCTAAGATGGCAGAATCAGCTCAAATCCTGAGTTGAACGTCTTCAACTCTATCTGACATTCTTTCAGCGAGATCCTCGAGGTATCCACCTGGATAGGAAGGCATTCCCCTGAGTTCTTCCGAAAGTGTCTTTTCAGAACGGAATCTCTGCAGGGCGTAACTTTTTATCTTTCCGGGGCCGAATTCCGTGAGCAGTTCAATTACATCTTCATCTGTGATAACACCTGGAACCATGGTTGACCTGAATTCGAAGTTCACTCCGCTTTCCATGAGAATAATCCCGCTTTCCTTCACCGGGCCGAATCCTCCCCTGCCTCCTGTGGCGAATATGTACTTGTCAGGACTGGCCTTAAGGTCCATTGCCACGAAGTCCACAAGCGGGAGGGCTTTTGTGAGCCTCTCGGGGAAGGAACCGTTCGTGTCGAGTTTTACCGCCAGAGAAGTTTCTCCCTTTATTCGCTTCAGAAGATCGATATTCTCATGGTAGAGAAGGGGTTCTCCACCGGTGAGGACCACGGCATCTATGAAACCCTGGCGTTCCCTGAGTTCGCTGATTACCTGTTCATGGCTCAGAGAATACTCCCGGTCCAGAAGATCCTGGTTAAGGAGTTCAGGATTGTGACAGAACGGACATGCGTAATTGCACCCTGCTGAAAAGATAACAGAGGAGATCTTTCCGGGATACTCGATCAGGCTGGTGCCCTGTATGGATCTTATCAACTTCACTCTTTCCCGGTGTTGATCTCCACGTAGTGCCTCTGGGAAAATTCTTCCTGCTTACCCCGGTTCCAGTCCTGTACCGGTCTGTAGTAACCCACTACCCTTGAGTAGACCTCTGCTTTCACTGCCTTAACAGTTCTCACGGAATCGTTCATTTCACATCCACCTTTTCGATGCTGAGGAACAGAGAAGGCTCCTCCCTGTTTTTACCATACTCGTCTGTATTCCTGTAACTCCCCTCGGGGAGCTCCTGTGTTATTTCCACCGTTTCACCGTATTCAGCAATTTCCTCATCGGTATGCGGATAGGGGCAGTTGAAGTGTTCTCCCGGTATATAGCCGTGAACCGGGCAGATGCTGAATGTTGGTGTGATGCTGAAGTACGGGAGTTTGAACCGGTTTACTATTTTTTTCGCAAGCTCCCTTACCATTCTCCAGTCATTGATGGCTTCGCCTATGAAAATGTGAACCACCGTTCCCCCGGTGAACATTGTCTGGAGATCGTCCTGGTGCTTCAGAAGACTGTAAACGTCCATGGGTGTACTTACCGGAAGATGAACGGAGTTCGTGTAGTAGGGATTGGAGACCCCCTGATGGGCTGCGTCTGGGAACTGTTCTCTGTCCTTGTTTGCCAGACGGTAGCTGGCACCCTCTGCCGGGGAGGCCTCGAGGTTGTACAGATGTCCGGTTTCAACCTGGAATTCGGTGAGTTTTTCCCTCATGAACGATAGAACCGAAAGGGCCCATTCCTTACCTTCCGGAGAGGCAATGTTCCTGCCCATGAAATTCATGGCTCCCTCGTTCATACCTATGAGACCAATGGTGCTGAAGTGGTTTGCCCAGAACTTTCCCGCCTCTTCCCGTACATGTCTCAGGTAGTATCTGGTGTAAGGGTAGAGGCCCCTTTCGGTGAGCTCCTCCACAAAGGTTCTTTTAAGTTCAAGCGATTCCCGTGCCGCCTCCATCACGGAACCGAGCCTCTGGAAGAAAGCTTCGCTGTCACCTCTGGTTACCAGGGCTATCCTTGGAATGTTAACGGTTACCACACCGATGGAACCTGTGAGTGGATTGGAACCAAACAAGCCTCCGCCGCGGGCCTTGAGTTCCCTGTTGTCCAGCCTTAGTCTGCAGCACATCGACCTGGCGTCTTCCGGGTTCATGTCAGAGTTCACGAAGTTGCTGAAATAGGGTATACCGTACTTGCCTGTCATCTCCCAGAGGGGTTGGAGCTCATCGTCATCCCAGTCGAAATCTGAAGTGAGATTGTACGTTGGAATGGGGAATGTGAAAATTCTTCCCTTTGCGTCTCCCTGCATCATAAGCTCGCTGAACGCCCTGTTAAGGATGTTCATTTCTTTCTGGAAATCGGAATAGGTTTCCGGTTTTTCCTCTCCGCCTATTACAACTTTAAGGTCTTTGTGGGTGGAAGGCACTCTCAGATCCATGGTTATATTGGTGAATGGGGTCTGGAAACCAACCCTGGTGGGGATATTCACGTTAAACAGAAACTCCTGAAGGCACTGCTTTACCTTGTCGTAAGACAGGTTGTCATATCTGATGAATGGGGCAAGAAGGGTATCGAAGTTGCTGAAAGCCTGGGCACCGGCGGCTTCGCCCTGAAGTGTATAGAAGAAATTCACTATCTGCCCCAGGGCTGTTCGCAGGTGTGACGCCGGTTTTGATTCTATCTTTCCCCTCGCACCCAGGAACCCGCCTCTGAGAAGTTCCATTAGGTCCCACCCAACGCAGTACGGTCCCAGAATGCCAAGATCATGTATGTGCATGTCACCGTTATCCTGGTACTCTTTTATGTGGGGGGTGTAGATCTTGGATAGCCAGTATCGGGCTGTAATGGAGCTTGAGAGGTAGAAATTAAGCCCCTGCAGACTGTAGTTCATGTTTGAGTTCTCGTTAACTCTCCAGTCCTGACGCCCAATGTAATCTGCCACAAGGGAATCCATCCCTTTGAAAATGGCGCTGACTTCCCTGGCTTCGTTCCGCTTCTCCCGGTAAAGAATGAACTGCCTGGCAGCCGAGGTGAGTTTTCTCAGAACAAGGGTCTCTTCTATGAAGTCCTGTATCTGCTCTATTGTGGGAATGGAACCCGGCTTGAAGTAATTCATGTACAGGGCCGCTTCCACCTGATCGGCCATCTCTCTTCCGGAACCTTCGGAGTCCGATGCCTTGAGAGCCCGGTCTATTGCCCTCTCAATTCTGGTTTTACGATAGGAAACGACCTTCCCGTCTCTTTTTCTTACCAGCCAGTCCATATAGCGGTTTTTCCCCCCTTACCCTCGGTAACAAAACGGCGTGCAAAAATGACCCCTTACGCTGCGACAATAACAAACCCTTGTGCGGCGTGCAACCCTGGAACCACAATATGTTGTGCCGAAAAATCTGAAATTTACCACATATTGACACATCGCGTTATTTAACAACAAAATACGCATTTCCCGTCCCAATCTGTTTCTTTCTGAATGTTCCTTCCGGTGGCTCCGGTGTTCTTTTCAGCGTATGTTGCCCCGGAGAAAGAAGGTTGATATGGCTTCCAGCAACTGCAGTTCACATCGCTCCGCGGTGTTTCTTGCCCTGGCTTCGATCCTGTTCTGGTCATGGGCGGCTACAGCCTTCAAGAAAGCCCTTCTTCACCACTCTCCCTGGTTCGTGGTGTTCGCAGGCTCGGTGATTTCCACTCTTGTTCTTCTTGTTATGCTCTTAATCAGGGGAAAAAGAGTTACTGCAGCAGATGCGGGCAGAGGTGCTTACTTCGGTTTTCTTAACCCTTTTCTGTATTACCTCGTGCTTCTTTATGCCTATCAGGGGCTTCCCGCGCAGATAGCAATGGTGGTGAACTACCTGTGGCCTGTGATTCTGGTGCTTCTTGCAGTACCGATACTTGGGCAGAAACTTACAGCGGGTTCACTGGCAGGGGTTCTTGTTAGCTTCTCCGGAGTGTTACTCATGGCCCTTTTCGGAAGGGACTTTCTTCCCATAGCTCTTTACCCCCTGCTCCTGGCATTTTTAAGCACCATTGTGTGGGCGGTTTACTGGCTGTTGAACACCAGGAGCACAGGGGAGGCTAACGCGGTTCTCGCTATGAGTTTCTTTTTCGGTTCGTTTTACCTTGCCCTTTACGGGGCAGTTACCGGTGAATCATTTGTTCCCGTTACAGAATCCCTTCTTTGGGTGGTATATGTGGGTGTGTTCGAAATGGGAGTGACCTACATGATGTGGAATGCCGCTCTTAAAAAGGCTTCATCTGCAGCGGCTGTGGGAAGCCTGATCTTCATTACACCTTTTCTGGCCCTCGTTCCGATCGCTCTAGTGGTGGGCGAGAGTATCGCACCCACCACCATTGCAGGACTCATGCTTGTTGTGGCCGGTATTCTCCTGGAGAAAAAGTTCAGGCTAAAGACGGGTTTTCTCCCATGATCCCTGTGGAGGTGTGTACCGGTTCCATAGGCGACTCAGTTACCGCGTGGAGCGCAGGTGCATCCAGATTGGAGCTTAACTCAGGTCTTGAAACAGGGGGTCTTACTCCTTCACCCGGTGCAGCCGAAGAGGTGATAGGGGAGGTCACCATTCCCGTGCTGGTGATGATAAGGCCAAGGTCAGGTGATTTCATCTATTCCCCTTTGGAGAAAAGGGCCATGCTCAAGGACATAGAGACATTCCTGAAGCTGGGGGCCTCCGGTGTGGTTTTCGGTTCTCTCACGGAAGATGGCGGGGTAGACAGAGAAATGACCGCTCTTGTACGAAGCGCTTCAGGTGATAGTCAGGTCGTGTTTCACAGGGCGTTCGATTTTATCCCGCGCAGAGCTGAGGCAGCAACGATCCTTTCAGATCTCGGAATTGACAGGATTCTTACTTCCGGGGGTAAAGCCACCGCCTGGCAGGGAAGAGATGCTCTTAAGGAACTTGTGGAAGGCTTCGGATCTTTCATTGAGATACTTCCTGCATCGGGTATCAACTCTGCAAATGCTTTACGGCTGGTCAAGCACACAGGCTGCACCTGGGTTCACGGATCCTTCAGCGGCACAGCCCACCGGGAAACCCGGGGCATTCTTCCTTCCTCATCACCGGGTATATCAGTCAGGGAGTTGGAATCAGTGATAAGATCACTGAAGAATCTTCAGTAG
Organism: uncultured bacterium; assembly: GCA_964598645.1. Taxonomy (GTDB): domain Bacteria; phylum Fermentibacterota; class Fermentibacteria; order Fermentibacterales; family JCC-6; genus Sabulitectum. Next base: position 33 of record CAZRCS010000057.1, on the reverse strand, counting down.
AGATCAAGAAGCTTTGACGAAAAGAATCCCTTT
>CAZRCS010000056.1:7515-10800 GCA_964598645.1 uncultured bacterium | reverse complement strand
CATGGTCACCTACGGTGAACCTGAGGGAGCCGTTGCAGAGTGGATTCAGTTCATATTGAGTGAAGACGGCCAGGCAGTGGTTGCTGCTGAGGGCTACCTCACAGTCAACTGAGATGAACCGAAAGGCATGATAATGAAACTCGTTACAACAGCTGCAATGCTTCTGCTGGCGATTGCCGGAACGGCAACGGCAGACGAGATACTTGTTGGAGGCTCCACAACTGTACAGCCACTTGCTGAACTTCTCGCAGAAAGTTACGAGAGCACCCACAACGGTGTTACCATTATCGTTCAGGGTGGCGGCAGCAGCGTGGGTGTAAAATCCGTGGGGAACGGTACCGCAGATATCGGTATGGCATCCAGAGAGATCAAGGATTCCGAGTATGAAGAGAATCCCGGCATTGTGGCTCACACAATTGCCAGAGACGGTATTGCCATTGTTACCTGTCCCGGTTCCGGAGTTGACGATCTCTCCATGGATCAGGTAAGGAACATCTTCGCCGGGAACATAACGAACTGGAGCCAGGTAGGCGGCTCCAACGATGTGATTACAGTTGTTGCCCGTGAAGAGGGTTCCGGTACCAGGGCGGCTTTTGAGGAAATGGTCATGGGCGATGAGCTGATCGGTCTTGATGCTATTCTTCAGCCCTCGAACGGTGCCGTAAGAACAACCGTGGCAAACACACCGGGAAGCATTGCCTTCCTCTCTTTCGGGTATCTTGACAGTTCCACTTCTCCCATAGGTGTAGACGGGGTCATGCCCACTGCTGACAACGCCGCAAACGGTTCTTACCCGGTTGTCAGACCGCTGAACATGGTGACACAGGGCCAGCCGTCCGGTTCCATTGCGGATTGGCTCAATTTCATCATGAGCAGTGAAGGTCAGGAAATAGTAGCCTCCGAGGGCTACCTTCCTGTTAACTAACGGACTGGAGATATAGATATGACTTCCGGAAACCGGCATTACGGAGCAAGAACGGGGATCGAAAACACAATGAAGACGGTTCTGCTGGTGTCCGCTCTTGCCTCGGTGCTGATTGTACTTCTCATCTTCATCTTCACAATGAAGGAGGCAATGCCGGCTTTCCGGGAGATCGGGTTCATGGACCTTCTTCTGGGCAAGGTTTGGCGGCCCGGCAATGATCAGTTCGGTATTCTCGCAATGATCGCCGGCAGCGGCCTGGTTACCATAGGCGCAGTTGCCATTGGAGTTCCTCTTGCCCTGGGAACGGCTGTCTTTCTTTCAGAGATCGCACCGGGTTGGATATCCAGCATAGTAAGGCCCTCCATCGAGCTGCTTGCGGGGATCCCGTCGGTGGTTTACGGTCTTTTCGGGATGGTGGTGCTGGTTCCCCTCATAAGAACGATCCCAGCTCCCGGAAATGTCGGCTTCGGCTTGCTTTCAGCCTCCATCGTTCTGGCCGTGATGGTGCTTCCCACCATTGCCAACGTTTCAGAATTCGCCATAAGAAGTGTTCCAAAGGGCTACAGAGAGGGTTCCCTAGCCCTGGGAGCCACCAGATGGGAGACCATTGCCAGGGTAATAGTACCTTCCGCCAGGCCGGGAATAATAAGCGCGGTGGTTCTGGGGCTGGGAAGAGCCCTGGGGGAAACCATTGCCATGATAATGGTCATAGGCAACTCGGTCGTCATTCCCTCTGCCTCCACTGGCAACCCTCTTTCCATTTTTCTCAGCAGGGCAAGAACACTTACCGGAAACATTGCCGTGGAGATCTCTTATGCCACAGGGGTTCATGAAAGCGCCCTCTTTGCCACAGGGGTCGTGCTTTTCATTCTGATAATGCTCGTGAACTCTTCGGCCAGATTCCTGCTCAAGTCATCCATAAACAGGGGGAGCAGACGATGATCAACTCCCGAACCGCAAGAAAACTCTCCCAGAACGGCGCTTTTCTGGTGTTCTGGTTTACTGGTGTTGTTGCAGTTCTCATAATGGCATTCGTTGTGGGATACATCATGGTGCAGGGAATCCCCCAGCTGAACATTGAATTCTTCACCACTTCTCCCAGGGGGGGCCTCTCGGGAGATGGGGGTATCTACTCAACCATCGTTACCACTTTTTACATGATAGTGGTTACCCTGGCTTTTGCCACACCGCTCGGGGTGGGTGCGGCAATATATCTCACGGAGTATTCGGAAAAAGCAGAGAGTATTTTTGTTAGAAAGCTTGTTGCTCTGGCCCGTTTCGGGGTGGAAACCCTTGCGGGAGTACCCTCGATCATTTTCGGACTGTTCGGCTATGCGCTTTTCGTTTCCGCATTGAATCTGGGCTTTTCAATTCTCTCGGCTTCTCTGGCCGGGGCCTGTCTCATCATTCCAGTGATAATCAGGACCACGGAAGAAGCTCTGAAGTCGGTACCCGACAGTTATCGTCAGGGGTCCCTGGCCCTTGGTGCCACCAAGTGGGAAACCATCTGGAAGGTTATCCTTCCATCGGCGTTTCCGGGAATTTCCACAGGGATACTCCTCAGCGCCGGAAGAATTGTCAGCGAGACCGCAATATTTTTCGTGACCCTGGGAGGAAGCTACAGGGTTCCGCATTCACTTATGTCCGGTGGAAGGACCATGGCCCTTCACGTGTACTATCTGGCCATGGAAACCCGGGCCTTCGACAAGGCAATGTCCACCGCGGCTGTTCTGGTTGCCCTGATAGTGCTGATGAATCTGGGCATCAACATCATCACCAGCCGGATCTCAGCGAAAACGAGGTAGGAATGACTGAAAACATCAGAATGAAAGCAGAGGGATACAGCCTTTTCTACGGTGACTTCAAGGCCCTCAACGACATATCCATCGATATCCCGGTAAACAGGATCACAGCCTTCATAGGCCCCTCGGGATGCGGGAAAAGCACGTTTCTAAGAAGTTTCAACAGAATGAACGACCTTATACCCGGGGTTACCACAGAGGGCAAAGTGTACCTGGACGGGAATGACATTTCAAGGGAAGATGTGGTGGAGCTAAGAAGAAAAGTGGGGATGGTCTTTCAGAGGCCCAATCCGTTCCCCAAATCAATTTTCGATAATGTTGCATACGGACCCAGGCTTCACGGCATGAAGAACCGGTCAGATCTGGCGGTGATAGTGGAGAAAAGCCTTAAGAGCGCCGCTCTGTGGGAGGAGGTAAAGGACGACCTTCACAAATCAGGGCTTGCCATTTCAGGGGGTCAGCAGCAGAGGCTCTGTATCGCCAGGGCCATCGCAGTGGAGCCTGAGGTAATACTCATGGATGAACCTGCATCGGCGCTGGATCCCGTGGCCACACTGA
>CAZRCS010000056.1:5180-7415 GCA_964598645.1 uncultured bacterium | reverse complement strand
AACCTGATCGAGTTCGGCCCCACCCGGCAGATATTCACCACGCCTTCGGACAAGAGAACCGAAGACTACATCAGCGGAAGATTCGGCTGATCGGGAGGATGGTATGACAAGGGAGAATTTCGACAGGGAGCTTTCAGAACTCAAGCAGAAGCTGTTCCAGGTTACAGAGATGGTACGGAAGAACCTTCAGGCATCGGTGAGGTATCTCGACAGCAGGGATATGAAGGGTTCGGCCATGGTGATCGAAGCTGACGAGATCGTCAATATGAAGTGTCTTGAGATAGAGGAGCAGTGCCTTGACATCATTGCCACCCAGCAGCCGGTTGCCACTGATCTCAGACTGCTTTTCTCGATTCTAACCATATCCACTGAAATAGAAAGAATCGGTGACTATGCAAAGGGTATCTCCAGGATTAGCGAAAGAATGGGTCACGAGGATCTGATAAAGCCCCTTGTGGATATCCCCCGCATGGAGGAGATAGCGGGCAAGATGCTTTACGACGCCATCAGGGCTTTCACTGAAGACGATGAGAAGGCAGCCAGGGAGATCCCCACCAGAGACCTGAAAATAGATGTGCTCTACAACCAGATACATCGTGAGCTTATCACCTTCGTGATGCAGAAACCGGGGAACATAGAGCAGACCATGATGCTGGACTGGATAGCCCACAACCTCGAGAGGGTGGGAGACAGGGTGATCAACATCTGCGAAAGAACCATCTTCACGGTCACGGGAATCCCCGTGGACCTTAATTAACGGTCGGCAGAAATCCCTCCGGATTGAAGCGGCCAGGAGCCGGCAAGCGGTCCACCCCCTGCATGCCGGCTCCACCAGAATTCCGGGAACCATTTCTCAGCCATCGGGTAATACTTTCGAAGGCAGACACATAAGAACCTGCGCTTCATCCGGTTATTCCGGTCATACATCCCTCCTCGCCGGCGCGTCCCAAACAACGGGGCGCGCCGGTTCGTATGGGGGGTCTTCCCAGAAAACGGCACGGAGCAGCAGGATCATTCCTGCACTATTCACCATGAACCTTCCCCGGATTTTTCACAAGCCTGTATGGGGAATGCCGCCTCAGGTAGATTTAGTTATGTTAATTTCCGATAGAATTTGTTCATATGTGCATGTATTATCCAGGGGATATCCAATATGCTTGATTCTCTGTTAAGGGGGGAGATCATCATGGGGCGGCTCACCGTAATCTTTTTGTTGTGCTTTGCCGGCGTTTCCATTGCCGATACAGCTGTCCAGAACGACTGGTCCGGAGGCTCTGGTGTCCCGGGTCCGGTTACCGACTGGGGGAACAGTTTTTTCACCTCCGGTGATGTATGCTGGGATGTCAGCGGATTGCTTCGACTTGCTGCCGGGGTGCTTCCCGGTTCGGTCAAGTACTCCATTTCTGAAAGCTTCCATGGTGCGGAGTCTGTGAATGGCTGTGATTTAGATGACGACGGCGACATGGATGTGCTGGGAGCCGCAATGGTTGACAATGAAATAGCCTGGTGGGAGAACACCGACGGCTCTGGCATCTCATTCATGAAACACACTATAGAAACAGACTTCCTCGGAGCCATGTCCGTTATCTCCTGCGATATCGACGGCGACGGAGACAGTGATGTCCTGGGAGCTGCCAGAGATGCAGATGAGATAGCCTGGTGGGAGAACACCGACGGTACAGGCTCTCTCTGGACGAAGAACACAGTCAGTACCGATTTCGATGGAGCGTTTTCCGTATATGCAATCGATGTTGATGGTGACACGGACAAGGATGTGCTGGGCGCTGCTGTTTTCGGTTCCAGCATTGCCTGGTGGGAGAACATCGACGGCACAGGCTCTGTATGGACCGAGCACAGCATAGAAGACAACTTCCAGACGGCCAGGTCCGTGTTCGCGGGAGATATGGACGGAGACGGCGACAATGATGTTCTTGGCGCCGGTGCCACAGCGGATGAGATCGCCTGGTGGGAGAATACCCAGGGCACCGGCACGGTGTGGGTGAAGCACCCGGTGGACGATTCCTTCTCAGGTGCAGGCTCCGTCCATGCTTCCGATGTTGACGGAGACGGCGACCTGGATGTGCTGGGTGCAGGAATCGGTTGCGATGACGTTATCTGGTGGGAGAATACCGACGGCACAGGCTCCACCTGGACAGAGCACCTCATAGACGACAACTTCATTGGAGCCAACTCCGTGTATGCCTCCGATGTTGACGGCGACGGCGACAGCGATGT
>CAZRCS010000056.1:2433-5080 GCA_964598645.1 uncultured bacterium | reverse complement strand
ATGCGAACGGGCGGTGCTGCTGTGAGAGTTCCGTAATCCGTTCTGGATCAGGAAGTTCGGAGAGGGTGTCGGTGAAAAAATCGGTTAACGGATCCATGAATCCTGCGGTGCGGCCCAACCCTTAACAGGGTCCGGTGAAAGAAGTTTCCTTTCAGCCTTCATATGGTCCAGCCCTGGTAAACGTTTACGATTTGTCTGACAGGACTGCTGGGAATGTCTTCTCAGGTTTTCGATCCAGGGGTGAACATGCCGTTGCCTGGGAAACCGAAAGAATATGTGCCGGTGTTTTTCTGGCAGGCTGTGCCACTGAAACTTCCGCGATGTCTGTGAAAATGTTTTTTTCAGATTAACATGCCGGGCAGTCTTTATGCTGCTCAGACACAGTGGGTTACGAACGTTATTTGTCAAACTTACGGAGGGCCTTATAATTCAGGGATGAAAGGTTTATACGTAGCAGGAGCAGGGAAGGACGCAGGGAAGACAACCCTCTGCCTGGGCCTTCTGCACGCATTCCGCGAGAAGCTGACCGAAGGGGTGGCTTTCACGAAGCCTCTTGGGCAGAAGACCACCCTTGTGGAGGGGAATCAGGTGGGACAGGACTCCTGGTTCGTGGACAAGGCCCTGGGAATGGGTCTTCCCCTTGAAGTTTCCGCGCCCTTTGCCGCATCCTCCGGGGCAGCTTCACATTACATAAGAACAGGTGAACCCGCTGATCTTCCCGGCCGCATACGCAGGGCCTACAGAACCCTGGGCCGAAAGGGAAGGACGGTTCTCGTGGAGGGCACCGGCCATCCAGGGGTGGGCTCTGTTTTCAATATGTCCAATGCCCGTGTGGCAAAGATACTGGGAACTCCGGTTCTTCTTGTTCTGGACGGCGGCGTGGGTTCCACCATAGACAGGTTCAACCTGTGCGCCTGCATGTTCCACCACTACGATGTTCCCCTGCTCGGTGTCGTGATCAACCGGATCATCCCGGGAAAGATGGATTCTGTTAAGGAGCTTCTGGGTAAGTGGTTCGGTGAGAGAAACATTCCAGTATTCGGCTATATCCCCTACGAAGACAGCATAGCAAGACCATCTCTGGGGGTTATCCGCAGAACCCTTGGTGCGGAGCCCGTGGTGGAATTGAAAAAAGATACCGGTATGGTTGCGGGATACATAAGCGCCTTCGGATCGTCAGAGGAGATACTGAAACAGGTTTCACTGGAGCCGGGAAGATCGGTGCTGGTTGACCATTCACGGCCTGAGGTGCTGGATGCACTGGTGGTGGCCTCGGTTTCAGGGGCCAGGGGACCCGGTGCGGTTATCGTGTGCGGAGGTGAACCCGACGAAAGGCGCAAGGAGGCCTTCCGTTCAACGGGTATTCCCCTGTATGCCACCGGAAGAGGACTGGAGATGTCTTCCGGAAGACTTTCAAGGAAGATATTCAAGGTTGAGCCCCACGAAGACGGCAAGATTAAGACCATAGTGAAACTTGTTGAAGAGCATGTAGATACCAATGCCGTTATCTCTTCCCTTAACGGGGAAGCGGCACCGGAATTGTCAAAGAAGCCGGGGAAATTCAAACGATTCCTCCGCAGGGTTTTCAAAGGTAATTAATGATCTTCCGGTTCAGCCTTTACGGCTTTCTGAAGAACCAGAAATACTATGAACCCTTTCTTATCCTTTTCCTTCTGGACAAGGGATTATCCTTCTTCCAAATAGGCCTTCTGGTCGCCTTCAGGGAGCTTGCGGTAACCGTTATGGAAGTTCCAAGCGGAGCCATGGCAGATTCCTGCGGCAGACGTATCACCATGGCTCTGTCCATGGCCGGTTACATTTTCTCCTTCCTGGTTTTCAGTTTTTCCTCAAGTTTTGCCCTGCTTGTTACGGCAATGTTCTTCTTCGCCGTGGGCGACGCATTCAGAACCGGAACCCACAAGGCCATGATTTTCAAATGGCTTGAGAATCATGGGAGGCTTGGTGAAAAAACCAGGGTTTACGGCTACACAAGGTCCTGGTCAAAGGCAGGAACAGCACTCTCGAGCATTATTGCTGCTATACTGGTATGGAAAAGCGGGGCATACTCCAGCGTTTTCCTCTTCTGCATTCCGCCCTATCTGATCAACCTTATCAATCTGTTGTCTTATCCGAAGGATCTCGAAGGGGAAGAAAGCGGGAACTTCTCCCTCAGGGACAGCTGGGAGATGCTGAAATCCACATTGCGCGATGCCTTTACCTTCAAGCCTCTGAGGGGTCTCATTGGTGAGACCATGGGTTATGAAGGGGTTCACAAGGTCACCTCCGACTATGTTCAGCCGGTGATAAGATCCATGGCCCTTGCCCTTCCCCTTTTAGCAGGGCTCCAGGGCCACAGGGGTTCAGCGGTTCTTGCAGGGGGCATATACTTCTTTCTGGCTCTCATAGGTATTTTCGGGGCCAGGTTTTCCCACAGACTCGTCAGCCGGTCTGGGGACGAGGGGAAAACTGCAACGGTGCTCTGGCTTTACGGACTGACGGCCTATCTTCTTATGGTGCCGGCTCTTCTGTCAAGAAGCTACTATCTGGTAATTCTTCTTTTCATCGTACTGGAACTTCTTCAGAATCTCTGGCGTCCTCTGCAGGTTGGCAGGTTCGATGGAGTGTCACGCGGCAGCCGAAGGGCAAC
>CAZRCS010000056.1:0-2333 GCA_964598645.1 uncultured bacterium | reverse complement strand
TCCGAGGTTTACCGCAGGGGTTCCAGAAATCCCAGGGTGGAGTTCGGCAGCTCCATAGAGGAGGATCTCAGCCGCCGGGATTTCACCATGAACGCCATGGCTCTTGATTCCAAGGGTAACCTTATTGACCCGTTCGGGGGGCGCAAAGCTCTGGAAGAAAGTCTTATAGACACTCCCGGGGATCCATTCAACTCCTTTGCCGACGACCCTTTGCGAATCCTTCGAGCATACAGGTTCGCGGCAAAACTGGGTTTTCGAATTGCAGACAGGATAAGAAGGGCTTCCCGTGATCTTTCCGGAGAGCTTGCAACTGTTTCTGCTGAGCGCAAATACAAGGAATTAACCAGTCTTCTTACCTCCTTCGACGGCACCGGAGCTGCCAATTCTCTGGATATGATGAAGCAGGACGGGGTTCTCATGAAGGTCATTCCCGAGCTTGAAAACCTCTTCGTGATCGACGGTCTGAAACAGGGTAAATACCATGACTGCGATGCCTGGCACCACACTCTGAAGGTTATTGCCGAGGTGCCTCCCATAGGAGATCTCAGATGGGCCGCCCTTCTCCATGATGCCGCAAAGGGTCTGGTGCGCAGAACCGATTCCCAGGGGGAACCCCATTTCCACAGACACGAGATCGAGGGTGAGACCCTCGCCGGTTCCGTTGCGGAAAGACTCCGGTTTTCCCGGGCACGGAGAAAAGCTGTTATATTGCTGGTGCGTAATCACATGAGGCCGGTTCTCTACAATTCGGAATGGAGCAACAGTGCCGTGAGAAGACTGATGCGGGATGTGGAGGATCAGCTGGATAACCTCCTTCTCCTGGCAAAGGCGGACATAAAGGCACATGCCCCGCAGCACGTAGATGATGCCCTTTCCAGCCTGAATGAACTCATGGAGAGGATAAAGGCCCAGGACACCGGAAGGATCATCCCCGCCGAAATGGGCCACAGGCTTTCAGCCCTTGGCTTCGAGGGGCCGGTGATCGGGAGAATAATAAGTATGCTCGAGGATATGGCCGCCGATGGCATCCTTCCCGAGAATCCCACTGTGGATCAGTGTTTCTCGGCGCTCTGGGACAATCAGGTATCCGCAGAAATCACAAAACCTACCTGATCCGCGGCGAGCAGACCTTTCCCATGATGCTGTCCGGCAGGTGTCTCGATACTGAAAGCAGCAGGAACATCACCAGCCAGGAATAGATTATTCTTCCAGGAAGTGCGGCAACGGACCAGACCCCTATGGAACCCACCAGCATTGTGTCTTCTATCACAGCATGGCATATGCTCATGAACGATACAGAAGCCAGGATCTGCCTTGGCGGTATCTTACCCTCGCCTGCCTCTTTGATTATCATGCCGCCGCCATAGGAAATGCCCAGGATCAGTCCTATAACCGTTATGGTGGAGGCTTCATCCCCTATTCCCATGGGGGAGAACACCGGTCTGAGCAATCCTTTCAGGAGCTTCATGAATCCTATACGGTCAAGGATATCCATCATGGTCAGAACGGCAAGTATCACCAGGAAAATGGTTCCCATGCTCTTCAGGGTTCCCGCTATCCACGCCGTGAACCCGGCTCCCTGTTCTGCGGTGCTCCAAAGGACAACAGGCTCTCCCTGAAGGATCCCCGTTGCAGAGAAGATCATGCTCAGTAAAATTCCGAAGAGAAACCCGGCCGCCAGTCTGAAAGGAATGAGGAACCACGGCTTGACACCGGAACGGGCGGCAACGGTGATCTCCACCGGGAAGGAATGTGAAACAAGAAGCATACAGCCCAGTGTGGTAACCTGTGCTGCATTGAGCCCAAGGGGCCTTATCATCCCGGCGGTAACCGCCAGGCCCCCGTACATGTTGGAAAGCATTCCAGTTACCCAGGCGAGCCCGGCTTCCCCGGGAAGACCGCACAGCTCCATTGCAGGCGCAAAGAAGTCGGCTATGGGACTGAAGATACCCAGAACCTCAAGGATCTTCACGGCGATAAGAGCCGGTACCATGACCTTGAAGAGCTCGAAACAGACTGACACAGTTTTCCTGAGCAGTTTTATGAACCATTTGATAATTCGGTTTTTCATCGGCGTATTATAATTTACCAGCATCAGCTCAACCCATTAAGGAGAGATTTTTGGAGGGGAGAATCAAGGAAAGGTATACCGGCGAAATCAGAGATCAAGCGCTGGCAAGGTTCGGAGGATCACACCCGGAAGATATAGGCGGATTCGAGAGTTACATCCTTAAATTCCAAAAGGAAGGAACAGAATTCGTACTGCGGCTGGCACACTCCATACGCAGAACCGGGGAAATGATTCAGGGTGAAGTTCAGTGGATAAGGTTTCT
>CAZRCS010000055.1:0-10909 GCA_964598645.1 uncultured bacterium | reverse complement strand
GTAGGCGAAATAGTACAAAACGTATCCTCCCTTTGAACCGGTGAATATATAAATTCAAAAGCGGGTGTGACACAGGTTCACTGATTGTTTAAATTGACGGGACAGGAGGTGAAAGATGATACAGCATGGAATAGTCCAGGAGTTATCGGGAAATAATGCAAAGATTGCCGTTGGGGGAGGTGAGGGGTGCAGCGCCTGCAGCTCCAGAGAGAGCTGCATGTCCATCACCGGCAAATCCCCCGAGGCGAAGATCATTTCGGTAGAGAACACCTTGAATGCATCGGTGGGTGATGCGGTGGAACTGGAGCTGCCGGTTTCCTCCACAATGCAGGTGATCGCCCTGACCTTCCTTTTACCTGTGGGAATGCTTGTGGCAGGATACTGGATAATGATGCCCGCCGGAAGCACACAGGGAGCTCTGGGTGCAGTGGTGGGGCTCGCTGTGGGAATGATCATTGCCCTTTTCGCCAACAGAACCCTTTCCGGGAATAAAAAATACCAGATGAGAATGACGGCCATAACGGAAAAGAATTGTATTGAAACGGATGTGTCGAAGTGAAGGAAAAAGTACTTGAAATACTTGACACCCTCGGAACCATGGGGGTGGACTACGGCGATGTGAGGTGCGAATCGGTGTTGACCGAGACCACCCTCATGAGGAATGCAAGACTGGAACAGTGTGATAAACAGGAAACCGAAGGCGTCGGGGTAAGGGTTCTGGTGAACGGCTGCTGGGGTTTTTCAGCCTGCACAGGTTATAAAAAGAAAGACATGGAAAAGGCAGCCTCGAGAGCGGTTGAGATAGCCCGGGCCGCAGGGGGCAGAAGCAGTGTGGAACTTGCTCCTCTGGACCTCCAGCAGGGGGTTTATTCCGGACCATGTGAAAAAGATCCCTTCGAGGTTTCAAGGGAGGACAAGATCGATCTTCTTCAGAAAACCTCAGATGAGATGATGAAGGACCAAAGGATCAAGAACAGTTACGCAAGGCTGTGGTTCGAGAAGAAGAACAGGATAATCGGAACCACAAGGGGTGATCTGGTGGAGACCAACCTTGTGTTCACGGAACCTTTTCTCATGGCCACTGCAGTGGATGCAGGCGATGCCCAGAGCCGCTCCCTTCAGGATGGCGGCAGGATCGCCGGCTGGGAGTGGGTGGAAGAATCAGACATTGCCCACTGGGGAGAGAAGGCCAGGGAAGAAGCCCTCATAAAGCTTATGGCCGATGAAAGCCCCTCGGGAGAGCTTGACCTGATACTCGACGGTCTGCATCTCTCGCTTACCATGCACGAGTCCGTGGGGCACCCGACGGAAAGCGACAGGGCCCTTGGCTGGGAGGCCAACATGGCTGGAAGGACCTTCCTGAAGCTGGAAGACCAGGGGCATCTCAGGTACGGTTCCGACCATGTCAATTTCCTTGCTGATAACACTCTTCCCTACGGTATCGCAAGCTGGGGATGGGATGATGATCTGGTACCTGGTGATAAGTGGTACACCGTGAAGAACGGGATCTTTCAGGAGTTCGGCTCCGTCCGGGAAACAGCCCTTCTGATAGGTCAGAAAAAGAGCAGGGGCTGCTGCAGGGCCATGGACGCCCAGAGCTTTCCCATAAACAGACAGCCTAATTTCTACCTGGAACCGCCTTCGAATGGTCTCTCTCCCGAAGACCTGGCCTCTGAAGTGGAGCATGGCATCTGGATAGAGGGAAGGGGATCCTTCTCCATCGACCAGAGGAGGGAGAACTTCCAATTCGGAGGAGACATGTTCTGGGAGATAAAGAACGGCAGGAAGGTCCGTCCGCTGAAGAAAGTCATTTACAGAAGCGTTACACCGAAGTTCTGGGGCAGCCTCGACGGTATCGCCGACGAGAAGTACTTCAGAACAATGGGTGTTCTCAACTGCGGTAAAGGAGAGCCCGGGCAGAGGGCCAGAATGACCCATGGAGCCAGTTACTGCAGGTTCAGGGGCGTGGAAGTCGGAGGTGGCAGATAATGACCGAGAGAGAAATGCTTGATTTCGTGAAAGCCGCAGTTGCTGCTTCCGGCACCAGGGATTCAGTGGCCTTGCTTACCGAGACCAGGGAAGCATCGGTTCGGTTCGGTCAGAACCGTATTACTCAGAACCAGGATGTTTTCCGCAGGGAACTGAAACTGACAGTCGGGGATGGAGAACGGCAAGCCAGCGTGAATTCCCAGAGGATCGACATTGATGCCCTGCCGGTTATCGCCGGAGAGGCAAGAGCACTGCTTTCCACTTCTTCACCTGATCCCGAATACATGGTCCCGATTCCCGGTGGTCAGGAGTATCCCGTGGTGGAAAACGCCTGGGATCCGGAAACGGCGGAATGCCCTGCTGCAGCAAGGATGGAAGCGGTGGAAAAGGCTATATCAACTGCAGAGTCCAATGGCTATCAGACAGCGGGTATTTACAGAATGGTGTTCTCTCAGGTGGCTTTCTGTACCTCAACCGGGAACTCCGGTTTTCATAAGTCAACCCAGGCGGGTTTTTCTTTTACGATGGACAAGGGAAGGGCATCCAGCTACAGGGATATCAGGGGAACCGGATGGAAAGATCTTGAAATAGACAGGGCGGTTGCGGAAGTGGCTTCCGAAGTTGCCCTGGACATGGATGCCACGGAACTGGAACCCGGCGAATACAAGCTGATACTTGAACCGGAAGCCACCTGGAACCTTCTCATGTTCCTGCCATGGATAATGGATGCAAGGTCTGCCGATGAGGGCACAAGCGTGTTCAGCGGCATGGAGGGAAAGAAAATCACAGGTTCGCAGTTTACCCTGTCATCGAAGGTTAACGGCATCACCCCGGGAATCCCTTTCGATGATCAGGGTCTTCCCGCAGTGGATTCAGTCTGGATCGAACGGGGAGTAGTGAAGAACATGCCCTGTGACCGCTATACAGCCTCACAGACAGGTCGTGACCCTCTGTTCATTCCTAATACCCTGGACATGGAAGGCGGAGAGGGTACCGTTGACGACCTGATCAGTACCGTCGACAGGGGAATCCTCATCCGGCGTTTCTGGTACATCAGGTTCGTAGACCAGAAGACCCTTAAGCTTACCGGCATGACAAGGGACGGAGTATTCCTTGTGGAGAACGGGAAAATAGTAAAGGCCATAAAGGATTTCCGGTGGAACTGGCGTCCCCTGGAGCTTTTCTCGAAGATAGAGAGAATGGGTAAGGCCGAGAGAAGGGCATACGGGTCGGCTCCTCCGATAGTAGTCACAGGGGAAAAATACCCCTTCACCGATTAGGAGGCACCGTGGAGTATGCTGCTCTGGGCTTGCTGGGAATGGTAATAACCGCAATTCTTGTGGTGATTCTGGATTCTCTGTTCCTGCACATAGGAGCGAAAATGGCGGGAGTTCGCCGTGCAACCTTCGGAACGGCGGTGAAGGCTTCCATTGCCTGCGCACTCTCCACACTGCTCCTTGCCCTGATATTCTCGTGGGTTCCAGTTGCAGGAACCGGTATCGGTTTCCTTGCGGGACTGCTTCTAACGATACTGGTGCTGCAGGCTTCCTACAGCACCAGTTTCCCAAAAGCTTTTCTTCTGTGGCTCTTTAACGTTGCCGCTCAGATAGGGGCGGTGTTCGTGTCGGTTTTTCTTCTTGCAGGAGTGTTCAGCATTACGTCCTGAATCATTCCCACTGGAACCGGATGCCGAAGCAGGTTTCACCCTCCATGGGCCTGATGGGCTGGGTGTCGTGTATGTGATGTCTGAAAAAGGCCACCATATCACCGTGTTCCGTATGGTGTGATGCGTAGATCTCGCCGTAGTGTCTGCTGCTCTCTCCGCCGTCGAGGTGGAAGTAGAAGTCTGACTTGATGATTGCCCCGTAGAGCATACTGCCAGCAGAAACAAGCGGATAGTCTATGTTCGAATGCAGTGACCAGTCGAATATGTGTCCCTTCTGGAAGGACGGGTTACTGGGTCTGTAGACCCCTGCACTGAGTAAGTATTCAGGAACGTATCCCGCCGGAAGGAAAACCGGATGATCCTCCATACGGGGCTCCACATGGTTCTCTATTCCAAGCTTGATGTTGTTCATGTACTGACCGCAGGTGTCTGCCATGTCTATGTTGTGAAAACACTCGTGGTCGGTGAAAAGGGTGAACAGAAGGTCCCTGTAGTCCACTCCCACGGTACCGCGGATGTTCCAGTGCCCTCCGTATACGTTGAACGCTGTATCACCGTGGCTGTCGCTCTTGCCCATGAAGGTTTCCACACTGAGTCCTATTCCAAGGGTAACAGGTCCGTACCTGACCATGGTAACGTCGTCTTCGATCAGTGCCCACACCAGGTGATCCTCATCGGGGTTGAAGAAATACCTGGCATCGAAAAACCCGTCATTTGCACCGGGGAATGAAATGTCCCAGGCTGCCGTTAGTCCCAGGAGAAGCAGTATCATTCCTTCTCCATGTGCCTTTTCAAAGCCTCTATGAGGTAGGATTCAGGCTGGGAACCTTCTGCGGCGAAGGTTTCGTTAATAACCGTTCTGGGAACACCCTGAACCTGGTATTTCTCAGAAAGTTCCTGGAATTCATTGGCTTCTATTGCTTCGGCGGTGACCCTGGGGGAGTAGGCGGCCATTCTGTGTGCCAGCACAACGGAAGGCGGGCAGTGGGGGCAGGTGGGGGTGACGAAGACCTTTATGTTCAGGTTTTCCTCCAGGCCGTCCAGAAAGTCCATTGTCTCCCTGGAAAGTGTATGCTCATCCCTGCCGTTGTCTATGATCCCGGTTAGAAGGCTGCTGAACTCGTATCCTGCAGGGGTACCGTGAAAGAAGACCCTGCCTGTTGAACCGATATTAAGCGAAGGCAGGAATTCGGAGTCTTCTGTTTCCACCACCGTTAATTTCAGTTTGGAAGACAGGGCGGCCAGCTCGTTCAGTATATCCTCGGTGTCGCTGTCTCCCGGAGCCCTGGTAAGGGTTACGGGAACATCTGTGGTTATCTTCTCGAAGTGTCCCTTTATTGCTTCCCTGTCGCTATCGGAGAGGAGTGCCATTGTAAATCTCCTTTATTCGTAATGCTGTATGAGATCGAATACGGCGGCTGCAGCCCTTGCACCATCAGATGCCGCAGTTACCACCTGTCTGAAGCCGTTGTCCGTTACGTCTCCCGCTGCAAATACCAGTGGATTCGACGTGCCTACGATGTTCCTTGTAACAACCGCTCCCTTTCCATTCAGTTCCACAAGCTGGCTGAATGGTTCAGTTGCGGGTTTTGTTCCCACATAGAGGAAAACGCCGTCGGTCTCTACCGTTTTGACGCCCTCAGGGGTTTCTATTACTACTGCTGTTACTCCCTGTTCGTCGCCCAGTATTTCCCTGAGATTAGAGTTCCAGTAGGTCGTTACTTTTTCGTTGGAAATCAGTTTTTCGGCCAGGTACGGCTCTGCTCTGAGTCGGTCTCTTCTGTGAACAAGACCCAGTTCGGATACCACGTGGGTAAGGTGAAGAGCTTCCTTGACCGCACTGTCGCCGCCGCCTACTACGACCGCCCTCCTGTTTCTGAAGAAAGGGGCGTCACAGGTGGCGCAGAAACTCACACCTCTGCCGTAGTATTTGTCTTCACCGGGCACTCCCAGAGTCGACGGCGCCGCTCCGGTTGCGATGATGAGATAGTCTGCCTCGTACTGAGTTGTATCGGTTTTTACACCGATTCCGTTTTCCGTGAGCCAGGCATTTTCAACTGATTCCATCCGGAAAACTGCTCCGGCTTTCTCCGCCTGCTCTTTCATTGAAGCAGTAAGATCAGCCCCCTTGATAGAAATGAAACCAGGATAGTTCTCGATCTCAGCTGTGAGGGCAGCCTGGCCCCCGGGCTTCCAGCTTTCGAGAACCACATGGTCTATGCCATATCTGGCTGCGTAAATTGCAGCAGACAGGGCGGCGGGTCCGCCGCCTGCTATGAGAAGCGTGTGTTTCTCGTTGTCTTCGCTCGACCCGCCCTGTACAAGTCCAACCCGGAAATCCATTATTTAACCCAGGTGCCCTGTTGCCAGCGCTTCCAGATCTCTTTTCAGTGTGGCTTTGTCTCTGAAGCCCACCATTCTGTCCACTTCTTTGCCGCCGTGGAATACGATCATGGTGGGAACGCCGCGGATACCGAACTGGTTTGCTTCCGAAGGACTCTGATCGATGTCCACCTTAACGAAGTTTACCTTGCCCTCGAGTTCCTTGGAAAGGCTTTCGAGTACCGGGTGAAGCATCTTGCAGGGCCCGCACCATTCTGCGCTGAAATCCACCACCGTTATTTTGTCGGTGCCGGATGTTTCTGTTCCGATGGTGTTTCCGGGAATCTCTTTTACTGACATTTTTCTGTCCTTTCAGGTTGTTTGACTACATTGTGAATTTATGAGCATATTGGTTGCCTATTGCAACTAAAAGCATGACTGTAACATAGCAGCTTACTTTCGGAGTTCTGTGCCATAATCGGCAAAGATAATGCCCCTTTTGTATATGTACTGCAATGTGTATTATGTGGTGTTACGCAGGGTAACGAAAGATACAGAATTGGAGGATGTATGAAAGCGATATTTCTCATGGGCTTTTTTGCCTGTGCCGCACTTGCGTTCGGAGTTCCGGGGGTTCCCGATGTTCCCGATGTTGAGGTTCCGGATATTGAAATTCCGGGAATGGACCTTCTCGACGATGTTCAGATGAAGCTGGACGGTCTCGTCGCACAGACCGAAGAACTCAGGAACATCATTCCAGATCTTGCGGTTCTCGATGAGCTGTCGGTGAAACTTGATGAACTCAGGGACACCGATCCTGAAATTGCCTCTCTTCAGGCTGAGGTAGATGGTCTCAGAGATGAGCTCGTTGCAGCCAGGGAACAGGTAACGGCAATAACCGATGAGCTTGACGCGGAGATAGCCACTATCACTTCAACCGTAGACCAGTTTACCGCAGGTCTGCCGATAAACTAAAATATCTTCCGAAAAGAGCCGGGCTGCTGCCCGGCTCTTTTTAATATGCCCCGTCTCCGGAGAATACAGCCGAGGGGGTGAGCATAAGAATGGCGAGATCCATCCATATTGACCAGTTATCCACATAGTAGAGATCCAGCTTCACCATCTCTTCGAAGCCCAGGTGACTTCTTCCTGAAATCTGCCACACTCCTGTTACACCGGGAATTGTATGAAGACGCTTGAAGTCCCGGCGACTGTATTCTTCCACCTCTTCGGGCAGGGGAGGTCTTGGGCCCACAAGGCTCATTTTCCCCGATAGGACGTTGAAAAGCTGGGGAAGCTCGTCTATGGACCATCTTCTTATGAATCTACCTACCCGGGTGATTCTGGGATCTTTTTTTATCTTGAACAGAGGGCCGGATGTTTCATTTATGTCCCTCAGCGTTTCCTTTTCACCGTGGGCTCCCTTTCTCATGGATCTGAACTTTATCATTTCAAAGGGTTCGTTGCTCTGTCCCAGCCTTTCCTGTCTGTAAAAAACGGGAAATCCTGAATCAATCACAACTGCTATAGCTGTGAGGAGGAAAACAGGTGAAAGGCAAACGACGAGAAGTGCTGCAAAAATCAGATCAGCGATCCTTTTCAGCAGATAACCGCCCCCGGAAAGCGGAGCTGGAACAGATTCTATAAGTGTTGTTCCTCCCATGTGGGCAACCCTTGCAGTAAGACTTACCAGGGAGAAAACATCGGCGGCTATCTTGTAGTTTATGCCGGTTTTCTCACAATGCAGTATTACACCGGACAACGTGATGTCCGATATGGATCTTTCCGCAACCACCAGCTCATTTATAGAAAGTTCATCTATCATTCTGCATATCTCTTCAGCGCTGCTTTGCGGATCAGCGTAGGCTTTGATGACGTATGGAAGCTGGGCCCTGGTTTCCATGAAGGTTCCCAGCTGCTTTGCCCCTTCTGAATTACCCACTATCAGAACTGAAGAGGGGATTCCTGATCTGCTTGCCAGCCTTCTTAGGGTTCCGTGCCAGAATCCCAGAAGAATAATGGAAGCAGGACAGGTGAAAACCAGAACGAACCTTGAAAAGAAAAGCTGCCTGGTGACGAAGGTGGTGGCGAACGTGAAGAGTACTGCCATTATGGCTGCCCTTATTATTCCGGCAATTTCTTCGATCATTCCAAGACCGAATTCCTTCCGGTAGACTCCGAACACTGCCATGAAAGCCACCTGTACGCTACCAAGCACAAGACCGCTGAGCAGATAATGGTAAACCGAGAGCCGGAAGTCGGTACCCATCAGGTCAGCCAGGAGCGAATGACGGATCCAGAAGCCGCCCATGAATATCAGAATGATGAGCAGCAGATCCGATGGGGGCAGTATCCACAGAATGCTTCTCCCCTTTTTCACCTTTCTCCTCCTCCGGGTCCCATGCCCAGGGTAACTGCCGGATGCGAAAGAAGGAAACGAAACATGCTTTTCAGGTGATGTTTCAAAGCACTGCCGCCTGAGCTGCTTTCCCGTCTGCACACGTGCATGATCACCGCAGAGGGAACATACCATACTTCCAAGTTTCTTTTCCAGGTTCTGAGGCTCCACTCCACATCTTCGAAGTATAGAAAATACTTCTCGGACATAAGCCCCACCCGCTGCCTCCCAACCGGGGTAAGCCACAGGGCAGCCCCAACCAGCCAGTGCGGGCTGACAGGATCCGTGCTGCTGAAGAAATTCAGATGCCTATGAGATATTCTTTTGCCGCGGGCCGTGTGCCCGTACCCTGTACGCCTGGCGGCGATCACTTCAGGTGTTGGCCAGGTTCTCGCCGTTGACTGAGTTACTCCGTTGCCGTCGACCATCATTGGGCCAATAAGACCGGCTGAGGGATGGGTCTCTTGAAATGAATGAAGCGACGTTACAGCACCGGGAAGCAGCTTGACGTCAGGATTAAGAAAAAAGAGGGAGTCTCCCAGAGCAGAAGAGGCACCAAGGTTATTCGCTCTTGAAAGACCCAAATTCGTATTATTCGAAATCAGTTTAATTCTGTTGCCGTATGTCTTCAATACATCCACTGTATTATCCGATGAATTATTATCGACAACGACTATGTCTGCAGGGTATTCCCCTGGATCCAGGGAAAGAATCGAATCAAGAGCTTCTCCAATAACGGAGCAGCTGTTGTATGTTGTTATTATTGCTGACCATTTCATTTTTGTAATATACAAAGGGGGAAGGGCAGATGCCCTTCCCCCCTGAAACGGATGTATCCTAGAGAGCTTTGTCCTTCAGGGCTTTGCCGGCCTTGAAATAAGGGACTTTCTTTGCGGGATACTCTTTCTTGACGTTCTTTCCGGGAACCACGCCTACTCTGGCGGCTCTCTCTTTGATACCGAAGGTGCCGAAGCCGATAAGAGTGATCTTGTCGCCTGACTCGATAACGTTGCTGATCCCGTCAATGAAGGCATCAACAGCGGCAGCGGCATCTTTCTTCGAAAGATCTGCCTTTGCAGCTACGTGGTTAATGAGTTCTTTTTTGTTCAATTCCCTACCCCTTTCTAATTGTGTAACACTAAACCCTTATGACCCGTTTACACTAGAGCAGAGAAAGCCCTGTGTCAAGTGTTCCCCGTAGGTTAGAAACTGCTGGTATGCTGTTCGATCTTGATATCAGGGAATGCCTTTATGTTTATTCTGAAATAGAAGCCTGTATCAACATCAGAAACATGCCTTGTAAAAATAGCTTCCCAGCTGTCCAAGTCTCTCATTATAGAATAATCCTGGCTTATAAAGTCAGATTCAGTTACGTCATAATAAACACGGTAGTTCACCGACCATCTGGATGTCAGGTCTACAGCCGCCGAAAGCCTTACCTTGTTGATGTTTGCACCGGTTTCATTCAGGTCAGGTCTCCAGTTGTGAGAAACGCTCAGTCTCCACATGAGCGGGGAAACAACCACACCAGAATCCGGTCTCAGTGTGGGATCGGTTCCCGAGAGCTGTATCCCTGTGGTCAGAGAGAGGTCATCGATTTCTCTCCTGTAGGGATCCCACCCGGCATCAAGACGGGTGGAGAACCAGCCAGCAGGGGTAAGGTTGAGGGAACCGGCGATGTTCGAAAAACTCTCTACCTCCCTGTCCGGGCTCCAGCTCGTGCTTAAGGACAGCTGCGCCAAAGCTTCCCTTGCTATGGTTCCTCTGTCTATTTTTTTCCCTTCCAGGATATTTGTCAGT
This sequence comes from uncultured bacterium, assembly GCA_964598645.1. GTDB lineage: Bacteria > Fermentibacterota > Fermentibacteria > Fermentibacterales > JCC-6 > Sabulitectum. The sequence continues at coordinate 734 of CAZRCS010000055.1, read as the reverse complement.
GCCAGGTTTACAGTTGTTCCGGATGAGGGTAGGGAAATATCGCTGAACCTGTAGTAAAGAGATTCGGCGTCTTCGGTGTTCTGCATCCCGTCTTGTGTGGTGAAGAAACGGTCTGGAGCCCAGTTTGCCGATATCGAAGGGGTTATGGTGTGACGAAGGAGAGAGTATCCAAGAAAATTCGAAGCAAAAATGCCGTACAGGTCAGTTGAAAGGGCGAGACCTGCAGATCCATGGAACCATGCGGGATAACTGTTTCCCAGCAGGTCTCTGTCATAGATCGTTCCTGTGCCCCTGATGGATGGAGATACGGCCAGTATGCCTCCCAGCCTTTCGGAAGCACTCAGTGCCGTTGTAAGCCTGGTTCCGGCGTTATAAAGAGAGGAGTCTTCCCACTGGGTGCTCTCAGTCAGATAGTGACCGCTGAAGTTCCAGTAGAGACTGTGCCATATGCGTCTGTCATCGGGATCTGCCGGGGAAGAAAAAACAGGTGCAGAGGGGAGGCTGTATCTGAAGTCGGGAGCGGTGAGTTCAGAGAGCATTTCTCCTTCGATGGTATCAGGAAGAGCATCCAGGTATTCGGTGTACTCCAGGTTTACCTGAGCGCTTCCTCTGCCCAGGTTTCGCGAGAACGATAACCAGGATCTGAGTTCGCTCTCCATTCTTTCCTGGGGATCAACCTGGGTTTCCTCGAGATATGAACGGTCACTGACGAAGTTTCCCGTCATTTTCATTGA
>CAZRCS010000054.1:0-10939 GCA_964598645.1 uncultured bacterium | reverse complement strand
AACTGACTTCAATGTGACTCTGGATGAAAGTGCCTTCTGCGATTTCTGCTCGGAGTATGGTGTCGGCAGCGCTGTTCTTGTGCTTCGTGTTACAAATGAAAATGGTGAAGAAACAGAAAACAGCGTTTCTGTTGACGATCTGAGAATGCTGGACTCATTCCTGCGCGGGAGTCTTTTCTGGGTAACTTCCAACGACGGGCATGAACCCCTTCGGGATCATGCGGAGAGAATGGCAGAACTGCTGGGAATATAGACAGCACCTGTGGCGTATAATCATAGTACGTGCAAACCGGAGGGAAGTGAAATATGTGGTACGTCGCGGCTGTTGCAGGAATCGTTATTGCCGGAACCCTTGCCGGGGTTGTTAAATCCAGGGGAACAGGCCTAGTCAAGGAAGACAATCCTATCAGTATGATCATTAACTCTGCCGTTATTAAACCCCTTTCAATGCAGCAGATAAACTTCCTTCTGGCGCGCCTGGAGAGGGAGGAACCCCCAGAACCTGTTTTTGGTGCAATGTGCTACGAGATGATGGCGGCACCTGCCGTTGCCGAGTACATCTGCCCTGTTTGCGGTGAGAAAACCCTCTACCAGGATAACCTTACGCCATTCATCGAATGGGAGCTGGAGGGGGCCAGAAGACTTGCAGAATCCATTGATGCTGCTACAGAATTCGATGTTACACTGGATGAAACACTGTTCTGCAGTTACTGCTCCGAAGACACCGTGGATCAGCCTTATCTTATGCTCCGGGTAACGCCTGAAGAAGGTGAACAGGTGGTGAACAGGGTTTCCCTTACTGATCTGCGCAAACTGAGCTCCTTCCTGCACGGACGTCTGTACTGGCTGACGGACAACGACAGTCAGGAACCTCTGCAGGATGACGGAGACAGAATTAGAGAGCTTCTTGGCCTTTAATGTGGTACATAGTTGCAGCAGTGGCGGGAATAGCCCTTACTGGGGCAGTTGCTGGAGCCATTCGCACCAGATCTTCCGGGGAGGGCGCCATGCCAGTCAGTGCTGATTCCATTAGAAAACTGTCCATGGACGAGATAAATCTGCTTCTTTCACGGCTTGAGAACGAGAACCCTCCCGAAATCGTTCAGGGTGCCATGTGCTACCGGGTTGCAGGACCGCCTTCGGTGGCCGAGTACATATGCCCTGTATGCGGGGAAAAAACCATTTATCACGATCATCAGACGGGATTCATCGAATTCAGGCTTGAAACCGCAAGAAGGCTTGCTGAATCCATAAATTCATCCACTGAATTCGATGTGGTTCTCGATGAATCACTTTATTGTTCATTCTGCTCTGAGGGTTCAATTGAAGATGCCTGTCTGATGCTCAGGGTTCGAACCAGAGAAGGAGAGGAAATCTCCAACGCAGTGACTGTAACGGACCTGAGGATGCTGGATTCCTTCCTCAAAGGAGAGCTTTCCTGGGTTACTGAAACCGATTCCAGGATTCCTCTCAGGGAGAATGCAGACAGAATGCGCAGGCTTCTGGGGCTTTCTGAACAATGAGGCTGCGCTCACCGTCATTCCTGCCCCCCACTGCAGTTATAGAACTTACATATCGCTGCAATCACATGTGCCTCTTCTGCTCATGCCCATGGGAAGCGGGAAGATCCTTTGAAAAATTAAAGGAAATGTCCACTGAAGAGTGGAAGAACGTACTTAGGGATCTCTGTGAGCTTGGAGTGTCCAGTTTCGCCTTCACCGGGGGTGAAGCCCTTCTCCGTGATGACTGCCTGGAACTGATCGATTTCGCATCGGGTCTGTCTGCCGTCAAAACGGAAACAATTGAAGGTAAACTGGTACAGCACAGGAAGACCCCGGAACTGTATCTGCTGACCAACGGTTCGACCCTTTCTGAAGAGATCCTTGATTTCCTGGCTGAGAAGGACGTAAAACTGAGCATAAGCCTTCCTGGTCTCTCAACATTCGAAAGACATACCGGCTTCGACCATGCGGACACCGTTTTGAGCTGGTTCCGAAGGGCCAAGGACATGGGGATATCCACAACGGTGAATTCCACTGTAACCGCAATGAACATTCATGAACTTCCCAGAACCCTCTCTGCTGCATTTCTGGCTGGGGCAGGTCAGCTTCTCATGAACAGGTTCCTTCCCGGAGGAAGGGGACTTTTTCACGAAGATGAACTTCTCCTGAATCTGGAACAGGTAAGGGAGATGCTCGTTACCGCTGATGATATACTGGTTCGTGCAAACAGAACCGGCCACCTGGGAACGGAAATTCCCCTATGTGCCCTTGATGGTCTTGAACTGAAAAAGCTTCAGGTGGGCACCAGGTGCTCCGCCGCAAGGGGATTCTTCGTGATAGGACCTTCAGGATACGTTCGTGTCTGCAACCACTCCGAGCACAGGCTGAACCACATCACCGATTGGAAGGGCCTTAAGGAACATCCATACTGGAATACCTTCACCATGAAAAAATACCTCCCTGCTTCCTGCCGCAGCTGTACGAGAATGACAGACTGTGACGGTGGATGCAGGGAGGCAGCAAACGTCAGGCTTGGTTCGGTGGATTCACCGGACCCGCTTCTGAATTAGCGTCTTCTTCTGTAACGGTTCCTTCCAGGGGAACTTTCCGGAACCATGACCGCTGTCTCAGCCGCCTCAGAATGAAACGGGTGATCGGTGTACACGGGAACGGCTTTTCCAAGAAGCTTTTCTATGTCTCTCAGGTTTCCCCTGTCGCCACGGGTACAGAGGGATATTGCATCTCCACCGGCCCCGGCTCTTGCTGTACGGCCGATTCTGTGTATGTAGGTTTCAGCCTCTGCGGGAAGGTCATAATTTATAACGTGGGATACGGAATCAACGTCCAGTCCCCTTGCTGCAACATCGGTAGCCACCAGTACATCGTACCTGTTGGTCTTGAAACCCTGCAGTGAGTGGGTTCTGGCGTTCTGGCTCTTGTTGCCGTGTATCGCCGTGCCCCTGATTCCACCCTTGGCCAGCCTTTTGGCTACCTTGTTGGCGGTGTGTTTCATCTGGGTGAATACTATTGCCTTGCTCACAGATGGGTCTTCCAGAATGGAGACGAGAAGGTCGTCCTTGTCGTACTTGCTGACATAGAACACTCTTTGATCCACGGAATCCACCGCGAGTTTTTCGGGCTCTATTCTTACCTCAACAGGATTTCTCAGCATACTGTCTGCAAGGGGTTTCATGTTCCCGGCCATTGTGGCTGAGAAGAACATTGTCTGCCTCTCCCTTGGGATCTTTGCCAGTACCCTCCGAATATCCGGAATGAAGCCCATGTCCAGCATTCTGTCCACCTCATCGAGGATGAATGTTTCAACGCTGCCCAGGTTGATATAGCCCTGCCCCATGAGGTCGAGAAGTCTTCCCGGTGTTGCCACCAGTACGTCCACTCCCCTCTTGAGGTTGGTTACCTGGGATCCCTGCTTGACACCGCCGAAAACGATAACGGTTTTCACCGCGAGAAACTGACCGTAAACCTCGAAGCTTTCAGCGATCTGAGCTGCCAGTTCCCTGGTGGGTGCAAGGATAAGTACCCTTGGCGTACCCGGTTTTCTGGCGGCGGAATTCTTAGAGAGATATTGAAGGGTTGGAAGTGCAAAAGCTGCTGTTTTACCGGTGCCGGTCTGGGCGGTGCCCAAAACGTCTCTGCCCTGTAAAAGGGGAGGAATGCACTGGGTCTGCACAGGAGTGGGGGTTACGTAACCCTCTGCCTCCAAAGCTTTTCTGATTCCTGGTATGAGTGATTTGAATACACCGCGGGGTGACTTCGCCGCGGAGGCGCTTTTCGTTTCATTATTCATTTTTTATTCCTGGTCCGGGGCTAATACAGATCTCTACCCGCCGGACACGTGGAAAAGAAAGGGCCGCAGTACCCGCGGCTGGGAGTTATTTATTCGTGATAAAGCATCACGGGGCCTATAATAACACATTCTTCCGGAAACGGCAACTTTTTCCCTCTGTCTCAAGGAGAAACCGCTTCATTTCAGGTCCTCCCTGATATCCCCCGGGGCCTGAAACGGATACCACCCGGTGACAGGGAAAGACAAGGGGGAAGGGATTTTGCGACAGCACCCGTCCAACTGCCCGGGCAGCTCCTGGAAACCCCGCCTTCAATGCAATACCCTTATAGGTTTCCGTCTCACCCGGAGGGATTTTCCGTACCTCTTCGAGGACGGCAATGGCAAAATCACTGAGATTATCGAGTTTGAAAAATATTCCGGATATCACCGGTTCTTTTCCCTGAAACACTGCCGAGAGTTTTTCAGCAAGTACTTTCCCTGTGATGTCCGGATTACCTGAAGATTTCCAGGGAAAGGCTGCTCCCGGCAGATATATTCTCAGTACAAGATTGCCCCTCATGACCAGGTAGCCTTGGCCGAAGGGGGTTCCGTATGCTACTACAGATTCATCGTGAATATCAGTGCCTGCCCTGTCCAGTCATCGGTTTCTGCTTCCAGCTTCCTGTACTGACCCCTTGTGAGGTCGTAAATAACGCTCTCCCAGAAATCCAGAGAAGCAGTATTCCCGCTTTGCGGCACGACCTCCCACTTCCCCGGGAACTTCCTGAACACCTTCACTGCAGCCTCTCTGCCTATTCCTTTTCTTCGATAGTTCCCAAGCACGAAAAACTCGGCAATGGAATTGGCCTCCCCGGGTTCACACAGCCGGCAGAAGTCATTAACCAGAACGAACCCGGCGATATCACCGTTTGCAGTTATGAAGAAGGGGTGTCTTTTTCCGTCTGTCCAGTAACTGTCCAGCCATCGGTAACCGAATAGTCCGTGACGATTGGGTTTAGAGCCGTCATAGATGCTGAGATCGTATCTGTAAAGTTCCATGAGATTTGCAAGGATGGACTTGTCTTCCTCGGATACCCTTTTCAGAGCAACTTCCATAGGCACTCACCCCCCTGTAATACTGAGGCTTTTCAGTTTCAGTGGCGGATCTCTCCGCTCTCCAAGTAAAGATAAGGGATAGAAATAGTCCTGCCAGTGGTAGTCGGTATCGTTGCCTGTGAGAGAGATGGAAAGAAGGTAGTTTCCAGGTTCCTCTATTCCAGGGGTGATGGAAACAACCGCTGCGGTATTGCCTTCAGCGGTTAACAGGGGCTCGCCGTTTTCCAGATTGTTCGAGGCTATCACTGTTTCACCGTCAAGCCTGTGAAGGGAGAAACCCAGAATGATGTTCTCTATTCTTTTCCCTTCCCTGGTATCCATCTCGATTTCAACCTGTATGGTATCCCCTGCTCTGAAGCTCCTGGAAGGGGTTCCCGCACCGTTCGTAATGGTGACGGAACTGAAGAATACTTCCCTGGTGCCCCATTCCCTGGGGGCGGCGGCAGCGGCCACATGGTTCACCCGGCCTGCGTTCTCTTCCAGATAGGAACCGAGAACGTCGTCCACCGGGCCATCCATTCTTACCCTTCCGCAGTCCAGCCATACAGCACGGGTACACAGCCTTCTCACAGCTTCCTGGTCGTGACTTACGAAGACAATGGTTTTGCCCGATTCTCGGAATCCGAATATTCTGTCGTAACACTTGCTCTGGAAGGCCGAGTCGCCCACGGCCAATACCTCATCTATGAGGAGTATGTCCGGATTGACGCTTGTGGCAAGGGCGAACCCCAGACGCATGAACATACCTGAAGAAAAGTATTTCACCGGGGTGTCCATGAATCTTTCAAGCATTGAAAACCCGGCAATTTCAGGAAGCAGCTTCTCCATCTCCCTGCGGGAAAGACCCAGAAGGGCACCGTTCAGGTAAACGTTCTCTGCCCCTGTGAGTTCAGGATGGAACCCAACACCCAGGTCAAGAAGAGATGCTATTCTACCTGATGTGGAAAGCCTTCCTGAAGTTGGGCTGTAAATCCCTGCCAGCAACTTCAGAGTAGTGGACTTCCCTGCACCGTTTGCCCCGATAAGCGCAACCGACTCACCGGGAGAGATCTGGAAAGATGCGTGATCCAGGGCACGGAAGGTGTCTTTCGTGGTGCTTCTGCCGAATACATTGAGAATTGTCTCCATGATACTTACGGAACGATCCCTGTACAGTCTGTAGTCAAGACAGACATCGCTGAAACGGACAAGTCCTGTATCCATCAGAGCTCCTTGACCACTGAGGCTTCGGCTTTCCTGAAAACCACTAATCCAAGGGTGAGGATCACAGCGGTCCAGAAACCCAGTGAAAGCCATGCCCAGCCCTCAGGCCATGTTCCATAGTACATCATTGAATGAAAGGCTTCAAGGGCTCCCGAAACCGGGTTGAACCTTATTATGGCTTCCATTCTTTCCGGTATGAGGCCTTTGCCCAGGGGATAGATAATGGGGCTTGCATAGAACCATGCAAGCAGAATGACCTCCAGAAACTGGGAAACATCACGGTAATAGACATTTCCAACGGAAATCATCATCGCAAAGCCGGAAGTCATGGCTGCCAGAAGCAGTACCACCAATGGAAGAAGAAGCAGAGAGAGCCCCGGAGTGTGCCCGGTAAACACCAGCACCGCCTCGAGAACCACCATGGCCATAAGCATGTGTACCGAGTTGGCAATAACCGAGGAAACGGGAAGGGCAACCCTTGGGAAATAAATGGATCTGATCAGCTTCTGGTTGTCCAGAAGGGTTCTGGAGGATGCGGAAAGGGATGCGGAGAAGAAATTCCAGGGAAGAAGACCTGTTAACAGGAACAGTGAGAAATGCTCAATGGAACCGCCGAAGCGGATTATTTTTGTGAACACTATGGTGTACACCGCCATGCTGAAAAGCGGCTTGAGAAGGAACCAGAAAAACCCCAGAAGGCTTCGCTTGTACCGTACCTTCAGGTCCTTCTCCACAAGGCTCTGCATGAGCAGCATCATGCGGGTCATTTCTTTTCGCCCAGTTTCCTTTCCTGCCCCTTCAAAATCCTTCCGATGTTGGATCTGTGTGTAAGAATGATGGCAGCCGCAACTGCCATCATGACAATACGGGTGTAAAAAGGCTCACCAAAGAAAAAGCCCCATACAGGAAGGGATATTCCCCCGAGAACGCTTCCCAGAGAGATCATTCTGAACAGGAAGACTAGGATCAGGAAAACTCCGAGAGCGCAAAGAACAGGGTATGGTGCCAGAATCAGAAGGGCTCCCAGCGCCGTTGCAGCTCCCTTTCCCCCCTTGAACCCGAACCAGGGCATGAATACGTGACCAAGAACAGCCATAAGAACCACAGCTGGCGGAACCCACTGGTAAGACAAGTCTGAATGGAGCACAAGATACACTGGAAATGCTCCCTTAAGTGCATCCAGGAGCAGCCCGGTAATACCCATGCCTTTTCCGCAGGTCCGCAGGAGGTTAGTTGCCCCGGGATTTCCTGAACCGTGTTCCCGGAGGTCAACCCCCTTGACCTTACCTAACAGCCACGAAAAAGGTACAGAACCGCAGAGGAAACCGGTTGCAAGGTAAAGAGCAGGTCCCACTAGTGCTCGCGTTTCCTGTAAATGACGTTCAGAGGTACGCCGTTCATGTTCAGTTCTTCCCGGAGTTTGTTCTCGAAGTAGGTTTTGTAGTTGTCGGGGATAAGGTCAGGCCTTGAAACGAAAACCACAAGAACAGGAGGAGACTGTTTCACCTGGGTGATGTAGAAAAACTTAAGCATCTTACCCCTGGGAGAAGGGGGCTGAACACTTGAAACAGCTTCCCTCATTACATTGTTAAGCTTTGAAGTTGCAATTTTCGCCTGGCGCCTCTGGGCAACCGCATGAACCATGGGAAGAAGCTTGCCGATGCCCTGCCCTTTCAGGGCGCTGGTGAAAAATATGGGAATCCATCTTGCCAGGGGAAACCTCTGGGTAACGCTTCTGATCCACAGAGGCCTGTCTATACCCAGATCGGTTTTGTTCACGCAAATGAGAAGTCCCTTCCCCATCTCCCAGGCCCTGGTGGCAAGCCTGAGATCCTGAGTGGTGGGGTATTCCACTCCATCGAGAACAAGAACCACCACATCGGCGCTTCCAACGCTCTTCCAGGAGCGCAGAGTACTGTAAAACTCCACGTCTTCCATCTTTTTCGTTCTTCTTCTGAGCCCTGCCGTATCAATCAGACGGAACTTGTTGCCCTGCCACTCCATAAAGGAATCGATGGAATCCCTGGTCGTTCCTGCCACTGGAGTAACGATGTTCCTGTCTGAGTCCAGCAGTCTGTTCGCAATGGAGCTTTTGCCTACATTGGGCCTGCCGATGACTGCAACTGACGTACCCACAAAGGGTTCCGGTTCAGACATGGGGAAATCTTTCACGACCTCGTCCAAAAGGTCAGCTACGCCCAGACCGTGTGATGCGCTTACGGGCCAGGGATTACCCATGCCCAGGGATGCGAACTCATGAACCAGGTTAAGCCGATCGGCGGTGTCTATTTTGTTCACTGCAAGGTATGAGGCTATTCCGCTCTTCCTGACAAGCTCCACAGCTGCCTCATCGAAGGGATGAACACCCTGGCTTCCGTCGACCAGAAGAATTATGCAGCTAGCCTCCTGAACAGCCAGGCGTACCTGCTTTTCTATTGCTTCCTGGAAGGGATCATCGCTTCCCGGCGAAAGACCGCCTGTATCCACGGCAATGAAGCTTTTCCCATTCCATTCGCCGGTTCCAATCTTGCGGTCCCTGGTAACCCCGGCGGTGTTGTCTACTATGGCGGTTCTACCGCCTATGAGCCTGTTGAACAGAGACGACTTGCCCACGTTCACCCGGCCCACGATGGCTATGACAGGCAGTTCCAAGGGGTTTCTCCTTTAAGTATGAGTTCTGCAGGGGGAAAATATACTGCCGTATCAGTGTTCCGCGCTAATTGCAGGGTTATATTACCTAATCATGAAAAGACAGATTTTTATTATTGCCCTTTCATCAGCCGTTCTGGCCATGCTGTTCACCCTTGGCGGTCTTGACCGGGATCTTGAGCATCTCACACTGGACCTCAGATTCAAACTGTTTCCCGACACGGCTTCCGCCTGCGACAGCATTGTACTGATTGAAGTGGACAATGCTTCACTGGAATCACTTGACTGGCTTGGGTGGCCCTGGCCCAGACAGATATGGTCAGATCTCACCGGTTTCCTCTTCGACTCCGGGGCTGAGGTGGTCTATTTCGATATTACCTTCCCCACAAGCTCTACATTCTCTGCCACCGAAGACAGCATCTTTGGAGCGGCAGCCGGCAGGGGCAAGACGGTTTTCATAACTGGTCTTGGCAGGCAGGAAGGCCAGCCTATTCCTGACAAAGCCCTCCTCGATATTGTTTTACCATGCGACACATTACCCTACAGGTTCGCATCTCCTCCGGTTGAAGACATAGCATCGGGGGCCGCCATGCTTGCCTCACCCTACGCCTATCCCGACCCAGACGGACTGTTCAGGCAGTTCCCCCTTCTTTTCCCCGCTGAAAACGGTGCTGTTCCCTCGCCCCCCCTTGCATGTGCAATGCTGTTCATGAATGAGATGCATCCTGAATACAGCAATGGAGAATTGTCCCTGGCAGGAAATACTTATTCACTCACAGATGAACATGAGCTTCAGGTACGGTTCGCAGGTCCCTCCGGCACATATGCAAGTTTAAGCGTGTCAGATGTTTTCAAAGCCATGACAGGAGACACAACGGCTGTGCCGCCTGATTTTTTCAACGGCAGAATAGTGATGATCGGCTACACTTCATCGGATCTCATGGATCTCAAGCCAACTCCCTATTCACCAAGATGCCCGGGAGTTGAGGTAATAGCAAACACCACGGGGAACATTCTTCAGAACCGGTACCTGCACACCCACGGCAAACTGGTCACCCTGTTCCTGGTGCTTGCCCTTTCCCTGGCGGTTGCCTCGGCCATGCTGTTCATAAGGAGGGTTATTCCAGCCTTCCTGGCAGGACTTTTGCTGATATTCCTCTTCGCCGGTGTATCTCTTTTCCTTTTCAGAGGCTGGGACATCTGGCTGGAAACCATTCCCCCGCTCACCGCAGGTTTTCTTACCCTTCTTGCGGGAGCAGTTGTAGCCTATCAGTACACAACCCGGGAAAAGAGATTTTTAAAGGCTGCATTCTCCCAGTACCTTTCACCTGAAGTGGTTTCTCAGGTGGCTGCTAATCCCGGCATGCTGAAGCTGGGCGGTGAAAAAAGAACAATGACCGCTTTCTTCAGTGACGTGGCAGGATTTACAACCATCAGCGAAAAGCTCGATCCCAAAGACCTGGTAAGCCTTCTCAACCTGTATCTCACCGAGATGACCGACATCATACTCAGCTCCGGAGGCACCGTGGACAAGTTCGAGGGTGATGCCATAATAGCCTTCTGGGGAGCACCTGTTGAGTATGAGGACCATGCGGAAAGGGGCGTGAGAACCGCCCTTGAATGTCAAAGAAAGCACATTGAGCTGAACAGAGGTCTTCTTGAGCAGGGATTCCCGGAGCTTCACACCAGAATGGGGCTTGCCTCTGGGCCCATGGTGGTGGGAAACATGGGCAGTGTGAAAAGGTTCGATTACACCATGATGGGCACAGACGTTAATCTTGCAAGCCGTTTGGAAGGGGTAAACAAGGTTTACGGAACGAAAATTCTCATAGCGGATAGAACCAGAAAAGAGCTTCCTGAAGACATGATCTGTCGAGAGATCGACACCGTGATGGTGGTTGGCCAGAAAACTCCCGTTACGGTATGGGAGCCCTGCCTGAAGAAGGAGGACTGGTTCGATACATATGCAGAAGCACTAGGCTATTACAGGAATGGAGAGTTCGAAAGAGCCCTTGGCCTCTTCGTTTCCATTCCCGATGACTCACCTTCACGGGAAATGTCTCGGAGGTGCGGTATCTTCATTGAAAAGGGTGCTCCGGAGAACTGGAGCGGCACATGGATTCTAAGTTCAAAGTAACGGAGGGTAAAAATGCGTATCAGCATCATAATTGCTGCGCTGGTT
>CAZRCS010000053.1:0-11026 GCA_964598645.1 uncultured bacterium | reverse complement strand
AGAATTCCAGCAACCGCAGCCGTAACCAAAAGCCACCTGAAATCTTCAGCGAGGAGGTGGGCTGCAAAGTAACGAAGCCTATCAAAAAACCAGCCCTGTGGAAGCACCGACCCTTCACCGACATAGTTGGGATAAAAGAAATAGCCGTTTACAAAAAGGTTAACAACCCCTGTAACAAGAAGAACAAGTACCGGAGATGCAAAGAGCAAAAGTCTTCCAGGACGCTTTACTCCAGTTTCTGTTATCTCTGAGATGAAATACGCTGCTGCTAGAAAAATGGCCTGTTCTCTGAACACAACGCCCAGGGCGCAGAGAACCGCCGCCTTGAGGTATTTCCCCTTTATATAGAAATAGAGGGACCACACCACTGCGGCCACAACAGCACTTTCAGGCATGGGCCTCATGCTCTGGATAAGAAACACCGGACTGGCAAGAAGGGCCAGGGAAGCGAGCCATCCCGCAGTGTGGGAAACAATGGTACTGCCAAGCCTGTACATTCCCCACAGGGCCATGAAGGTGGCTGCGCAGGGGATGATCCTTGCTGCAACCATGGTCTCTCCCAGGAGGAACGACAACAGAGCCCATAACCAGAAGAACAAAGTGGGATGTCCCATTGCCTGCTCGCCTTTGCCCTCTCCAGAGGCGAAGGGAGTCAAACCGTTGTTCCTTATCCAGTTAGTTGTCTTATAACCGTAACCCAATGTATCCCCGAACAGGGGTACGGAAAGTGAAAACAGAAAAAGGGCTAGAACAGCCAATATGGCAAAGAAAAGAAAGCCTGTCTCACTTTTCATTGTTGCTCCTGCCTTATCCATGCTGCAGCAAAAAGACCGTCCATACAAGCTTCAGGTGGGAAATATGAAAAGAAACCGCTGGAGTTTACCAATTCGTCGGGAGCTGGAAATGGAATCCTCCTGAATCCCCTGGAGGTTTCCTCGAAATGATCCACCACTCCAGTGTTCTCCTCGGGTAAAATGCTGCAGGTGGAATACACAAGGATACCGCCCGGTGCTACTGCCTGAGAAGCATCCCTTAGAATGTCTCTCTGAATACGGACCAGGTCATTCTGCAGCGCTACGGACCAGTTCCATCTGGCATCGTGCCTTCTTCTATATACACCGGTGTTTGAGCATGGAACATCAGCAATGACTTTGCCGAATTTCCTGCGGAAAGGAAGGGAGGACGAAAGTGCGGTAACAGGTAAACAGTTTGCCCAATCCAGGCGCCTGCTGTTTTCCTGCCACCTCTTCATTCTTCTGGGCTTACCGTCAATGGAGAACACGAGTTCATCCCCTGCAAGATGGGCGGTTTTGCCTCCGGGAGCGGCGCCGATCTCAAGAACTGGATCCCCTGGAAGATCAGCCATGCCTCTTCCCACAAGGGCGGATGATTCATCCTGGACGTAAAATCCTTCTGATGGAGTAAACCTGCCCTTTCTATCGATGATTCTGTATTTCTCCAGGTATCTTCCCCGGCTGGATCCGGAAGGGAATGAAGAGAAGGCGTACCCGCCAAGTTCCGGCACAGAGTTGTTCCACTGGAGAAGCCGTTCAGTTTTTTCTTCTCCGAAAAGGTTCATCCACCTTCGTACCAGTTCCTCCGGATGAGAATATCTTATGTGCATGGGAAGCTCAGGGTTTTCCCTGTGGGAAGCCACTTTTCGGAGAACAGCATTTACAAGACCCTTGGTCTTCCTTGCCGAGTGGGCTTCCACGGTGGCAGATACCGCTGCATGTGATGGGATCCTCAAAACCAGAAGCTGCACAGCTCCGATCCTCAAACTTGTCATAACATCAGGATCCAGATCCTGTATCTTTGTTCTGGAATAGAGGTTGATTACATGGTCCAGATACTTCTTCCAGACTACAGACTCTCTGAACATTCTGGTTGCAAGCGCTTTGTCCTCAGAAGAAAGGGGGAGCCTGTCGGTACTCCCCCTCAGCATGAGAGCTGCCTGTTTTCTCGAAGCGGTTCCCTTACTGGATATTTTCAACCCGCTCCATGTCCGGGAAATACTTTTTCAGGGTTTTCTCTACACCGAACTGAAGTGTCATGGTTGCAAAGGCACAGCCGGAACATGAACCCTGAAGTCTTACCTGAACTATTTTATCCTTGATCGCCACGAACTCGATGTCACCGCCATCTGCCTGAAGCATTGGCCTGACTTCCTCAAGTTTGACTTTCACGTTTTCTTCGTTGAATTCCAGAGATTCACTCATCTTAATTCCTTTCCTGGGGCTCAGCTCAGCTGAACCTGTGCAAGAACAAGGGCAACCACTGTCATCAGCTTAATGAGGATGTTCAGTGAAGGTCCGCTGGTATCCTTGAACGGATCACCAACGGTATCACCCATTACAGCCGCATCGTGGGAGGGCGAACCCTTGCCCCCCATATGCCCTTCCTCTATGTACTTCTTGGCATTGTCCCAGGCTCCTCCGCTGTTGGACATGAAAATAGCGAGAAGCACTCCGGTAACTATTGCCCCTGCCAGAAGACCGCCAAGGGTTTCCGGTCCCTTTTCTCCAAAGGCAAAGAAAACAATAACTGGTACTGCAACCGCCATTACACCTGGCAGGATCATCTCCTGGAGAGCTCCCCTGGTGGCTATGTCTATGCATTTTTCCGTTTCCGGACTGGCGGTTCCCTCCATCAATCCCTTTATCTGCTGGAATTGCCTTCTTACCTCCTGAACCATCTTCATGGCAGTCTTACCGACGGCCCGAAGTGTAATGGAAGCAAAAATGAAGGGAAGAAGACCACCAACCAGAAGACCTGCAACCACATTGGGACTGAGTATGTTGATGGTGTCAAGATCCGTCACCTCTGCATAAGCGCTGAAAAGAGCAAGAGCAGTTAATGCGGCAGAACCTATTGCAAAACCCTTACCCATTGCTGCTGTGGTGTTTCCAAGGGCATCCAGTTTGTCAGTTCTTCCTCTGACCTCCTTTGGCAGGCCGGCCATCTCGGCAATTCCTCCGGCGTTGTCCGCAACCGGACCATAGGCGTCAACGGACATAGTCATGCCAACGTTCATAAGCATTCCAAGAGCAGCAAGCGCTATACCATAAAGTCCTGCAAAATGATAGCTTATAAGAATTGCCGCAGCAATGAGAAGAATGGGCACCGCGGTTGATTCCATACCAACTGCAATTCCCTCGATGATGGTTGTAGCAGGCCCTGTTTTTGTGGATTCCGCGATTTTCCTTACAGGACCGGCACTGGTGTAGTACTCGGTTACAAGACCAATAGCAGTTCCTGCAATGACCCCGGCGGTAATTGCCCAGAATACTCCAATATGGACTCCCAGAAGGTTAACCATCCAGAAACCTGAAAGAATGGCGAGTATTGCACTGGCGAAGGTGCCGTTCCTTAAAACCTGGTCCGGAGATCCCTTCCTGAACAGCTTGACGTACAATGCTCCGAAAAGACTTGCCAGGGTTCCCACTGCCGCCAGAAGAAGAGGAAGAGCGATAAGGGATGTTCTTCCAAGATGTTCGGCATCACCGCCTGTGAAAATGGCGGAAATCGTGCCGGTGTCCATTCCGAAGGCCAGAACCATGGCAGCAATTACGCACCCGACAAAGGACTCGAACAGATCGGCTCCCATACCGGCAACGTCTCCAACGTTATCCCCAACATTGTCAGCGATAACAGCAGGGTTCCTGGGGTCATCCTCAGGGATACCCGCTTCAACCTTCCCCACAAGGTCTGCACCCACGTCTGCGCTCTTGGTAAATATCCCACCGCCGACCCTTGCAAAAAGGGCTATACTGCTTGCTCCCATTCCAAAGCCTGCGATACTGGTGAGATCCATGCTTTCCATTCCGAGAAATCCCTGGAGAAAGTTCCTGACCGTTTCCGCCTCGTGAAACACAAGGTAGAAACCCGAGACACCCAGAAGCCCGAGGGATGCCACGGCAAAACCCATGACGCTTCCACTTCCGAAGGCTGCGGCAAGAGCTTCAGAAAGCCCCGTTCTTGCTGCATTGGTGGTCCTCACGTTGCCCATTGTGGCGGCGCGCATTCCGGCAAGACCGGCGATCATACTGAAAAGAGCTCCTGCAATGAAAGCCAATGCCGTGGCCCTGTTTACACCGAAAAACAGCAGAAGTGCCACCAGGACCACGAAAATGGATAATATCCTGTACTGGGTTTTCAGGTATGTCATGGCACCGGACTGTATCATGGATGCCAGCTGTTTCATTCTATCGGTGCCCTCAGGCTTCCTCTGGACCGATTTGTAGATCAGCCATGCGGTTATTCCGGTTCCCACCGCAACCAGCGGCGCCAGGTATGTAATAAGAAAGTTTAGATTCAAGACAGCCTCCACAGACTTCGTTTTTCTACTTCACTTTGAGATTACGGCTTTTATTGTTTACTGCTGTCAACGGGTCAACCCCTGAAGGGCCTGAACCGCAGGGGCAAAACCCGGATTCCTTTCAAGGGCAAGTCTCCAGTAGGTTTCAGCCTCACCGGTTTCGCCACGTCCAAGGGCGATAACTCCAAGATTGAAAAGAGCTTCAGTTCCATTAAGGTCTATTCCGTCATTCCTTTCAAATGCCACATTCACCGACTGAAGAAAAAGTGTCTCGCTCTCTTCCACATACCCTTGCTGATAGTGGGCAAGGCCATCATGGAAAGCCATGTTCACCCCACCTGAGTCCACGGTATGCGCTGTCAGCCGGGCAAGCCCCAGTCCTGCTGCAAGCCCCAGAGGTGCCAGAAGAAGAGACTTCACCGGCTTACTGAGAAATCTTGGGCCGAGTAATATAACCACAAAGGGGAGCACCGGCAGAAGAAATCTTGCTGTAATGAAAAAGGGAAGAACCCCAAGGGAGAGAACTGCTGCCCAGAGAAGGGCATTCCTTTCTCCGGATTTAAGAGGTCCCGCCGCAAGCGCTCCGGGAACCAGCAGCCAAAGAAGGAGACCCGCCACCGGAAATTCAGGAGTTCCTTCCAGTATTCCTGCAGCAGGAGAGTATCTGGAGTAGTAATAGACATCGTAGTTGCTGGGGATGGCCACCGGTGAGACCAGATAAAGAAGCTTCTTCATGAACAGTGAAGCCGTGGCGGCGGGATTGTCCTGAATGTATCCAAGGGTTCTCCCGGTCCATTCCCTTGATACACCGGAAGGAGCAATACCCCCGGAGAAGGGTCTTACGCTTGCAGCCCATACGTTGTCCGCATAGGGAAGGGAATCTGGTAATGCGGTGCTTCCCCGGGTGTCCGGAGCGAATGAGGTATACCCGTCGGCTTCAGGACCACTGCCTATGTAGAAATTGATTCCGCCCTGGCTGGAGATTACGGTTCCAGGATCTCCTGCAGACCAGTTCACAGCCCACACGCCCAGCACAGGAAGAAGAAAAAGCCAGCAGTATCTCCATGTTTTCCTGTATAGAAAAAGGGCAAGGGGAAACAGAAGAACCGCCGAGGGTCTTGCCGCAGCCGCAAGTCCAAGAAAGATCCAGCCGTATCTGCGGCTGGGTACCCTTTGAAAGGAGTAAAAAGAAAGTAACAGAAGAAAAATATAGAGTGGAGCAATAAGAAGGGTGGTAGAGTAGAAAAGGAACACACCGTTGATCCCTGTAAGTGTTGCAGCGGCAAAAGCTTTTATTCTGCTGCCGTGCATATCCATTACCGTCCGGTATATCACAAGAAGAGATGCGGCAGCCATAAGAAAGCTGAGAATGGCCCCGGTTGTAACGGAAGATCCTGTGAGCAGGTAGCAAAACCCCAGAACCAGAGGATACAGGGGAGCTCTGAAATATGGAGCATATATATCCGGATGACCGCCGGCGATCTCAGATGCCCAGGCGGAGTGCCAGGCTGCATCGATAACCGGATAGCTGCCCAGGGGAGAGAGAAGTATTGGTACCGCAAAAACAGCCCATAAAACAGCAAAGCCTGATGCTATGATCAGCTGATCCCTGAGTGACACTAATCCATTCCCCTGAGAATACCCGTTGTTGAAAACCCTTCAAGAAGAGGCACAATACAAACCTTACCGCCGTTTGCCACAACTTCTTCAGCCCCCACAACCGATTCCAGGGTGTAGTCACCTCCCTTAACGAGAACATCAGGAAGAAAAAGGGTGATGAGTTCAAGAGGGGTATCTCCATCGAAGGGTACCACACAGTCGACGAATCTTATGCATGAAAGGATGGAAGCCCGGTTCTCAAGGGGCTGAACAGGTCTACCGGAACCCTTCAGGCGTTTTACCGAGTCATCCGTGTTCACTCCCACCACAAGAAGATCTCCCATATTCGAAGCCTTCTCCAGTATCTCCAGGTGTCCAGGGTGAAGAATATCGAAGCAGCCGTTGGTAAACACCACGGAAAGATCTTCATTCCTTCTCGACCTGAGAAATTCAGCTGCAGCATCGGCGGAAAGAACAGGGGCTCTGGTTCTCCTGCTACTCAAATCTGCAAGCCTCCCTGATCACGTCTTCAGGCTTCACTGCATAAACACCGGGTTCGGAACAGACCGCTGCCGCGGCAAGTCCCGCCAGCCTGGCTGCGTCGTAAACATCCATTGAACAGCAGGCGGCAAGACCCATCACTGCGATAACCGAATCACCGGCTCCGGATACGTCAAAAACATGTCTTGCCACAGCCGGGATGTACCTTGGAGTGGCACTGTGGGAGTCTGCCAGAATCGAACCCGTGGAGCCCAGAGTAAGAAGCACGGCGTCTGAGCGGAGTCGTTCTCTTATGATTTTCACAGCTGACGCAGCTTCTTCCCTGGTGGAAATGGTTATTCCCAGTGCAGCACCGGCTTCATGTCTATTGGGCTTGAACAGAGAACTCCCTATGTACTCCCAGAAGTTGCACAGTTTGGGATCCACGGACACCGGTAAATCAAGGCTGTGAGCCTTGTTCATGATCCACTCTATGACAGGTTTCGTCAGAACTCCCTTGTTGTAGTCCTCCATTATCACTGAATGAGTATCCTGGATCACTTTTTCCAGGGAATCGAACATCCTGCTTCTTATGTTTTCAGGGATCCCGTCGGTTTTCTCCCTGTCTATTCTTATGAGTTGATGGTTTCTGCCCATCACCCTTGTTTTTACGGTGGTAGGTCTGGCGGGATCTTCAGTGACCGCAGAAACATCCGCGCCTGAATCTGAAAGCAGTTTAACCAGTATCTCCCCCTCCTTGTCCCTTCCGATGACACCGGAGAGGAAAGGCGTTCCTCCCAGTGAAAGAACGTTCAGAGCCACATTCGCGGCACCGCCGGGTATCCATCTTTCAGAGTCGTCCCCCAGAGAAACCACCGGAACAGGGGCCTCAGGAGAAATACGGGTAACTGAGCCTTCCAGGTAATGGTCAAGGACCAGATCTCCCACAACCAGCACTCTTTTGCCGGAGAACATACGCAGCAGTTCAGCGGTATCCTTGTTAGGTATCAATTTTACCTCCGGGTTGAGTCGAATCACTCTTTCCAGGTGCTAAAATAATGCAAATCCCTTGAGGCGGCATCAATCCTTCCCGGCGGCGCTGTATTATTTCAGGTGAATTTCTTATTATATGGCATCAGAAAGGGGAACGAGGAGCAGATGAAACAGAAACCAAGGATCAACGTAAAACCGGAAGATGTGGACGGAACCTACAGCAATATGGTACTGGTTGCCTTTTCCAGAGCAGAATTCGTTCTTGATTTCGCCAGGATAATGCCCGGTTCCGTTGCTGCAAATTTAAAGTCCAGGGTCATTATGTCTCCCCATGCAGCGAAGAACTTCGCAAAACAGCTCACTGCCCAGGTAAAAACCTGGGAGAAAAATAACGGCGATCTGGCTGATGACATCAGAGATCAGAACGCCATTGGCTTCATCACACCGGGCAATGAAGATAAAACTGACGGGAATTGAGCGGGCAAGTCGGGTTCTACTGGCTGTGCTTGCAGGGTTCCTCATATGGGGAAGCGCTGTGAACACAGAGGTGTTTCAAGTTGAAGCAAGGCTTCCTGTGAGGCTGACTGCAAACGACGGTCATATCGTGCTTTCAATGTCTACCGACTCGATCACGGTGATATACACAGGTTCAGGTTGGGAATTGCTTTCCTTCCAGCTGAAGGGAATCCCGTCCTATGCAGATGCTGAATTTCAGATGGAATCCGGAACCAGTTTCCCTGCTAATCTTGAAATAGAAGTTAACCCGGCAGCAATCGAACCGGATGGCCCGGTTACAATCGAACGTGTAACTCCCTCGCATATAGCCTGTAGTATTGACACCTTAATTTCCAGGAACGTACCGGTTGCACCGATTTTCACAGACGGCATTCCCGGAAGATTCCGCTTTGCCGTTGTTGAACCAGATTTCATAACAGTAAGCGGCCCAGGGTCTTCAGTGCTCAGAACAGACAGTATTCGAACTGAGTCAGTTCAGCCGGAGTCTTCACCCTACTTCTCATCACTTGCCCTTTGCGGAGATATGGTTGCATACTCAAGCGATTCGGTGAAGGTACAGGTTTTTGATCCTGTTCTGCCTTTCCCGGATACGGCTGTCGGATCCGAAGGCTTATTGACACCGTAAGAGTTTCGGTCGTAAATTACGAGGACAGCCTTTTTGGCGGAAAACATAAACAATAGTTAAATACCTTTCGGAGGGGTTTAAATGGGTTCAAAGGTTCTTGTGAGAGTACTGATTGTGCTCCTTGCTGCGTTGCTCATCTTCAGAATTCACCAGCGGGTAGAAATGTACAGAATTCCTCGCGAGAACTGCCGAGTTCAGATGCTCTCTCTTGCGGAAGCCAACATAGACCACATGTACATGTACAACGGATCTCCCGCTCCAACTATTGATTCTCTTCTGATCTACAGCGGGTTACCTGAAAACACGGCTGTCTGCCCCTCCTTATTGGCACAGGGTTATTCTGATTCTCTTTATCACTACGATCCCAAGCTGGCCCTTGGAACGCAATTCGCTATTTCCTGCCCCAATCTTGACAGGCACGGCGGTGTGGTTGGGGGTCTCGTTGACAAAGACTTCCCGGATTCACTGTTCCTCGAAGCCGACTGGCTCGAAACCTTCCAGCGAATTCCATTCCCGGAATACGCAGAAAACAAGCGCTACGAGGTGTCAAGATCCGCCCTTATAAGGGTTGCAGAAGAGCAGGCTTCATATCTTGCAAACAGATATCCCGTGGTCCTTAAGCCCGCTGATATCGAGAATCTTGACATCAATGTTTTCGAGCTTTCCGACCCTCTGGGCGGAGAGTACGTTTTTGAGACCCTCGAGGATACTCTTCTCACATTCTGGGAAAATCCCGATCGCAGGGGTACTGCCAGAGGTGATTCGATAAATGTTCAGACCTGGCGATTCGTAGCCTACACAACTTCAGACCCAGACACTTCCAGGGTTGAAATCTACTACCGCGAACCCCTTAACTTCCCCAGCAGAGCCGACGGAGCCATCGCCGGTGATAACGACAATATCGTCATGGTAAAACACTGGGACCTCACTGCTCTTGGTTACCTCAAGACGGAACTCAGAGAGGTTGATCTGGTGGAAGAGCCCAGATGGGAAATGCTCATGCAATACCATTCTCCTGAAGCAGGCGAAGAAGGAGAAGGGGAATAGCGAAAGACTGACGCAGTCTACCCCGGAAGAGGAACAATTTCCCTCTTCCGGGGTACGTTTTTATATATTTCCGCTCACGAATATTCAAGAACATAACTGATACCTTTATGGAGGCTGTTGATATGAAATCATTTGAGAAGGTGGAAGAACTCGCCGCCGAGAGCAAGAACCAATACAAGCTCGCCCTCGCAATGGCAAAAAGAGTGAGAGCGCTTCGTGACGGCGCTCCATGTCTGGTTCCTGAAATCAGGGACTCGCAGCAGAACGCCGTCAGGGCAGCAATGGCTGAGTTCTCCCAGGGGCTTATTGCCTATGAAATTTCCGGAGATGATAATCAGGGGGTAAATGAACAATGACAAGAAACGTCTTTCTAACCATCACAGCTGTTCTTTTGGTTATATCCGCGTGCGGTTCTGATCCGCTGAGCGCCGGCGAGGCCGCGACTGTAGGCGGCAACATCATTACGATGGCAGATATAGACAGTGAGATCAACCGAATACCGCCATATCAGAGAGGCTCATTTGAAAGCCTCAGAGGCAAGAGGGCACTCCTTGATCACATCATAGAAAGAGAACTTCTCATACTTGCGGCAATCGACGCCGGTCTCGAGGAAGATTCAGTGGTTCTCGATATGATAGGAAACACCGAGGATCAGATAGAAGAGGTCAGAACCAGGGCTATGGGCCAGGTGCTTTATCAGACAAGGATCATTGAAGGAGTGGAAATACCGGACTCTCTGGTGGAGGACTACTACCAGCGTAACATGCAGCTCTACTATGAATATCCACAGGCACTCGTTTCCCATATACTGGTTACCAGCGATTCAGCACTTGCTGAAGCCCAGGGGATGCTTGATGATGGTGTCCCATTCGATTCCGTTGCAGTGCTTTTGAGTGAACACTCAGCAACCGCTTCCCAGGGCGGAGACATGGGATGGGCCGGTGACGATCTTGACATCCCATTCATCAGCGAGGATCCTGTTCTTCTCGACCTTCTCCTTCAGACTGAACCGGGAACCGTTCTGCCCCCTTATCAGACCAATCTGGGAACACACATCTTCCTGGTCAGGGAGCAGAGACCGGAGTTCTACAGACCCATTGAGGAAGTCAGGCCTGCCATCGAAGACATGCTCAGACCGGCTCTGGTGAATGACTACTTCAGGAACACATTCCTCCCTGAACTGCGACAGGAATACCGGGTAACAGTGAATGAGGAACCGGTGGAAGGCGTTTATGCTACCATTGGTGATGAATCCATAACCGAAGAGGACATAGCCGGGGAACTCGAGGCTATCCCGCCTTATCAGCGGGCCACCTATGAAACACCCGAGGGGAAAACCCTTATCGTTAACAGCATGGTTGAACGGGAGCTCATGAGACTTGCATCTCTTGCCGAGGGTCTCGACACCGACAGCTCGGTGGTTGCCCAGGTGGAACAGGCTGAAAAGC
>CAZRCS010000052.1:0-11066 GCA_964598645.1 uncultured bacterium | reverse complement strand
GTTTCAGTGCCCACGCAGATCATGAGGGTCTGATGACTTACTTCAGGGCTGTGGGTCAGACCGCTGAGCAGGTGGTTCTCGTTCATGGTGAAACTGAATCCGCCCAGGCTCTTGCGGCTGCCATTGGTTCTGAGACGAAAGCACAGATAGTGGTACCTGAACCGGGGCAGACTCTTACGATTGCTGGAACAATCTGACAAGCTTTCAGTTATATTCCTCCAGTCACTGAAACTAAAACAGACCAGGAGAAGCCTTAATTATGGTATTCAGTATAGTTGCGCTAAGCCTCTTTGCCGTTTCAGGTTTTAACCCTCCCTTCATACCCCCGGCGGCGGGGATCGGTGCTGAAACTGCCGGGGGAGGTGTCAGGGCCTTTTCCATGGGCGGAGTTTCCGCCGGTGTCCCTGATTCGGGATTGGTTCCCATTCTCAACCCTTCGGCTGCCGCCTGGAGTACCAATACCGGCCTGGCATGGGGAACGAGGGTGCGGGGTACCGATGATAAGTCATGGTCAGGCGCAGCATCTTTTCCGGACGTATCAGTTCTCATGCCTCTGCCCCTGGGCATTCAGCTTTCAGCCGTTCTCAGCGGCAGGTCCAGACTGAATTCAAGTGAAACCCTTGATTCCGGCAATACCACGGGAACCATAGACTGGACCGGCTCAACTGCTGAATCATATCTGGGAGCAACTTTCAGGACCTCCCGAACATTGGCATTCTCTCTGGGGGGAAGGTGCTTTTTCGGTTCTGCACTTGGCGATGCAGTAACCACCACTGCTGCCCCGGGTCCTTATTCTCCCATCAGCAGTGAATACCGCGATGACCTTGCCTTCGATTCTTCCTGGGGCCTTTCCTTCGGCACGTTTTTCAGGAATGGCCCGGTATCCGCAGGCTTTTCGATAACAACCGACAGATCCGGAACTCTTTCAATCCAGAGGGATTACATGGGCAATGCTTCTGCTGACACCACGCACAGGTATTCTGTTCCCGGAGAACTGTCTGCGGGGGTCTCCTTCAGGGTTCATCCCAGGGTTCTGATTGCAATGGACTATTTCGCAAGGAAGAAACTTACTCTGCTTGACAGCAGTACAGGCGAGGGAAGTTATACCGCGGCAGGTTTCGAGATCAGACCTGGTCTGGGGTTCAGTTTAAGGGGAGGCTACAGAACCATGAACGGCCTCTGGAGGGATGGAGCTTCAAGGTACACCGGCGGCTTTGGGTATGACATAGCAGGCGGGGTTGCCGCTGTTGACATTGGCGCCGGCTGGGAAACCTGGGGCGATGATCAGTCTGAATCCATTCTATTCATGGGAATACGGGCGTCTGAGAATTGGCTGGGACGGTAGTAATTGTACCTGCCAGGATGGAGTCCACCCGGCTTCCGGGTAAACCCCTGGCAGACATATGCGGCAGAACCCTTGTTCTGCGCGTCCTGGACGGCGCTTCTGAAGCATCACCCGATAGAATAGTTGTTGCCACCGACTCCGAAGCTATTGTGAAGGAAGTTGAACAAGCAGGTTACGAAGCTGTACTCACTGGACCGGCAGCCAACGGAACCCAGAGGGTCTATCAGGCGTGGAAAATGCTCGGAAAACCCGGTGATAGAATAGTGAACCTTCAGGGTGACGAACCCGGAGCCGGTGCAGACTGGATAAATGCCCTGCTTTCAAAAGACATTTGTTCAAGGGGAGTATCCACCCTCGCGGCTGTTGCTTCTCCGGACTCTGCTGCTGATCCCTCTGCGGTGAAGGTAGTATTCGATTCACGGGGAAGGGCATTGTATTTTTCGAGAAGTCCCATCCCATGGTCCGGAAGAACTTATTTCAAGCATATTGGAGTGTACTGCTTCACTGCTGAAAGCCTGGTATTCTGTGCGGAATCTCCCCGGGGCGCCCTTGCGGCTTCTGAAAATCTTGAACAGCTTTCATGGATGGAGAACGGAGCTTACATTGAAGTGATCCCGGGAAACTGGAACGGCATGGGAGTTGACACACCTGAAGATCTGGAGGAGGCAAGGGCATGGTTCAGGAAATACTGACAGGAGGTCTTCCTCTGTTCATAATGGGTCCCTGCTCCATCGAGTCGGAGAGGGTTCTCATGGATACAGCCTTTTTCGTGTCGGACCTTCGAAACCGCTTTGCTGGAAGAGCCCGGTTCATTTTCAAGAGCTCTTATCTGAAAGATAACCGTACTTCGCAGGGCACATGGTCCGGCCCGGGTCTTGCCAGGGGCCTTGATCTTCTCGGTAAAGCAGGCAGGGAAACCGGCCTTGCCCTTATTACGGACATACATTCAGCTGATCAGGCGGCACCTGTAGCCGCGGTCTGTCAAATGATACAGATACCCGCATTTCTCTGCCGCCAGACCTCTATCCTCGAGGCAGCAGGGGCAACGGGGATTCCCGTGAATGTGAAGAAGGGGCAGTTCATGTCTCCAGAGAACATGCTCGGGGCCGTTGAAAAGCTCAAGGCTTCAGGGTCACCAATGGTTCTTTTGACCGAAAGGGGAAGCTTTTTCGGATACGGTGATCTTGTGGTTGACATGCGGTCCCTTACTCTGATGCGCAAATTCTCAGACGGTGTTGTTATGGATATCACCCATTCACTGCAGAAACCGGGAGCGGGGGTAAGGGGTTCCGGGGGAGACAGATCCTTTGCCCTTCAGATGACCAGGGCGGCGGCGGCCTGGGGAGTGAACGGAATGTTTCTGGAAGTTCATCCTGAACCTGAGAAAGCCCTGAGCGACAGTGCCGTAATGGTGAATTTCAGCGAAGCCGAAACCCTTGTGGAGTCGGCATTGGAACACTGGGAGGGCGCATGAATCCGGATCTCAGGAAAATAAGACTTGTGGCACTGGACGTTGACGGAACACTTACAGACGGAGGTCTTGAGTATGGCCCCCGGGGTGTTTCGCAGGTGTTCAGTGCAAAAGACGGAGCAGGAATAATGAAACTCCTGGAATCTGGTATTCAAGTTGCTTTTGTATCCTTCAGAGATTTCAGGTGTACGAGGAAAAGGGCGGCGGATCTGGGCGTTGGACTTCTCTGTCTGGGCAGCAGAGATAAAGCGGCATCACTGAAGGCTCTTGCCGTACATCTGGGTATATCCACCGATGATATTCTTTTCATGGGAGATGACGAGAAAGACATGCCCGCAATGGAAATCGCCGGAGTTTCCGCCTGCCCTTCAGATGCCGCTGATCCGGTGAAAAGCTACTGTACCCTGAGAGCATCTCTTCCCGGGGGCAGGGGCGCTGTTCGTGAGGTCATCGATCAGATACTGGCGGCGCGGCATGTGTGACATCCTGAATGAGGCTAGAAGAGTTTTCAGAATTGAGGGTGAGTGGCTTTCTAAGACCCTTTCTCTGAATGAGGATACAATTCCAAAAGCCGTTAATCTTCTCAGGGAGACCAGGGGTAAAATAGTGGTGTGCGGAATGGGTAAGTCGGGTCTTGTGGGCAGAAAGATAGCTGCTACCATGACAAGTACGGGTACTCCAGCCTATTTTCTCCATCCGGCAGAGGGAATCCACGGTGATGTGGGAATGCTTGCCAGAGGTGATTCCGCACTGGTTCTTTCAAAAAGTGGTGATACCGATGAAATAGCCGCCCTTCTTCCCATTCTGAGGAAACTGGAAATTCCGGTGGTCGCCATGGTGTGCAGCAGGAACTCACTTCTCGGTTCCTTTGCCCAGGTCGTTCTTGAACTACCCGACCTCCAGGAGGCCTGCCCTTTCAATCTGGCGCCAACCGCCAGCACAACTGCAATGATGGCCCTGGGAGATGCCCTTTCCATGGCCATGCTCAAACTGTCCGGATTTACACCGGAAGACTTTGCAGACGTTCATCCAGGCGGGGCCCTGGGCAGAAGACTTCTCATGAGGGTTTCAGATCTCATGGTAACTGAAAGACTGCCGATCCTTCCCATGACCACCCCAATGACGGATGTTGTTGAAACAATGACCGGCAGCAGGGGTATTTGTCTGGCGGTGGACGGGAAAAACAGTCTCTGCGGGGTTTTCGTTTACGGTGATCTTGGCAGGCTGATGAAGAGAAGAACGAACATTCAGGATCTCATTCTTTCAGACGCCATGACCGCGGATCCCTCGGTATGCACTCCTTCGGATCTGGTTTCCATTGCAGTTCAGACCATGGAGGAGAAGGGCATAACCTCCATTGTGGCCGTTGATGAAAAGGGTTCTCCTGAGGGTATTCTCTATCTTCATGATGCTCTGGTGCTGGGCTTCTAGGCGAAGTTCATCGGAACGGTCCTCAGGCGTTCACGGGATCTTTCCGTATAGCCCGGACTGCAAAAAGGAAGTATCTTTCCATCGATGAAAACAACCTGAGCGGAGACGACTGCCCTATGCGGAATATTCCCATTCTTTCACTTGGCTTTGTAGTTCTTCTGTCATCCTGCGGAGAAGACCCTTCCCAGTGGTCAGAGGAGAGTGGGAAGGTGCAGACGGTTTCAGAGATCAGACTTGTGCAGTCAGATGAAGGAGTAAGGGACTGGATGCTCACAGGCGATTCTGCAGTCTACAGGGAAGAGGACAGCCTGCTTCTGATCACAGGTGTAAACATAGTCTTCTACGAGAACGACCTGCCTGACAGCTATGTACGAAGTGATACCGGATCATCGGACCTGGTCAGTGGAAAAACTGTTCTCTGGGGCAATGTCTTCGCAGAGAACTCCGATGGCAGAACCCTTACGACACAGCTCCTTAACTGGTCTGATTCAATGGAAACCTTCCAGACCGACTGCCTGGTAACCTTCGTCATACCTGAGAGCACTGGAACCACAACACTGAACGGCAGGGGAGTGATACTTGATACCGGACTTTCCGCACTTGGCGACATCACCGTTCAGGAGTCTTTTACTGCGGTGACCACAGGTGAGGTTCCAATTGATTAGGAGTTTTTTCCTCCTGGCGATTATTCTTCTATCTGCATATTCATTTGGGA
Organism: uncultured bacterium; assembly: GCA_964598645.1. GTDB lineage: Bacteria > Fermentibacterota > Fermentibacteria > Fermentibacterales > JCC-6 > Sabulitectum. The sequence goes on along the minus strand of CAZRCS010000052.1, from coordinate 6,104 downwards.
GTGTGTTCACCGTTAACTCCGACAATGCTTCCACAACATCCTCGGAGAACGGAGAACAGGTGCTCGAACTGCTGGGAAACGTGGTGGTCACAGATGGTGAGGTTACCGTAACATCCAGCTCTGCATCCATCTACCAGGAGTCAGAGAGAGCCGAGTTTTACGGGGGAGTGCACGTGGAAGCGGACACCCTTTCCGCCGATGGAGATTTTCTTTCCTATTCCAGGATTACCGGTGTGATGATACTCACGGGAAACGCACTTCTCACAGACGGTTCTTCTACCCTGACAGCCGATCAGGTGAACTGGTTCAGATTCAGAGACAAGGCAACTGCAAGGGGATCAGTGGTGCTTAAGGGAGACTGGCTGGGAGAAGTCACAGGTGAATATGCCCTCTACGACAGGGAGAGGGGCAGTCTTTTCGTAACGGTTGATCCGGTCATGACAAGGGTAGAGGATGCGGATACCACCCTTGTCACTGCGGACAGACTGGAGTTTTTCGAGGATGGAGAAAGGGCCGAGGCCCAGGGGAATGCTTTTGTGGTAATGCCTGGGAGGAACATGGAAACTGAAAGTGAGTACCTCAGGTATTTCGGAGACGAGCAGCGCATGGAGCTTATTGGATCACCTGAGATCAGAAGCGATGAGGGAGAGCTCAGAGGAGACTGGATGGAGGGCTTGCTTGATGGAAGTGGAGCCCTGGAATTCCTCAGGGTAGAGGGTGCTGCGTCCGGCAATCTTGAGGAGGGAATGACCCTGGTGGATTTCCATTCGCAAAGGGCTGAATTCGCCTTTCTGGATTCCGGTGAGGATCTGGACAGCCTTCTTCTGCAGGGAAGTGCCGTACTCAACGTATTCGGGGAGGATACCCTTCGCACGGAAGCAAACACCATATCCGCAGAGGAAATAGTAGTTTATTTTGCAGACGGTCAGGCCGACGAGGTAATGGCCAGAGGCACGGTAAGGGGAACATACAGCTGGAGCGGGGAATTTCGTGACTGAAAGAAAAAAAGGTGCAGAATTACTTGAAGCGAAGGAGCTGGTAAAAAAGTACAGGAAGCGGAAAGTTGTCAACGGAGTCAGCCTTCAGGTCAAAAGGGGCGAAATCGTCGGACTGCTTGGTCCCAATGGTGCAGGCAAGACCACAACCTTCTATCAGATCGTGGGCTTCATAAAACCTGACGGCGGAAGCGTTTTTCTCGATGACAGGGAGATAACAGGTCTTCCCATGTACAAACGGGCCAGGCTGGGACTTGGCTACCTTCCCCAGGAGTCCAGCGTTTTCAGGAAGATGAGCGTCGCTGATAATCTTATGTGCATTCTCGAAACAACTGATCTTTCAAAGAAAGAGCGACGCGATAAGAGAGATTCTCTCCTGAAAGAACTGGGCGTAGACAAACTTGCTGATCAGAAGGCATACACCCTTTCCGGAGGCGAGCGAAGACGTGTTGAAATAGCCAGGGCCCTTGTGACAGATCCTGGTTTTCTGCTTCTGGACGAACCCTTTGCAGGTATCGACCCCATTGCGGTTGCGGAAATTCAGGGAATAATAAGAAATCTTGCAGAGCGGGGACTGGGCGTTTTGATAACCGATCACAGCGTTCGGGAAACCCTTGCAATAACCGACCGGGCCTATATTATGTACGATGGAAGGGTTCTTATCTCCGGCTCCGCCCAGGAGCTTGCAGATGATCCCGAGGCCAGGAAGATATACCTGGGAGAAAGGTTCACTCTCTGATATGCCTGAACTGAGGACCCAGCTGAAACTTACTCAGACACAGAAGCTGGCCATGACCCAGACCCTCAGACAGCAGCTTGAGATTCTTCAGATTCCGTCACTGGAACTTGACAGCCTCATCGAAACCGAACTCTCGGAAAACCCTCTTCTCGAGGAAGAGGGTACCTCATCGGACAAAACAGAAGGCAGCGAACAGGAAGAAGATACCGGCGAGGATGAAGACAATGAACGTGACGATGCCGGCGAGGATGATCCGCTGGACATTCTGAAGGAAATAGACGAAGACCTGGGCACAATGCCTTCCGCCAGGTACACCGATGAGGAGCAGTGGCATCCCGAGGCGGTTAAAACGCCCACGCTCAGCGAACATCTTCTGCTGCAGCTGGATACCATAGACATGTCACAGGATGAAGAGAGCGCTTCCGTCTACATCATTTATTCTCTGGACAGAAACGGTCTTTTGAATCTCACGGCTGAGGAACTTCAGATAGGATGGGACGGAGACCCGGAAATTCTCGGGAAAGCTCTGAAAACAGTACGGACCCTTGATCCACCCGGAGTTGCCCAGAGTTCCGCCAGGGAAGCTCTTCTGTTTCAGCTTGAAATGAGATACGGAGAGGCCGCCCATGAAACCCTTGAGTACAGGATAATAAGCAGATGCTTCAATGAGCTTGCAGACAGGAAGATCCCGGGAATTTCACTTGAACTTGGTGTTACTCCCCATCAGGTGGAGGAAGCAGTGGGGAAGATCAGAACACTGAATCCCTGGCCGGGGGCTGAATTTGCAGGCGGTTCGAGTTCACAGGTGACCCCCGATGTGATAATAGAGAATCACAACGGGAAATTCCACGTGTTTCTCAATGATGACCGTTTTCCCCATCTTACCATCAGCAGTCGTAACAGGAGGGTGCTGGAATCTCCCTCTGCGGGCAGCGTGGAGAAGGAATACGTCAGGAAAAAATTCAAGAAAGCCAGCTGGTTCATAAAGGCAATAAGACAGCGTCAGGAAACCGTTACACGAATTGCCAGGTTCATAGCCGACAGGCAGAGCGGGTTTCTTCTTCACGGGGTGGAATCCCTTGTTCCACTCACTCTTCAGGAGGCTGCCGAGGCCCTGGGTTTCAACCAGTCAACCATAAGTCGTGCCATAAACGGGAAATACGTTCAGTCTCCCCAGGGCATACATGAAATGAGGTATTATTTCAGCAGGGGAAGCGCTGACTCTTCAGTTGCAGCGGAATCTGTAAGGGAGGAGATCAGGAGGATTATTGCCGGAGAGGATAAACAGAGTCCGCTGAGTGATGAAAAGATAGCAGAGATGCTCTGCAGCAGCGGAACCAGGATCAAACGGAGAACGGTGGCAAACTACCGCAAACAGATGGATATACCGGGCGCCAGGAAAAGAAGGCGCTTCTAAGGGGATTTCAGAATGAGCAACGACATCTTCAAGGGTTACAGGGGTATTACCAGGGAAATGATGGAGAAATTAGGCATAAAAGTATGGGACGATGTGGTTCTTACCGCAGGTTCCAACGTATTTGAGGGCGTTGTTCTGCCCAGAAGTGAAACGGCAGACGCCGATCACATTGTGCTTAAACTGGCTACGGGTTACAACATAGGTATATCGGCAGAAAAGGTTACCCAGGTGAAAATCCTCGGCTCCAGGGAAGCCCATTACCAGATCCCGGAGCAGGAGTTTCCCTATGACCCTAAGAACCCCAGGGTCAAACTTCTCGGTACGGGGGGTACAATAGCCAGCCGACTTGACTACAAGACCGGAGCAGTTATCCCGGCATTTTCCCCGGGAGAGCTGTACGGAGCGGTTCCTGAACTTGCGGACATCTGCAATCTGGAAACGGAAAAACTCTTCGGAATATTCAGTGAGGATATGGGCCCGGCCCAGTACATCACCCTTGCGAAGGCCATTGAGAAAGAGATAGAAAAGGGAGTCAGCGGTATTATGATCGGTCACGGAACCGATACCCTCAGCCATACCGCGGCAGCCCTGACCTATATGTGCCAGGATCTTCCTGTTCCCGTGGTGCTTGTGGGAAGTCAGAGATCCAGCGACCGTCCGTCGAGTGATGCAGCGCTGAACCTGATACACGCCGCGAGAACTGCAGCTTATTTCGACGCCGCCGAGGTTGTGGTCTGTATGTTCGGACCCACCAGTGACAAGTATGGTCTTCTTCACAGGGGACCCCAGGTCAGAAAGATGCATTCCAGCTACAGAAGCACCTTCAGGACCATCGGCGATAGACCCCTTGCCATGGTGGACACCGAGAAGTTCACCTTCCTCAAGGAGAAGTACCTGAAGAGGGATCCAAACCGGAAACCCAACATCAGGCCGGTTTTCGACGACAGGGTGGGTATGGTTTACTACTATCCCAACATGAAACCGGACATGATAGATTCCATGGTGGACAACGGCTACAAGGGTATAGTCATCGCGGGAACCGGCCTCGGGCATGTGAACAAACCCCTCTACGAGCCCATCAGAAGGGCAACGGAAGCCGGTGTGCACATATTCATGACCGTTCAGACCCTCTGGGGTTACGCTCAGATGTATGTCTATGACACTGGAAGGCTTCTCATGCAGAGGGGAGTTGTCCCCCTTGGGAACATGCTCCCGGAAGCCGCCTACATCAAACTGGGATGGGCAATGGGTGTTACCGACGATCCTGAAGAGGTAAAGAAAATAATGCTCACACCGGTTGGCGGAGACATCACCGACAGCGAACCCCCCGACGGTTACATGGTGCTTCAGGGAGGCGTTCCCGAGGTCGAGGGCATCTTCGAGGGAATCAACCGCTGAGGCCCCGGCTAAGGCCCTCCGTAAGTTTGTCAAATAACGTTTGTAATTTGATGCAATGGAATGAAATAAGCATGGGAGGCTATAATGGGAATAAACCTTGAATCCGTGAAACTTGAGTTCCCGGAGGGATGCAACATAATTCTGGGTCAGTCCCACTTCATAAAAACCGTAGAGGACCTTTACGAGGCAGTAGCAGGTACCATCCCGGGAAGTCCCTTCGGAATAGCTTTCAGTGAAGCTTCCGGTCCCAGATTGATACGAAGCGACGGCAACGATCTCGAACTGAAGAAGATTGCTGAAGAAAACCTTCTTGCCATCTCCGCGGGTCACTGTTTCATGGTGGTACTGGGCGAGGCGTTTCCCATCCAGGTGCTGAACAGCATTAAAGCGGTTCCCGAGGTCTGCTCCATATTCTGCGCCACTGCGAATCCTGTTCAGGTAATCGTTGCCAGAACTGAACAGGGCGGAGGCATACTGGGAGTGATAGATGGGGAACCACCCACAGCGGTGGAGTGCCGGGAAGATGTTGAAGCCCGTATAGAGCTTCTGAAGAGATTCGGTTACAAGCGCTGACCGAACAGGACTTCCCAGACAACACGGAGGACCTCCCAGTTCTTTCCTGTGTCGTCATTGCCCCCTGTGGTGACTATGACCGTATCGAATTCCGGGATAACCGCTATGAACTGACTTCCCCAGCCGCTTGCAAGGTAAACGTCCGTTCCGTACGTATCAGTAAGCCACCACAGATATCCGTAGTCGAATATCTCATCCACAGGCAGATGGGGAGATACCGATGCAGATAACCACTCGGGTGATACTATCTGCTCTCCATCCCATGAGCCATCCTGCAATACCATTACTCCGATCTTGAGCATATCCCGGGGTCGCAGGTGGAGTGAGCCGTCCATCAGCCTGTGGCCGTTCGTCTCTCCGTATGACCAGTCATACTCCGTTATACCCAGGGGGCCGAAAAGGTATTCTTCGGCGAACCGATCAGGGTACATTCCTGAAGCCCGGTGAATCACACCTGATAGAAGGTTGACATCACTGTTTACGTACCTGAAAGCGGTTCCCGGCTCCACCGCCTGATCCATTTCCGATACTTCAGAGAAAAAGGCATCACCTGTCCGGTGAACCAGTTCACTTTCTTCATCGGTCCAGTTCAACCCCATGGACATGGTCAGCAGGTGCTCCAGTGTGATCCCTTCCGGAAATCCGCTGAAAAAAGAAGAAAGGGGAACGGAGACGCTGTCGATCATCCCATTATCCAGGGCAATGCCCGTGAGCAAAGAGGCCACGCTCTTGGTGCAGGACATGAGCCTGTGCAGATCATCAACCGTATAGCCGTGAAAATACTCCTCGAAGACCAGCTCTCCCTCAGACCAGATAAGAACGGAATGAACGAGCCCGGCGTCTCCTGAACTTATTCGTTCAACGAGCTCTTCTGCTGTCCCGGCGGGAAGAGAACCTGCTGCTATCCCGTCTGCAACACTCTCCGGAGGGAAATAAACGTAGTTGCCTTCAACCGCTGCGAGACCGGGGATAGCTGAAGGGT
>CAZRCS010000051.1:0-11217 GCA_964598645.1 uncultured bacterium | reverse complement strand
GCTGGGTAACCACCACAGGCTCTTCAGAAGAATTCAAGCCCTCGAGAACCGCAGCCGAGTCATTCCGCAGATCTGTTATGGGTACTATCACAGGTATCTTCATTCTAACATCCCTTCTATGTTAATTCTAAGATACGTGTAACAGTAATTTAACGCAACTCTGATTATTCCTGTTTCACAATGTACACCTGGTAGAAATTCTCCGGGGCTTCAGGAACGGCAAGAACGCCGTACCTGCATAGGTGAAATGTCCAGTGGTCCAAGCGGTTGACTTCAGGAAGGATGAAGGTTTCAAGATGGTTGCCTGCCTGGTTGAACAGGTCGAACACCGGATGGAATTCAAAACCCCTCTGAACCCATATTCTGTTTCGAGCATCCACACCTAATGCGGTTATCACAGGGTGATCGGGGAAGGGCTCCCAGTCCACCGTATGGGTGTGCTGCGAGGTTGTGTAGAAATAGTCTTCCATGAATGCCTTCTGCTCAGTAATTTCATCGTCTGATCTTGGAACCACCGGGTAGGGCAGTTCAAGGGAGTCCCGAAAGGAACCGTCTGTGTTGTAGACAAGGAGCATGGGCTCATCTCTGGGAGACGGTGCGATACAGACGAAGTCATCACCTGCTGCAAAGAGCATGGGGAAATGATCAACCCTGATCAGGTCGCTCCTGAAACGGTTCATGTCAGTTATGTCAAAAGTGTAGTTTTGCGTAAGGTAGACCTGAATCACAGAATCGGGGTTTTCCTCTTTCCAGAGGCAGATGCTCTTTTCCACTGCAAGGCAGTTGTCTCCCCGGGACAATGTGCTTCTAATGCCAAGAATTCCGCCGAAGGGTGCTGCTTTCATCTGCATTGGCCTTGTATGGAAACAGGGTGAGGTGTTCAGTACCTCGCAGTCCGGGTCGAAGTATGTCCACCCCAGCTCACCATCACTCACGCAAACAGAGCCGGTCCCGGTCACAGCCATGAAACCCGGCTGCAGAAACTCTCCTGGACCTTCGCCCCTTCGCCCGATGTACCTGATGAATTCGCCGGATGGAGAGAACTGAAAAATGGTGCATTTGATCCAGTCCAGAACAAGAATGCTTCCGTCCGGGTGAACTTCAACTCTTCGAACGGAACCGAAAACGTAGTTAGAGTCCCCCATTTCAATGCCAATGGAATCCTCAACGGATAATATTCCAGGGTTACTGTCAGTTTCTCCAAAAAGAACTAACGAACAGTCCGGTTGGGCACTGTCTTTCCCGCAGGAGAATGCCAGAAGGATAAGCAGGCAGATTCTCAGCAGCTGCTGCTTCATCACTCTTCCTGCCGCTTCTTCTTCTCACCTTCAGGTTGCCATGCGGGTATTCTTGCGCTGCCCCCATTCTTTGTTTCAATGAAATAGCAGGGTATCCATACCGGGGTTACAAGGGTAACCTGAACATCGGTTCTTCGGGGTTTAAGCTGGAAGATTTCCTCATCTTCCAGGGCTTCCTCCCACCTTGTAACTATGTCTTCCACCTTTTCCCTGAGTTCGGTTTCAAGGTCTTCCATCTCTTCTGTAAGCCTGTCTATTTCCTCTTCCGATTCCTTGATGTCAGCCTTCGCATTCTGTGTCATTCTTCTTTTCCTCGCGGCGGTTGAAAGCCCAGATGATCTTCTTCTGCCGAGAACCCCGAAGAAACCAGCTATTGTCTCCCCCGCCGAGAGCATTTCCTCGTTCTTTCTGCTCTTGTAATCATCCTTATCTTCTTCAAGCTCCAGTTCTTCTTTGGAGAGTTTCGTTCTTAACCTTGTGAGTTTGGTCTCCATTCTGTCTCTGAGTTTTTCAACTTCTTCGTCGCGGTTCTGCTTTGCGGCATCGGCGCACCTGGCTTTGAACTCCTCAGCTGACTCTCCGGGGATTCCGTAGATCTTCAGAGATGGATTGAAGGGCAAATCTATCCGGCTGTTGTAGTAGAGATAGTCGGAAAAATCCTTCCCTGCCGATTTGAGTTTTGTAACCGTGGACCAAGCTGCCGGAAGGGCCCCGCTGAAGAATGAGTTCGGCTCAGGTCTTTCCGAAAGATCTTCCACTTTCAGGCCGATCTGCTCTGCGTACTCCCATACGGAACCTACTCCGCCTTCATCCGGGTAGATCAGCATTGCCCGTTCCTGTGATTCTGAGATGTTCTGCTTACTGCTGATGAATGAAACCTTGCCCATGGCGATCAGAGCTGGTTCATACACAAGCCTTACAGTGGCATCATTTGCTGCCCCAGCCTCACTCAAAGCCTGACCGGCTGTTATCCGGGGGGGAATGAACACGTGCCTGATTCCCGGAGGAAGAGGCGGCGGTTCAGATGAAACACCTTCGGGAACCGGGGTCTCCTGTGGAGGCGAAGCCTGTGCATGAACAGGTTGAACATCTGGTTGTTCAACTTGCGTCCGGTTTCTTAAAAATCTTATCTGGTCTCGTGTAAGGGGGCCTCTCAGATAGCTCATTGCCCATCTTGTCTGAAAGAGAACCGGGCCGTCTTCATGAACGTTGTGCAGTAGAAAAATCCTGGAACCAAGTGAAGAAATCAGTGTGTCCATCTCTTTTTTATTGAATTCCATTCCAGACTCTGCGGAAACCGACTCCAGCCCGTCCATGAGCCTCTGCTTATCTCTGTCGGTCTGAAGCCTTCCGATGAACCAGGTGCCTGCATTGGAGAGGGCTTTGTAGTCAAGGTCCACCGGGTTCTGTGTTGTGAGAACAAGGCCCAGCCCGAAGGCTCTGGCTTGCTTAAGCAGTATAAGAAGGGGCTTTTTCGAGGGAGGTTCCGCCACCGGGGGAAGGTATCCGTAAACTTCGTCGAAGTAAAGCAGCGCCCTGAGACTTGTTGTTCCCGACTGGCCTCGCATCCAGGTTACCACCCTCTCAAGAAGGAGGGTAACGAAGAACATTCTCTGGCTCTCTGAAAGATGAGCCAGATAGATGATACTGTGTCTGGGTTTCCCCTGGGGGGTGTAGAGAAGGGCAGCCGGGTCCAAAGGCTCTCCTGTGAGCCAGGACTGAAAGCCGGGAGAAGCCACGATACTGTTCAGGGCAATTGCGAACTTGAACCTTTCCTTTGCCGGGAAGAACGTGTCGGTGTCGAAAACACCAAGCTTCTTCATGGGCGGGTTCTGAACTGAGGTTATGAGAATGGGAAGGTCCAGGGCAGTGTTCTCCCGCCAGTAATGCTCCACTATGCCTGATAAAAGAATGTATTCCCTGCTCTGCAGTGGATCCGCTTCGATGTTCATCAGGCCGAGTATAGCACCCACAACCCCCTGTATCTGCTCGCGGATAAGCTCCGCTTCCGTATCCCAGCTGAGTTTCGGTGGAACAAGGGCCGAGAGAATGGACATGCCTGTTCCAGCGTCGGAACCCGGGGTGTAGATGGTGAATTCAGCGCTGTCCTTAAGGGCCTTGATCCTCTCCGGTGTCTGATCCCATTCAGCAAGGCCGTTCCGCCAGGTTTCCGAGACCTTGCGGGCGTATTCGTCTACGGTCATGTCCTTGCGCCTGGCATCATCGATGTTCACCCAGGGCTTGAAATCTTCGGGAAGAAGGTCAGGGAAGGTTAAAAGAAGATTTGTTATGTCTCCCTTGGGGTCTATGATGATTGCCGGCACCATGTCCAGCGCTGCTTCCTCCAGCAGATCGATGCAGAGCCCCGTTTTACCGGAGCCGGTCATTCCCAGGCATACGGCGTGGGTAGTAAGGTCCCGGGCATCGAAGGATATCTCCTCCGGCAGGGTTTCCCTTTTGTCAGCATCGTACTTTCTGCCAATATAGAAGGCACCTATCTTCTCTATCCTGCTCACATCCCTCCACCCTTCCGGTTGTTTTAACCAGTATTTCTATAATCGCAATATCATCACCGATACAATCACGTGCAAGAATAACAAAGACGACTCAGGTGTTCACTGTTTGAACCCATAGCATTTCCTGTTATTTAATTAATTGTGATCGAATAAGGAAGGAAGAGAAATGAAAATCACAGAATTCATCAAAACCGCAGGCACAGTTGCCATTCATGCTCAGCAGAATGACAAGGAGGAGACCAAGAGATACATTGCCGAAGTTCTTCAGAAACAGGGTGAAGAGGTTGAAGGTCTCAAGGTTGACGTTGATGGTGACATGATAAAACTTTCAGGAAAATGCAAGGATCCCAGTACACTGGAGAAGGCGATTCTATTAGCTGGCAACATTACCGGCATTTCAAAGGTAGCAAGTGATGGTCTTCAGCTTGTGGGAAAAGAAATCAAAGATTCACTGGGGAAATTCTATACCATCAAGTCCGGTGACAACCTTTCGAAAATAGCCAAAGAGTTCCTTGGGAACGGCAATAAGTACATGGAAATAGTCAAGGCGAACAAAGGCATCATTGATGACCCGGACAAGATCTACCCCGGACAGACAATTAGAATCCCCTGACACCCTGGAGATCAAGGACTCTGTTTTGATTGAGATTTGAAGCTTTTAGCTATTGCTTCTTAGCTTTGCCCTGCCTGCCCTGGAAAAGAGCAACGAGCAAACCAAGGCAAAAACCAACTGCAGTGCTTACAACAAGAAGCAGAATAACTGGTGTTTCTCCCTGCAGCCACAGAAATTTGGTTTCCACCTTTGCTGTATTCTGAAGCACCGCAACAACAATAACCGCTACTAATATCAGAATGAGAATCAGTTTCGTCGTTTTCATTTCAGTCTCCATTCCCAGTTTGGGCACCTGCGTAAGCGCCTTTCTCTCTTAACAATATAAGAGTTTTTAATCCCCCCGGTAATCCAGTAGTCTGATAAAACCCATCATTCTTGCTGTCGCTAATACTTGACACATTGTCTTGTTTTATGTATCTATCTCGCAGGAGGCAAAAGATGCTCGGGAACAGAATAAGGGTACTCAGGGCTGAAAAGGAAGTATCACAGCAACAGCTTGCGGATGCAGTGGGAGTAAGCAGACAGACAGTGAATTCCATTGAAAGGGGAAAGTTCAATCCTTCGGTGGTTACCGCTTTGAAAATTGCCCTGTACTTTCAGGTACCCGTTGAGAAGGTGTTTGTGCTTAAGGAGAGTAACTGATGAAAGTGAAAGGCAACTATTACATCTGGTCTGCGGTGCAGATAGCCATGGGTGTTTCTATATGGGGCCTACATAAGTTTACAGGGTGGGATTACCCCTTCGTGCTCTTTGCTGTATTTATCCCGGGGATCGCATACAAAATATGGTTCAGCAGAACTCACAGAGCAGATGAAAGAGAAATCTCCATTCTTGAAAAGGTACAGGCAACTGCAGGTATAGTAACTGTAACCATTCTTTCCGGTGCCTTTGAGAAACATCAACAGGGATTCATTCCCTTCATCTGGACGGTGTTCTTCAGTTCAAGAGGGCTTATGGGATTTTTCTATTTTTTGAGGGGCTGAGAATAATGAAATCACACAACTGTGCATTACTTGCAGGAGCTTTTTCGGCACTTATACTTCTCTCCTGTTCTGACCCCGGCTGGTCTGAGCCGTTCCCGGAGAGACTTCAGATAACGGTAACCGACAGCATCGGTATTGAAATGGGAGACTCATGCTACGTTCTGGGAGCAATTGCCGATGCGGCTGTTTCTCCGGATGGTTACATACTGGTTCTTGACAGAAGCGCATGTGTCATTCGGGAGTTCAGCGCTTCGGGCATTTCCCGGGGGTTGATTTCCCGCAGGGGAAGCGGTCCGGGAGAAATATCTTTGCCATCGAAACTCTCATTGTTCGACGATGGAAGCATGATGATATGGGACATGGGAAAGTACTGCATAACGCTGCTGGATGAAAATGGAGAGAGCATCAGGGATATTATCCCTTCGGGGTTCATCCCTCCTATGCAGCCGGTTGCTCTGGGAGGCGATCAGTACGGAGCCTGCAGCGTAACCTTCAACATGGATGGGGACGATGCCATAGTGATTCTCTCTCCTTCTATGTTCGATCAGGAAACATCCGAACCTGAGCTGTGCCTGTTCAGCGATACAATGCGTTTCAACGCCGAGGAGGCATTAACCCCCACTGGCCTGACGGGCAGTGTTTTCATGAGTTCCAACGGGACAGATCGGCTTTTTTACACCAGAATTTCAAGCAGTTCCTACGAAGTTTGGTGTTTCAGCACATCCGGTGATACCCTTTTCTGTGCATCCCTTGATTTACCACAAGCGGCCAAAACCCCCGAAGAGATTCAGGATGAGGAACAGTACTTCGCATCCATGTTGGGATTGGGGGAATTCCCGTCCGAAATTGAGATTGAAGGATATCACAGTATGGTGGCAGGCATCGGTGTGGATGAAGCTGGACTCCTCTGGGTACAGCGGGGCACCGAATCAAAACCTGTTTTCGATGTATTCAATTCACAGGGTGACCATGTTGCCACTGCTGAGTTTCCCATACAGGGCAGATTCTGGAGATTCAGCATTACCCCCTTTGGAGCCCTGGCCTGGAACAACGACCCACTGGACGGTGTTCAGAAGGTTTACATCATGGAACTGCCTGCGGTGAATTAAGGAACCCGGCCGGTTGCCCGGCCGGGCTCCTCCTGCTTTATTTAGCCTTTTTAGCTTTTTTGACCGGTTTTCTCACCTTGCTGGAATCCTTCTCCAGTACAGGTTCGGTCTGCTTCTTCTTGGCTTTTTCCTTTTTTTTGTCACCCATTCTCCCACCTCCTTTGGCAAGAGTTTACATGTGGTATATATGCAAAATCAGAAAAACGGCAATAGCTATTATTTTATTGCACTACATAATGTTACGCTATTGAATAAAACATATCATGTAAACTAAGAGAAGGAATCTGCACCGGTGTACAAAACAGAAGAGCCAGGTCATCAGTACCTGGCTCTTCCAACAGAAACAGTTAGAATTTCAGATAGGTTCCTATTCTCACGTAAAGGCCTGAAAAGTCCACTGTGAAATCATCGGAGTATTCGGTATCGAATTTCACGCTGCTGAACCTGTATCCTCCCTCGGCGCCGAAAACGATGGGCAGCCCCAGAAAGCCTCCGGATTCGCCGTCTAACCTTAAGCCCGCGTTAAAACCCATTCCGGAAGCTGATTCAGAGATATTGGTGTTCGGAGTATCCACGCTGCGGGTAACCATTACAAACGATGGTCCTCCCCCTACTGATACAGTGGGACCATTTGAGAGTTTGTAGTACCCCGCCAGTTCGATATTCGTGGCAGCATCTTCCATGGCAACAACATCGTCTCCGTCGGGGTTGAAAAGAAATAGAAGCCCGCCGGTTAGAATGCCGCCTATAATGTAGCCGAAAGGGTCGTCGGTGTCTTCGTAGGTTCCACGGAATCTGCTTACGGTAACGGCACCCCGGAGTCGAAGTTTGTCCGAAGCATCGCCCAGGGCTTCAATGCCCCCGGTCCATGTCATTCCGTCGAGGTTGTAATCAAGATCTCCCTCTGTAAGGAGATCAGCATAGTCTTTTTCATCACCCATGGAGGGCCAGCTCCCATCGAAGGTGAAGCCGATCCTGAAGGATGTGCTCTGAAGGGTCATGAGACAGAGTATTCCTGTAAGTGCCGTCATTGTCTGTTCACCTCCATAACCTGAACGTCTATCCTGTCACCATTCAGGTAGATCTCTGCATTGTATAGACCATCTTCGGGGTAGTTGCCTTCATCATCGGCTAAATCCCATTCCACCGAGTGCTGTCCCGCTTCCTGTGCCTGTGAATCGAGCAGGGTGCGGACAAGCCCCATGAAGCTGTCTGTGACAATAACATCCACAGTCCCCGCTGCTTCCAGTGTATAGGAAATCTGAACCGGACCTTCAATCAGGTCGAAAGGATAGCTGGAGTCAATGCAGGCTGCAGTTAGAAGAACCGCAGCAACCAGAGCAACTGCATATTGCTTCATAACATTCCTCCTTTCATTGCAATACATATTCAATTTATAAGCGAAAAGCTCCGAAACTCAAAGTCAGCATCAGATGGCGATCCTTCTTGACTCGGGCCGTCAATTGTTGCATTAACGAAAAACATATTCATTTCAGGCTCAGATCATCCAAGGAGGCACAATGATATCTCTCGATGACCTCTATTCCCTGATCGAAAACACCTTTGATTTCCTTCTGGTTGCCGATGACAACGAAAAAATACACTACGTGAGCCCCCTTATGAAGAAGGTATGCTCTCCCTCAGGCAGTGACGTTGTAGGCCTTCATCTTGATAAGCTCCTGGAGGGGAAGTCTCTCAGATCCTTCAGGAAAGCCATGAAGAAGGTGAAGAGCGGCAGCCGGGGTGTGGTGGCTGTGTTCTCAACCGGCCTCAGCAGCTCAATTCCAATACCCATGAAAGTTGGATACACTAAAAGCGTAACAGGGGGACTTTATCTGATATTCGGAATGCAGGCTGATTCTCTCAGGAAAATGGATGACTGGGAAAAAGAGGAAAGGGTGAAGGAGCTTTCCTGCCTCTACTCCGTTGCTGAATGGATTGAGGTGTCCGAGACCATCCACGATTTCTTCACAAAGCTTCCCCCCTTCCTGGCCAGGGGAATGAGATACCCTGATGAGGCAACGGTTTATTCTTCATACCAGGGAACGGAGTACGGGCAAAAACCCGAAGCGGATGACTTCATCTCCGTTCAGCTCTTTATAAGCGGAGAGGAAAAGGGAGAAATAAGGGTAGGCTACATAAACGCGGAAAGGGAACTGCTTCCCGAAGAACAGAAGATGCTGAACGAAATAGGCAGAATGCTCAGCCTTGCCCTGGAAAGAAAGGAGCTTAAGGAAAGAATTGCCCTTAAGCAGGGAGAAGAAGAGGAGTACGCCTTAAGACTTGTTCAGCTCGAGAAAGAAATCTCTGAAAGAGAAAACGAACTGGAACAGCAGAAACAGAGGCTCAGCACAGTAGATTCGTATCTGGGCCGGGTGAATGAAACCATGCAGGAAAGCAGCCGCCGCCTTGAAACAATGTTCAAGGCAATTCCTGACAAAGTCGTTCTCATAGATCTGAACCACAACGTGGTGATGAGCAACAGGGAAAACATCGAGCCGGGCGAAAAGTGTTTCAGAACATGCTTCGACCGGGAAACACCCTGCACTGACTGCAGGCTTTCCAGAATAATCCGAAACAAAACACCCATCACCATCACCATCCGTGATGAGGACAGATATCTGGAGGTACACGCCCTTCCCGTTTACAACAAGGATGAAGAGGTGGAGGGAATACTGGAGTTTTACAGGGACGTTACCCTTGAAAAAACCTATGAACAGCAGATACAGCAGGCAGATAAGCTGGCATCCCTGGGGCAGCTGGTGAGCGGTATTGGCCATGAAATAAACAATCCGAATCAGTTCATACGAGGCAACATCAAGATAATGAAACAGGCTCTTGATGATATGCTTCCAATTGTGGACGATTACTACAAGGATCATCCTGAACTCAAGATAGCCCGTTTGAAGTACGATTTTTTCCGGGAGCACATAATGACCCTGGTGGAGGACATGTCCCATGGCTCTGAGAGAATCAAGGGCATAGTGGAAGGCCTAAGGGGATTCGCCCGGAAAGACGAGGGTCTGCTTGTTGACAATGTGGACATAAACACTCTTATCGGAGCCACCAAGAGACTGGTTAAGAACGAAGTACACAAGCATGGAGAGATAGAGCTGAATCTTTCGGAAGAGGTTGAACCCTTCCCGGGAAACTCCCAGAAGATCGAGCAGGTTCTGGTGAACCTCATAGTGAATGCCGCACAGGCCATTCCAGACGACAGGAAGGGTCTTATCAAGGTAAGCTCTTCCATGGAAAAAGGCATCATAATCATAGAAATAGAAGACAACGGCAAGGGAATGGACGAGAAAACCCAGAAGCAGATATTCGACCCCTTCTTCACAACGAAAAGGGCAAAGGGAGGTACAGGACTGGGGCTTGCAATATCTTACCGTATCATAGAGGAACACGGTGGTAATATCGCGGTATCCAGCAAGCAGGGAATCGGCACTAAGTTCACCATTAGGATACCGGTGAATGCAACGGGAAGGGAGGATAAGTCATGAAGAAGGTTCTGATTGTGGATGATGACGTTGCCGTAACCAACTACTTCATGGTTTTCCTCATGCAGACCGAGAGGTTCGAGCCTACGGTCATCAACGACTCCAGGCTTGTGGAAGAAAGACTGAAAAAAGAGAGTTTCGACGTGATAATGCTGGATCTGGACATGCCCAACGTGAGCGGCATGGACATACTCAACATAATGAGAAGCGGCAATATCACAATTCCTGTGGTAATTCTCACCGGAGCAAACGATGTTGATCTTGCGGTAAGAAGCATGAAAAGGGGAGCCTTTGACTACCTTACAAAACCCGTGGATGACGAGTATCTGGTAGAGGTCCTGGATAACGCTATAGAGCATGGAGCCATGAGTGAAAATATCGATGACCTCCCGGAAACCCTCTCTCCCGAAGAACTCACCAATAGAGAAGCCTTCGATCATCTTCCCACTCAGAATCTGAAAATGATAAGGCTCTTTCATCATGCCGAGAGGATTGCCAGAGGTGACTTGAGTGTATTCATATGGGGAGAGCAGGGAACAGGCAAGGAGCACCTTGCAAGGGCAATACACAAAGCCAGTCCACGCGAGATGGGGCCGTTCATTGCAGTTGACGCCACATCACACAACCAGGAAGACTTCTCCTCTGAACTCTTCGGCAGGGACAGGGACTGGGGCGGCAAGCATGACGAGAAGCAGGGTTTCATAGAGGCAGCCTCAGGTGGAACCCTGTTCATTGACAACATCGAATGCCTCAGTCTTCCGGTTCAGGTAAGACTTAAGAGAGTAATACAGAACTCTGAATTCTACAGAGACAACTCCACCGAGATCAGAGAGAGCGACTTGAGAATTATAGTCTCCTCCACCCAGGACCTCACAAGCAAGAAGTACAGGGATACCTTTTCAAGGGACCTTCTGTACCACCTGATGGTAAACTCCATCAACATACCGCCTCTCAGAGACAGAGCTGAGGATATTCCCCTGCTTACGGAACACTTTCTCAAGATCGAGCTCAAGAGACTGAAGAGAGAGCCGGGCGAGATCACCATCTCTGACGAATTCATGGAACTGATTGGACAGTATGGCTTCCCGGACAACGTGCAGGAACTGCAGAACATCATAGCCGGAGCTGTAGTGGGAACCGACGGAAATGAAATAACCCCGGAGTCTCTTTCTCCGTACATAAGAGAACGAATTATGCC
>CAZRCS010000050.1:0-11481 GCA_964598645.1 uncultured bacterium | reverse complement strand
TTCAGGGAGAATCAGGAACTGATTTCCCTGGTAATACTCGACCTCACAATGCCCAACATGGATGGAGACGAGGTATTCAGAAAGATAAGGGAAATAGATGGTAATGTTCCCGTTATTGTATCCAGCGGTTACAACGAGAACGAGATCCTCAGCAGATTCCCCGGTTTTCCTCCGGATGGTTTTCTCAAGAAGCCCTATACAGTTTCAGCATTGAGAAACAAGATCGGGACCATTCTCAACCCATGATTCCGGTGTCACCCTTTCGCAATCCATGGGCTTTTTTATATTCAGAGGATGGAGAATACACTATTTCAAAGGACTGGAGAAATCGAAGTTCCCTTTGCAGAGCTTTTCCGTCCGCGCAGCATTGAAAGCATCGCAGGACAAAGGCAGCTCCTCGACCCGGGAGCTCCCTTCAGGAAGTCCCTTGAGTCGGTATCCCTTGGGTCTTTCATACTCTGGGGACCGCCGGGCTGCGGGAAAACCACCCTTGCCCTTATTGTGGCCGACCACGTAAAAGAGCATTTTGTTAGGTTCAGTGCGGTTACAGGAGGAGTCAAGGACGTGAGAAAAATAGTGGCGGAAGCCTCTGACAGGAGGGCTTCCGGGGTGGGCACCATTCTGTTCGTGGATGAGATACACAGATTCAGCAGATCCCAGCAGGATGCTTTTCTTCCCCACGTGGAAAACGGCACCATAAGGCTTATCGGAGCTACAACAGAGAACCCTTCTTTCACGGTAAATGCTCCCCTTCTGAGCAGGTGCTCGGTTCATGTTCTAACCGCTCTTTCCCGAGAGGAAATCGCAGGCATGCTCTCGGATATCGTCTCCAGGAAGGATTTTCAGGAGAGGTATGGCGTTGCTGTAACTTCTGAAGCATGCGTGCTGATAGCGGAAGCGGCAGACGGAGATGCAAGAAGGTCCCTTAACATTCTCGAACAGCTCACCGGCATGGATTCCTCTGGAGAGGTTACAGGGGACGCGGTAAAAGAACTGATCCAGAGCGCACCTCTCATGTACGACCGTTCCGGTGAGGAGCATTACAATCTCATCAGTGCCCTTCACAAGTCAATGCGTTCCGGTGATCCGGACGGCGCTCTCTACTGGCTCTGTAGAATGATCAAGTCAGGGGAGGATCCCCTGTACATTGGAAGAAGAATGATTCGTTTTGCCACGGAAGATGTGGGTCTTGCTGATCCTTCTGCTCTTACGGTTGCCATGCGGGCTGTGGATTCATACAGGTTTCTGGGTTCCCCGGAAGGGGATCTGGCCCTTGCTGAGGCCGCAGTCTATCTTTCTCTGTCTCCCAAATCGAACAGTATTTACAGGGCCTGGAAACTGGTCTCTTCCGCGGTGATGGAGAGGGGAAGCCTTCCTGTTCCCCTTCACCTGCGCAATGCACCCACGAAGCTGATGAAGGAGCTTGACTACGGCAGAGGATACCAGTACGCCCATGATATGCCGGGCGGTTTGGTAACCCACTGCAATCTTCCCGAAGAACTGGGAGAAAAGGAGTTTTACAAACCCTCTGATCACGGCAGAGAAAAAAGACTTTCCGAGGAACTTGCAAATTGGAAGAAACTCAGGCGAACGGCACGGATGGATGAAAGGAATGGGAATGGATAATCCCCTCTTATTTAAAGAAATAGCTCCGGGAACGGACCTTCTTCAGCTTGAACCCGGTATGTATGCGGTAAACTGCGCGGACAGGTTTACCGGCGAAAACACGGAGTCCAGCATCAACCGCAGGTTTACTCCGGATATGATAACAGCATATTTCTCTGGGGTTCTTCTGCCCTATTTCGTGCATAACATCAACAATCTGATGGTGGGGGTCATGGGTAATCTCGACCTTGCGGAGATGTTTATGCCTGAGATCGAAAAGGTTGCTCCGAAACTGAATGCCGCCAGAGCCGCAACCGGCTCAGTGGTAGATTTCATCAGGGATATATCAGCGATTCATGCTCCTCTGTCTGAGGTGGAAGTGTCATGGGAAGATCTCAACAGGGTCATCACCACTCTGAAGGCTGCATGCGGCAGAAGTGTCTCCACCGATGGCCTCGACAGACTGAAACTGCATAAGGGAATTCCCTGCGGCAATTCCGGTTCCCTGCTGAATACGGTAAGGGGAATGGGGGTCTGGTGTGTATTGTGCATGGGAGGAAACGGTTCCGTTGAAGGAACAGTCAATGAAGGCCGGATCACCCTGTGCTGGAATAGGCCGCCGGGATCGGGCAAGTCCCACATGCCGGGGGGTGAGAGTGCTTCTGAAGTACTGAACATTACAGGGGGTATGGCAGTTTCCGCCGGGTACAGGCTCATTGTTGAAAATTGGACGGATTCCACAGGGACGGTGACCCTTGCGTTTGAGTAGCAGTGCCAGGGCGATTCTCGAGATTCTCTCCGCAGGCGGGGAAAGGCTGGATATCAAAGCAATAAATGCCAGGCTGCCCGAAGTGCCTGATAAAACAGGGGCTCTGGATGAGCTTATGGAAAAGGGTCTTGTCTGGCATGCGGGGAGGGGTCGTTACGCTACCCTTGAAACACTTGGGATGGAGAGGGGAACAGTAAGGGTCCGCTCCGATGGATCAGCGGTTCTATACAGCGATTCTGATGAATCCATACGCATTGTGATAGAAGCTTCCAATACAGCCGGTGTTCTTGACGGGGATACTGTCCTTGTAAGGCTTTTGGAGCCGGAACTCCACAGGGGAGGTTACCGGGGAAGAATCGTTCAAATTCTGGAACGGCAGAGAACTGAAATTGCGGGTATTGCGAGAAGCCAGTCAGGGAAGTGGTTTCTCGACCCTCTGGACCCAAGGCTTCCCAAGAGCATCCCCATGCTCACCGAGGGCGACGGGATCCGTCAGGGAGATCTCATCGGCTGTTCTCTGATTTACGGGAAACAGTCACTGAAGGTCAAACCATTGAGAACAGTAGGAACTCCGGATTCACCCAGGGCTCTCATCGATTCAGTCTGTATTGATAACAGCCTTCCAGGCTCATTCTCAGAAGAAGTTGTGGCTGCTTCGGAGATATCGGCGGGTTCTCCTGTGCCTCACAGCTCCAGAAGGGATTTGAGAAACCTTTTTGCAATAACCATCGACCCTGTTGATGCCAGGGACTTTGACGACGCCATTTCCATTGAGAGAACAGAAGACGGAGGCTACAGACTGGGGGTACACATAGCAGATGTGGCGGCCTATGCACCCCCCGGCTCTCCGGTGGACCTGGAGGCCTATGCCAGGGGAACCAGTGTTTACCTCCCCGACAGGGTCATTCCCATGATACCCGAGATCCTGTCCAACGGGGCATGTTCACTGCAGCCCGATGAAGACAGGCTTACTAAAACTGTCCTTATTGACTATGACAGCACCGGAAAGAGAACAGGGTTCAGCGTGTTCTCATCTCAGATCAGGTCCAGGAAGAGGCTCTGCTACGCAGAGGCTCTGGAAATACTTGAAAATGGATCTTCACCTGACACTGATCTTAATCTCATCTTTGAACAGTTCTCAGCCCTGAACGATCTTCTTAATACTGCCAGGGAGAAACGCGGCA
Source organism: uncultured bacterium (assembly GCA_964598645.1). GTDB lineage: Bacteria > Fermentibacterota > Fermentibacteria > Fermentibacterales > JCC-6 > Sabulitectum. The sequence goes on along the minus strand of CAZRCS010000050.1, from coordinate 7,923 downwards.
CAGTGGATCTGGGAGCATCCGAGTTCAGAACGGTGTTCGGCGGTGACGGCACACCTGAAGGATTTCAGCCGGTTCCCGATGACGTTTCCCACAGGATGATCGAGAACTTCATGGTGGAAGCAAACAGCGCCGTGGCTGAATACTGCGGCTGGCTTGAGCTGGAGGTTCTTTACAGGGTTCACGGAGACCCCCGGCCCGAAGCATCTGACAAGCTCAGAAGAACTCTGTCCATTTACGGTTTCAGTGTTCCGGGCCAGAATTCTCCCCGGGCTTCCTCCCTTTCCAGAGCGGTGGAGGAGGCCAGGAACACTCCTCTTTACCCCCTTGTGCGTGAGGCTGTGCTGAGGTCTCTGCAAAGGGCGGTTTATTCACCGGAGGATACGGGGCATTATGGTCTTGCCCTGAGGAAATACATGCACTTCACCAGTCCCATCAGAAGGTATCCGGATCTCATGGTACATCAGGCCATTACAGCTTACGAACAGGGACAGATGCTCACCAGGGGTGTGTCTGTATCACAGGCGGCAGAATCCTGTTCAGCCCTTGAGAGAAGGGCTGATTCCGCAGAGAGGTCGGCAACTGAACTCATGGCTCTTCTCTATCTGTCGAAAAGAAAGGGAGAGGTATTTCGCGGTGTGGTGCGAGACTCGGTGGACTTCGGACTCTTCATAAGACTGCTGGATGTTCCGGTTGAGGGGCTGCTTCATGTCTCCGCCATCAGGGAGAACGGTCACCTTCTTCCTTCCAGTCTCGAGCCGGGTTCTCCCATAACCGTTTCTGTGGAGCGTTCAGATCCGATCGAGAGAAAACTCTCGCTGCTGCCGGCAAAGTCCGCAGAGGAGGAAAAAGTTGACTGAAAAGGAGCTTTACGGGGAACTTGGGAAGTCAATTTCCTCATGGATAGCTGAAACCGTTTCAGCTGCGGGTATGCGGGGAGCGGTAATAGGACTCAGCGGCGGCATTGACTCAGGTGTAACTGCCGCCCTCTGCAGGGATGCCCTGGGAGCGGAAAACATCCTTGGTCTCGTGATGCCCTGCAAAAGCATCCCGGGTGATACCAGGGACGGACACAGAATAGCAGAGTATCTTGGAATCCAGGCGAAGGAGATCGATCTGTCTCCGGTTCTTGATGTTTTCCTGAAAGCCGGGGGTATAGACTCCGGGAACACTCTGAACGTTGCCAATGTAAAGGCAAGGCTTCGGATGACAATGGAGTATGCCCATTCGGCAGGCAGGTTGGTCGCCGGAACGGGAAATCTTTCTGAAACCGTAACCGGATACTGGACCAAGTGGGGAGACGGCGCAGCGGATTTTCTTCCCCTGGCGGAACTCTGGAAGGACGAGGTCGGCAAGCTTGCGACATACATGGGCCTTCCCGACTGGATACTCAGAAGGGTTCCATCTGCGGGTCTCTGGGAAGGTCAGAGTGATGAAGGGGAAATGGGAGTAAGCTACGGAGATATTAAAAAGTACCACACGGAAGGAAGGGAGAGCGTTTCGGATGGGGCTGCGTCGAGAATTGCCGCACTTTACTCGTCCAGCGCCCACAAGAGGAACCCGATTCCCTTTTTCCATGCCAGGGGGTTACTTGATGAACGATGACAGAAGAAAAGCTCTTGTAAGCGTTTGGAACAAAGAGGGTCTGGAGGAATTCGTCCGCGGGCTTCACGATATGAACTGGGAAATTTGGGCTTCCGGAGGCACGGCTGCCGCCATTATCGAAGCGGGTATCCCGGTGAAGGAAACCGCAGAAATTACCGGCATAAGCTCCATTCTGAATGGAAGGGTAAAGACCCTGCATCCTGAGCTTCACGCTTCAATTCTTGCAGGCGGGAAACACAGAGAGGATCGGTCGGCAGAGGGCAAGCCGGTTTTCGATCTGGTTGCTGTGGACTTCTACCCATTCCACATGGCCTCGGAAATGGATCCGGAAGCACTGGAGACAATTGAACTCGTTGATATCGGAGGTCCCACAATGGCCAGGGGCGCCGCGAAGAACTGGCGTCACGTTATAAGCGCAACAGGTTACCGCATCTTCCCCCGTGTGCTTGAGGTGCTGAGGAGGAAAGAAGACAACAGCGTTTTCAGAAGGGAAATGGCCGCACGTACTTTTTCGATCACCGCAGACTACGATCTCATGGTATCCTTGAAGCTTGAAGAGGGAATCAGCCCGGCTCTCCGCTACGGAGAGAATCCCCACCAGAAGGCAGCCGTACACTTCAGCTGGCCCCGAACGGGCCTGGGGAAGGCTGATGTACTCGGAGGAAAGGCATTGAGCTACAACAATTACCTGGATGCTTCAGCTGCCTGTTCCATAGCAGCGGACCTTTTCACCGGTAGACCAGCTGTGGTTCTGGCAAAACACGGCAATCCCTGCGGTGCAGGTATCGGAACCACTCCATCCGAGGCGTTCCAGAACGCCTTTCGGGCAGACAGATCATCACCCTATGGAGGCATCCTGGCATCCACGGAACCAGTTGACATTGAACTGGTAGCGGTTTTGAAAGGCATTTTCCTGGAAATCATCATTGCGCCTTCCTACACGGAAGATGCCCTGAAGAAACTCCAGAAAAAGAAGAACCTGAGAATCATAAGAATGACTCCCGAAGCAGACCATTCCCTCCAGCTGAGGTCCATTCATGGAGGGCTTCTGGTACAGCAGCCTGATCTTGCCATGGAGAACATCGCTTCATGTAAAGCGGTAACCGAAAGAAAACCGACCGAGCGTGAACTGGCTGCCATGGATATAGCCTGGAGGGTGGTCAAGGGAGTGAAAAGCAATGCCATAGTCATAGGTGACGAAAATGGCACACTGGGTGTGGGAATTGGTCAGCCCAGCCGGATAGAAAGCCTTGACCTTGCAGTGAGAAGGGCCCTCAGGGAAGGTAACCACCTTAGCGGATCAGTTCTGGCAAGCGATGCTTTCTTTCCCTTCAGAGACGGTCCTGACAGGGCGGCAGAGGCCGGGGTGAAGGCAATCGTTCAACCGGGAGGTTCCATAAGGGACGAAGAGGTCATAGAAGCATGCAATGAGCACGGGATCGCAATGGTTTTCACAGGTTCAAGACACTTCAGGCACTAGCATGAAAAAAACACTTTTTCTATTTACGGCATTTCTGCTTGCTGTCTCATGCAGAATGGTCAACGACAACGGATATTCAGGGGATACTTCAGCGGCTTCCCCCCGTTCGGAATCCCCCTTCATCACCATCGATTCCCTTATCCAGTCCGGTCATCAGGATCAGGCTGTGAGACTTTTGAGGTCTATGGATGCATCGGAGTACCGCAGCGATATTCTCTGGAGGCTTGTTGGAACGGCTAACGGAAGAGGAAGGCTCGAAGAGGGTCTTTCCCTGCTGGACAGCCTTGAGAACCGGGGATGGGGGGATCTCACGGGATGGAAGATATCCCTTCTCGATATGAACAGGGAAATCCACAGGGCCCGGGCCCTGGCTGATCCTGGAAACGTCCTGCTTTCCGCGTGGCTTCACAGGGACAGCATCGAGGATTTCAGACCTTCCGGTCCCATTCCTGTTCCCGGGAATCTCGGCGAGAGAGCGGCCAGGCTTCTTCTTGCCCCGAACGGCATTACACCCGGACAGCTGGAACTTGCAGCCTCAGATGCAGGTTACCTTCCCGTGACACTGGGTCCCAGGGTCCTCCTTGAGCTCGAACTCTCTGTCGGTACCTCGGGAAGCTGGTGGGATGACGTTCTGAAGACATTAGATCCTGAGATGAACAGCGACGGTTTCTTTGCCCTTCAGGCCCTGAGAATGAAAAAACTGGGAACAGGGGATTACGCTTTCTGGAGGGGTCTGCAAGGGACTGCAGGCTGGAATACCGCTGCTCTTGTAATTTCCTCCAGGTGGCCGGAATATCTTGACTGGGACGCTTCAGATGCTCTTTTTGAAACCGGTTATAGAAGCATTCCCCAGAGCGTGGCTGTTTCAAGGGGTGATCCCGTTTTCGCAGCAGGGGTAAGAATGGCCTCACTCAGGCAGGATTCCAGATTCAACGAGTTGATTTCCCTTTGCGACTCGGTTCCCTCGGATGCACCCGAGGTACTTCGGGCCCGGGCTTTCTTATTCAGGGCAAGGGCTCTCCGTGCACTCAGGCGGAACAACGAGGCCTACCGGGCATACAGTGCCTTTGCCCGGGATTATCCCTGGCACCCTACAGCCCGTGAAGCAGCCTATCTCGCAGGAAAATACTTCGACAGCGAACAGAACTGGGGAGAAGCAGCAGATGCATATCTGGCAAGCCTGAGGTCTGAAGGATCCTGGGAGGGAGACTCAAGGGGGCACTGGCGGGGCGGATTCTGCCTCTACATGAATGGCAGGGGTTCTGAAGGCGATTCTCTCTGGGAAGCCGGATGCGAGTCCTATCCCTTCAGCCACTGGAGAGATGAAATGCTCTTCTGGAGAGCCCGTTATGCAAACAGACAGGGAAACCATTTACTGGAGGAAGAGCTTCTCAGACAGGTTGCCCATGAGCATCCCTGGGAGTTTTACGGAATGCTGGCATCGGAACGACTGAGAATTCCTGATGAGATAGAGCTTTCCGTGGTGAGTCCCGTGCTTGCAGATGATCAGGTTCTGTCCCTGGCAGCCGAGCTTTTCAGTACGGGTTACGGTACAGCCGCTGCAGAAATGCTTGCTTACGGTAAAGCCGGCGACTCAGGGTGGAACGCCGCAGCACTGGGTCTTCTTGGTGAGCATGGTCTCTCTATCTCCCTGATGCGCCGCATGGATACGGAATACAGAGACAGCGATCGGGGTATTCTGCCTGACAGTCTCCTTGGCTGGTATTTTCCCGATCCCTACAGGGAACTTGTTATCCAGGTTACAGATACAATGTCTCTGGATCCTGCATACGTAAGGGGAATAATGAGGGAAGAGAGCTACTTCAACAGGTTCGTGATATCAAGCGCCGGCGCCGCCGGGCTGATCCAGCTGATGCCTTCCACCGCTTCTGACGTGGCAAGGTGGAACGGACTTCCAAGGCTTTCTCCCGAGGAGTTTTTCATTCCAGAACACTCTGTGCTCTATGGAAGTCTCTACATCAATTCGCAGGTTCGCAGGTACGCCCATCCTGCGGTTTTTCTGGCGGCTTACAATGCTGGTCCCGGGAATGCCACCCGGTGGATTGACATGCACGGTTTCGATCCTGATGACCAGGAACTCTACATAGAACAGATCACCTACAGAGAAACCAGACTCTATGCAAAGAAGGTTCAGCGCTCCGCCTGGATATACGGAAGGATAAGACAATGAACACCTTTCTGTTTGCCGCCGTTATGGTCTTTGGATTTACGGCAGTTCCCGACCAGCACACCACACTGGTTTACCCACCCTACGGTCATTGTATGGGTATCTATCGAGCAGGTCAGGATCAGCTCAACATGCTTCTTGGAGGAATGCTGACCTTCGATGATCCCCAGGGACTTGCCGCGGTGCTTCCCGATGAGTGGGACACCCAGGACCCTGGCGACGATGATGAGCTGGCCGTTTATGGCGTTAACAGCGGTTCAGGGCATATCATCTACAATGCTTCCATGTACACCCTTGGTTACTACGGAGGTCAGGGTTCAGGGGATAACCAGCTGTCCTCACCCCATGGTATCGCAGCCACCACTGATGGTACCGTGTACGTGGCGGACACAGGTAACCGGCGGGTTGCCGTTCTCAAACGCAGAGGGCAGAGAATCTCCCCTGACAGTTTCATCGTGGGATTCCTCGAACCCTGGGACGTGGCCCTGGACGGCAGATACATCTGGGTCACCGACAGAGAGGGGGGAACCCTTACCAGATACGATTCTCCCGGCGACCCGGATCCTCTTCAGATCCCCATGAACAGGCCAAGGGGTGTTGCAGCAACAGGATATGGTACATACAACAACGGTCATGAACCATGTCAGGTGGTCATTGCCGATGACGGAACCAGACTTGTTCGGCTCGTTGATGGTGAAGTTGCCGATAGTGCAACTCTAACCGATTGCGGCGGAGGATTTTTCAATTATGTTGAACTGGACTATCACGGTAATGCCTGGGTTACGGATTCAGTAAACTGTGTTATTCACAAGTTCGACCCTGACCTGAACTATCTGGACAGTTGGGGTATGGGATACGGAGATGCAGATGATCAGTTCAGGAATCCCACAGGAATAGCCATCTGGGACAGGTTCGGTCAGATATTCATTGGCGAAAGCAGCGGTGCCAGGTATTTCTGGGTGGGAACGGATATCCGTAATCCCAGCTTTTCCTCAGACGGACAGGGCTGCACTCTTTCAGGTATCCTGACGGAAACCGCAACCGTTATCGTCAACGTAAAGGGCTCCGACGGCTCCATGGTCAGAAATCTGTACGCCGGAAGAATGTCGCCGGGGTACTTCTCCCTGGAATGGGATGGAAGGACCCTTCAGAACGGAGGAGTGCCATCCGGTGAGTACGTCCTGGAAATAGGCCTGGAACCTGTTTATTCAAGCAGGACTTATTTCGAGAAGAACTGGACCCAGACATTCCAGATGGAAGACACTGGAACCGAAACTCAGGGTGAAGAACCGGAAAGGAGCAGAATCTGAGTTACGGCATTCTGGTCATTCTTCTGGGGGCATCTGCTTTTTTCAGCGGAACGGAAACAGCCTGTTTCAGCCTTGACCGTCTGCAGAAAACCAGGATGGCATCAACAATCCGCGGCAGAAGGGTTCTGGAACTGCTTGGTAACCCCGCAAAACTGCTTACCACAATTCTTCTCTGCAATACTTTCGTTAATGTTGCCGCCTCATCCATTGCAGCGGGAATAACCGCCAGACTTATCCCCGGCCCTCTGGGTATGGGTGCCGGTGTTCTTCTTATGACATTCATTCTCCTTGTTATTGGAGAGATCAGTCCCAAGACCATAGCCCGGTCCAGGAACAGGCAGTGGGCTGAGACCTCTGCACCGGTAATGGTTTTCATCATGGGTGTATTCTCCGGGGCTTCTTCTCTGCTGAAGTATCCCGCGGACATACTGGACGGGATCATGCCCGGAAGGGACAGAAGAGGCGTATACAGGGATACGGAGCTTAACATCCTCATGGAGATGGCCAGAGAAGAAGGTTTTATCGGAGGAGAAGCAGACATAGCCGCGGCGATCCTGGAACTTGACGAAAGAACCTGTGTCTCGGCAATGGTACCCAGGGAGGAAGTTGTCTTCTTCATGTCCGACTGGAGCTTTTCTGCCATGTGTGATAAAGCCCGTGAAACAGGACACACCGCCTTTCCCCATGTGGATGCAGCAACGGGCAGGATGACCGGGGTGCTGGATGTGCGCGATCTGCTGGGCAGGGGTGAAGTTACGCTCAGGCAGGTCCCTTTCTTTCCGGAGTCGGCCAGACTGAATTCAGTTCTGGAGAAGCTCAGGGCAGTGGGTGGAGGCATCGGCGCAGTTGTAGACGAGTACGGAGACTGGACAGGGATAATATCGGTATCAGACATACTGGAAAGGGCAGTATTCGCCGGGACTCCCTCCCAATCTCTTCCCCTGGGAGTAACCAGAAGGGGTAAAGACTTCATAGTACCTGCAAACATCTCCGTGGATGTACTGGCCTCGGTTCTGAATTCTGAAAGGGTGGTTTCGGAATACGCTGAATCATGCGGCGGTTTTCTTCAGGAGATAACAGGAAGACTTCCCGATAAAGACGAGGAGATAGAATACGCCGGATACGTGTTCCGGGTTCTTGAAGTTAACGGTCATGCCCTGAAGAAAATACTTGTCATTCCCCCTGCGGAGGAAGAATGAGCGATATACTGATCTACGTTGCCGCATGCTTTCTTTCAGCGTTCTGCAGTGGTCTGGAAACCGCTTTTTCCGCCGTTTCCCGGGTGAGGATCGTTGCTGCAGGCAGGAAAGGCAGGAGAGCTCTCTGGTTCCTGGACGATCCAT
>CAZRCS010000049.1:0-11683 GCA_964598645.1 uncultured bacterium | reverse complement strand
ACCTTCTGGCGAATGGTGGAAGCTGCTTCATCCGGAGGGGCTGTCGTGATCGTATCCACCCACACACTTTCCGTTGCGTCAGCCCATTGTAACCGCTTCGGAATCATAAACAGGGGCAGAATGAAGAGAATAATAAGTTCCGGAGAACTTTCGGGAATCGATCTGCAGGATCTGTTCTTCAGTGTTACCGGTACCTCACCAGCCGATGTGGAGAATGCTTTCTCCATAGGCTGAACCTTCCTGCCATGGACAGCAGTCTTTTCAAAAGGGACTTTTTCGGATATAACATTACTGCCACGGTGTTTTGCCGGCGGAGGGGGAGCGCTTGCCTGATAAACGTAATATCGCTGACATCGATTCTCTCACGCAGCTGGGAAACAGAGAGTATTTCACCAGGAAACTCACTGAACTCACGGCAAACGGTCTGGGATTCTCCATCGCCGTGATAGACATAGATCACTTCAAGAGCGTCAATGACGGTTTCGGACATCACAGGGGTGATATCATCCTGTCTGAGTTCGGGAAGAGAGCCCTTGGTGCTTCCAGGGAGGGAGACATGCTCTTCCGTTATGGAGGTGATGAGTTTACGGCCCTTCTTCCAGGGGCTGACACAAAAGAAGCAGAGTCATTTGCTGCAAGACTTCTTTCGGAATGCTCAGGCAGGGAATTCGAAGGCAACCCTCCTTTGTCGATAACGTTGAGCATCGGGGTGTCTGTTTTCCCCGATGACGGTCATTCTGCAAGGGAGCTTTTCGATGTGGCAGATCGAAGGCTCTATTCTGCCAAGCGCGAGGGCAGGAATCGTGTTGTTTCCTCAGACGATGCTCTGCAGAACGAAGACTCGGGGGTAAAGGACGGCAGAATTCTGGGGAGGGACAGAGAACTTTCACATTTCGTTTCCTTCACCCAGGAAGCAGCTGAAAAGGGCCGAGGCTTTTTCCTGGTTCTCGGACCTGACGGATCCGGGAAGGGCTGCTTCATGGAAGCAGCTTCTTCATTCCTTTCCCTGGGAGACTACAAGCTTTTAACGGTATCTGGCGGTGACACTCAGACTCCGTTCTCAGCCCTGGCTGAAGTCCTTACGTGTGCACCTGAAAAGAAAGCCGTTGTGGATGCCCTCTATGCCTACGCAGGCTCCTCGATGAGCCTGGGGATCTTCCTCAAGGATATGCACGCCATAGACAGATCCTCCATTGAAGCTCTCATGGAGTTTTACGCCATGTATCCGGGCTGGATGATCGTTACAGCCTCCACGGAGCGAACCTCCCTGCTGGATGGAGGGGGGTTCGGAGGAATTTCTTCTTCTGTACGGCTTGGTCCGGTTTCTCTGGAAGACTGCCGGGCCTGGTTCCGTTCAGGGCTGATGTGGAATCCTCCTGAAGATTTCCTTGAATGGTTTCACGGTGAAACCGGAGGGCTTCCAGGCTTGTTCATACAGGGAATACACCACCTGGAAAGAAGAGGATATCTATCGTGCAGCAAGGGAAGCTACTCTCTGGAGGAAGACTACAGAGATTTTCCCCTTGGGGCAAGAATGGCTTTCGGAACATCGGCGGAGATAAACAATCTGCCTGTGGACCTCAGCCCCTTCGTTGGAAGAACCAGGGAACTTGAAGAGATCCGTAAGCTTCTCGATGAGGGTACCAGGCTGATTACCCTCAGGGGTATGAGCGGCATGGGTTGCCGCAGGCTTGCCATAAGGGTTGCGGGACAGAATGAGTTCATGTTTCCATCGGGTATATGCATGGTGGACTGTTCATCAGAGGGCACGCCAGTTCCAGTGAGACTGGCGTCGGAGCTGTCTCTGCCATCCGGCAGAAGGGCTGCTGAAACCATTTCCGGCTTTATCGAAGAATCCAGAATGCTTCTAGTCTTTACCAACGTCAAACCCGGTGATGAGGCGGTTTCATTTATTTCCGAACTTCTTTCATCCTGCAGCGGTATAACGGTGATAACCACCTCCCGTACCGCCCTTGACCTTCATGGTGAAAGCATTGTTCAGGTTGATGGTATTTCAACTGAAAGGCCTGATTCAGGGGGGCCTTCGCCTGCAGCCGGTATTTTTATTCAGACGGCTGAAAGGCTTGGCGGTATAAGGTTTACAGGAAACCTGAATCTGAAACTCGTGGAGGAGATCTGTTCTCTTCTCAGCGGTGCACCCCTTGCAATAGAACTGGCCGCATCATGGACCAGGGTCATGTCAGTTGCTGCAATCTGCCGTAGAATACGGGCTAATCCGGCATTTCTCGGCGGGACCAACAGGGAGAAGACCATCGAGGGGCTCTCGGAGCTTTTCCAGGAGTCCTGGGACCAGCTCTCTGCTGTGGAGAGGAATGCACTGTCAAGACTTACGGTTTTTGCCGGGCATTTTACAGTTCAGGAAGCCGAGGAGATCTCCGATGTTTCTCCGGAGATGCTCCTTTCCCTCGTGGACAGATCATTCCTTCTCAGAGATGACATGGGTATTCACATCCCTGCCATGACCAGAGACTTCATCATACAGGAGAAGAACCCGTTTTCCCGGGGGTTCGAGGTCGCACGTGAGATGCACTGCAGGCATTTCGCGTCCAGGACCTCAGCATACGGAGAGATGGCATATACAGGTCTTGAAGCCGGCAGAGGACTTGACGGAATAAAGACTTCATTCGATGACATAACACTGGCATGGAAACTGGCCGTGGAGAAGAACAGGTTCAGGTTCCTTCGCCAGATGCTCAAACCTGTTTTCGTGTATTGTCTTGACAGGGGAAGGTTCAGAACCGGCTACAACATGATGGAAGAAGCGCTCAGGGATTCCTCGGTACCGCTTCCTGAGGGTCTCGCCTCGGTTCTTATGGCCAGTCAGAGTCTTCTTGCGCTTCGAACTGGAAGAATGACCGTGTCCGGAAAGTTGATTTCCAAGGCTCTTGAGACAGGGCAGGGAATGTTCGACTGCGACAGGGCAAGGGTTCTCTTTACCAGGGGTTCCATACTGGTGGAGACGGGAAATCTATCCGGTGCCGGGAATTACCTTGAAGAAGCAATTGCCATGTACAACAGCAGCGGATGCCCTGTGGAAGGTCTTGAGGCTGAACTGGAACTGGTGAATTACAACCTTCAGTCGGGTAACTACAGCGCTGCAAGGAGGATGATACCGGGAATCGCAGGCAGGTGCAGAGAGATATCGTACAGGTGCGGTGAGTGGAAAACCAGGCTTTACATGGGTAGACTTGCCGCTTCAGAGGGGGATTTTCGAAGAGCCAGAGATGCATTTCTTGCATATTTGTCCGCAGTTAAAACAGCCGGTTATACAGGAAGATGCGCCTACGCGCTGAATCAACTTGCAGAGATAGAAGCCTCCCAGGGCAGTTTCGGCGAGGCTGAACAGCACTACATGACTGCTGCTGACTATTTCAGGAGGATAGGCAGCATAAGAGGCCAGGCGGGTATCAAGATGAACCTGGCCCTCCTGAGCAGAAAAAGGGGCAGTTCCGAAGATGTCAGGAAGAACTATGGGGAGGCCCTGGCCCTTGGTGAAAAGGCTCATGACGAGAACATCATAAGCGGATCGCTCAACGGTCTTGCCTATTATTACCTTGAAGAAGGAGATCTTGACAGAGGTGAGAGTTTTTTGGTCAGAGCCGCTGAAACTTCATCGAGATCAGGGAACAAACCCGTTCTTGTCAAAACCGTCTGCGGTTTCGCAAGACTTGACCTCCTGAAGGGAAACCCGGAGAGGGCAGCTCGAACTGTGATAGCACTTCTGCATGAACCTGCATCCGACGCGGAATCAGAGGGGATGTGTCTCGAACTGCTCAGGGAGATCCGTAACAGGATCGGCGGAAAGGCAGTGGACAGGGAAAGACAGAACGCAGTTGACCTGACACTGTTCGACCTGGCGGATAGTTATCTCGAGGGTTCCGTTTCCCAGGAGGATACCCTTTACAGGAAAGGATGAGAGATGACCCCCTATGCGGTTAGCGATCTTCTATGCAGAGTGCTTAAACTGGATACCTTTCCGGTGGCTGTAAGTCTCGTAGAAAGGGCAGAGGATCTCGAGGCTGAACCTCTTGAATTAAAACTGAACAACTGTCAGCTTATTTCCAGGGCAAGGCACGCAGGGGATTACGCCTCGGGAATTCCTGACCGAATGGTCTGTTCCATAGGCGCTGCATGCACCGGTCTGGTTCGGACACCGCCTCAGTTCACAGACGGCACTGCGGCGGTGGGTAAATACACCGCAACAGCAGATGCAGGAATGGAGTTTTTCAGAAACACTTATAAAACAGGTGATGAAAAGGCTCCCTGGGGCGGCATACAGTTTTCTCCCCTTGGAAAACCCTGCTTCGAACCGATGGCGGTGGTGGTTTACGGCAATCCCGCCCAGATAATGAGACTGGTTCACGCCAATGCGTGGAATACAGGCAGGATCACACACGGAAACACCGTGGCCGAGGCGGCAGTATGCAGTTCCATAGGTATGGCTCTGGAGAAAAAGACCTCTGTGCTCGGGCTTCCCTGCGCAGGCGACAGAAGGTTTGGAGGAACCCAGAACCATGAGATGGTCTTCGTGGCCCCATGGGATGAAATGTCACGGCGAATTGCCCCTGCACTGGAGGAAATGGCTTCCTGTATGGGTTCACTTTATCCAGTTGCTCCCTGGGTAATGTGTGAAACGGTAATGCCCGACTCATATACCCTCAAGCTCTGACAGGGGTTGCCAGGGCGGTATTCCACAGGGTAGGATACTCAAAGCAATCACATAGTTGAAACCATGAAAGTATTATCAAGGAGTGTTTTATGGCTCTTTCCACAAAACCTCTCGGTGGTATGCGCCAGAGGTATCCAGAAGAGTTCAGAACCGAGAAGTATGTAACGGATATACTGCGGAAATCCTCACTGATTGCAGGTTTCGAAGAGTATGACGGTCCTGTGGTGGAACCGCTGTCTCTTTTTGCTGCAAAGTCTGGAGGAGAGCTGGTTGAAAGGCAGAGCTATTCCTTTTGTGACAGAGGTGAAAGGGATGTTATTCTCCGTCCTGAAATGACTCCATCTCTGGCTAGAATGATAGCCGCCCGTGGTGAACTGCACCTTCCTGTGAGATGGTTCTCCATGCCTATATGTTTCAGGTACGAAAGGCCTCAGAGGGGCAGGGTAAGGGAATTCCTTCAGTTCAACTGCGATATTATGGGCTCTGACAGTCTTGCGGCGGAACTTGAGATCATGATGATCCTGCACTCCATAATGAAAGCCTGCAGGGCGAAGCCTTCCATTTATCGCATAGGGTGGTCAAGCCGGAGATTCATGTCTGATGCCCTTGCCCTGTGCGGTGTTCACCGGGAGTCACTTCCCCTGGTATTTGCCGCCATCGATAAAAGGGACAAAATGAAAACGGAGGACTGGCAGGATCACCTCCTTCAGGTCTGCGGGAACAACAGCGATACGGCTGCATCTGTTTCCAGGCTCGTCTCAGTTGATTCCGCCTCCGATCCCTGGCTGGTAACCCTGATGAAGAACAGCGAATCCTACAATGAAATAGTGGATTTTCAGCAGCTTCTCTCGGCTGCAGGTGTAGAAAGTGCTGTTTTTTCTCCTGGTGTGGTAAGAGGACTGGACTACTATACGGGAATAGTATTCGAGCTTATGGATACCGGTGGGGATAACAAAAGAGCGCTATGCGGCGGCGGCAGGTATGATAATCTTGTGGGCCTCTTCGGCAGCAAGAGAATTTCCGGGGTAGGTTTCGGGATGGGGGTACTCACCCTTACCCTGTTCCTGGAAACATACGGTCTGATCCCGGATTCGGTTAACGGAGCTTCTCCTGCTGATATCTACATTGCAGTATTCTCCAGGGACGTACTTGGCAATGCGGCTTCACTTGCCTCCTTCTTCAGGGATATGGGTTTCAGAACCATAATGGATGTTTCCGGAAGGAAACTTGGCAAGCAGTTCGGAGAAGCGGCAAGGCTCGGGATACCCCATGCCATTACCGTTGGACCTGATGAGGTGGCTGAGGGGATCTACCAGATGAAGGATCTCAAGCAGGGTTCGGTGTTCAAGGGCACGCCCGGGGAATTAGCCGGAAGCCTGAAGTAGATAACCGTGGGGATAAGGACCTTCATGAAAAAAGGGATGTTGTTCCGGGGCGCTCTGATAGTCGTTGCTCTGATTCTGATTCTGCTTCCCCCTTCCGCCCTGGGCAGCAGTTTCACCAGGATATCTGCCGGTGTGCTTTTCCTGACCGCCGCAATCTTCTTCTATCTTGGAGCAGGAGAGCTTCTCAGCGGAATCAGTTTGTCACGAAGGCTGGTTCTCTCTTTCTTTTCCGTTGTTCTTCTCTGGGGACTGACGGGTTTTGCCGGTTCAGGCGAGAGGATTTCCAATACCAGCGGAGATCATCAAAGGGCCAGGCGGCTCCGTGATCTGGGAGAAAGAATAGATAACGTTGCTGAGGTTGGCAGTGGTCAGGTCAAAAGCTTCGTCGATTCCATTTTTACCGGACAGACTGGAGAATTCCTGGGAACACTTGGTGAGGTAACAGGTGCTGCAACCGGAGTTCTCATAAATGCGGTTCTTACATCCACCAGCGTGGACACCTCAAGCGGTTCAGACACTCTGAACACCGAGATCCAGGGTAATCAAGGGTCCATTCCCGGAGTGCCTTTGATCCGCCTGGCCATTCTCGCAGTTACCCTTGTTCTTCTCTCCTCCATCAGAGGCTTCGTGTATGTGGACAGATCCCCTTTAACCGTTTGGCTCTACCGGATTACGGTTTTTGTTGTGTTCGCCTCGAGCATCCTTCATGTATTAGGAATGAACCTGACCCTTACTTCCCGGAGCGCTCTTTTCAGGGGTATCGAACTTGAGCTGTCCGGTGTTCTGCTCCTTCTCTTATCAATTGCCCTGGGTTTGTGTCAGCGATGGGTTCAGTACCTTTCCAGGAAATCCAGATACATGCTTCTCCTGGCTGCCCTGGCAGCCGTTGTGATGATGCGCGGAGTTTACTACTGGCTTTCAGGTAATGGTATTCCTGGTACAGGCGGGCTTGAAACGGCAGCAGCAATGGTATCTGCCGTTTACATTCTCTTCGCCTTTGTTACCATGCTTCTTCAGCTCCCCACCGCAAGAATCCTGGAAAAGAAGGGTCGAGAGCTGGCTACATTGCAGGATCTCAGCCAGGTTCTGCACTCCAGTTTCGAACTTGATCAGCTCTGTACCGCTGCAGTACGCCTGGGAGTTAATCTCACCGGGGCTGACGTGTGCTGGTTCCATCTCAATTCCGGCGACAATCACCTGCACAGCAGAAGCGGTGGTTTTGAAACCCTCCCTGAAAAGATCCCGGAGAATTGGTACAGGGGACTTTCACAGAGAATCGATGCCACAGGCGGCGGTTTCATGATAAACAATTACAGGAGAAGCACTCTGAGAAAACTTGAAAAGAGCAGTAATGGATATTCAAGAATAGCCTCCATGGTAGCGGCTCCTGTCGAAGTCCGCGGCGAACGGTTGGGGGTCATTATGGCCGCCAGCTCGAAGCAGTTTTTCTTCCTTGATTACACGCGCGGGCTCTTCGAGAGCTTTACCCGCCAGATTGCCCAGGCGGTACAGAGCGCAAGACTTTTCGGGGAAAAGCTTCAGAGGGAATCACTTGAGAGGGAGCTTGAACTGGCCCGTGACATGCAGAGAAACCTCCTTCCCGGAGAGATCTCGCAACCGGAAGGATGGGAGATCGCAGCACTTAGTATTCCCTCCAGGGTCATGGGGGGAGATTACTACGATGTTATTCCCCTTTCCCATGGAAGAACAGCTGTGGCAATTGCCGACGTTTCCGGTAAGGGAGCCGCGGCGGCACTGCTCATGGCGGCACTTCAGGCCAGTCTTGGAACCCTGCTTCGTGAGAATCTGCCTGTTGCTGAAACGGTTTACAGGCTTAACAGAGCACTCTGTGGCAGAATGCCGGACGATACTTTCATAACCTTCTTCCTTGCCTTCGTGGGTACGGAAACAGGAGAGGTGGAGTACTGCTGCGCCGGACATGATCCTCCAATGCTGTGCGCAGGGGGAAGCACAGGTGAAGTAGGAATATTGGATCGCGGTGGCCTTATACTGGGGGTCATGCCCGATGCGGAGTACAGCATGGCAACGGAGATAATGAAGCCGGGAAGCAGGCTGCTTTTATACACGGATGGAGTAACCGAAACAATGACTCCCGAAGAGGAACCATTCGGGGTAGAAAGACTCAGCATCTTCCTGCAGAAGCACTGCAAGGAACCAGCCGGGGAGATAGTCACCACCCTTACCGGCATTCTGGAGAAATTCAGGGGTGACACCGATCAGCAGGATGACGTAACGGCTCTGGTAATAGTAAGAAAGAACAGCGGGGAGGGGCAATGCCTGAATACCGGTCTATAAAGGAGTTTCTCCATAACCGGGGGGAACAGAATGAAACAGTGGTAAAGTGTGCAGATCGCGTGATGAAAAGAATGCTCAGCGTAGACAGCCTTGCCTACAAAGAGGGGGCTCTTTCAGAGCAGGTCAAGGAAATCATCGGTCTTGCAACATCACTGGTGCTCAGGTGCGATGACTGCATAGCATGGCATGTCCACCGTTGTTACGAGACAGGATTAACGAAGGAACAGTTCGTGGAGGTACTTGGTATCGGGAATGTCGTGGGAGGAACAATTACCGTTCCTCACATAAGAAGGGCCATGGTTCTCTGGGAATCCATGGAGGAGGAAACCGGTGAATACTGAGGATCTGAGAATTGCCGTGAAGAGGATAATGTGCGAGCAGGTTCCCCCGGAGGCTAAACTCCAGGCCGTTTGCGATGTGCTGCGACTCGAGGTGCCGGACTATCACTGGGTTGGCTACTACCTTGTAGATAAAGAAGGCGAGAATGAGCTTATTCTGGGACCCTTTGCAGGCGAGCCGACTGAACACACAAGGATCAGATTCGGCCAGGGCATCTGCGGTCAGGCAGCAAGCACCCTGGAGGTATTCGTGGTGGACGACGTGGATGCCGAATCCAACTACCTGTCCTGCAGCCCCCATGTGAAAAGCGAGTTCGTGGCTCCTGTGACTTACAGGGGAAAACTGGTTGGAGAGCTTGACCTGGACTCCCATACACCGGCCGCATTCAGCAGAGAGGATTCGATTTTCCTGAAGTGGGTAGCGGAAACAACCGCAGATGCTGTTGCCGGAGCTGCTGCTCTTGAAGAATAGCGGATCCGACAGGGTTTTACTCTACGGTTTCCTCGCTGTCTGTTTCATAGTTATTGCCGGTGCGGTAACAGATTTTCTGATCCCAGCAGCTGGGATTGCTTCTTTTCTCATGATTTCGCTGATGGTTTTCGCATACCCCCCGAGAATGGCTTCGCTTCTCTTCGGCATCCAGGTGGTTTTCACCACGATGTTTCTCGGCAGACTAAGCGTTTACGCAGGACCCTTTGGCATAAGGGTGGATGATGTTCTGCAGTTGTGGATCTTCATTATGTGGGTCGGAGCGTTGATCGACGGCGACGGCAGGGTTCGAAACACGGGATCCGGCAGGCTGATACTGATACTCACGGGACTTTCCGTGGCGGGTTTCATTCATGGATTTATCAAGGGTTACGATCCGGAAATAGCAGGAATCTTTTTCAAGACCATGCTTGGTTATCTCTTCTTTTTTCCGGCAATGTGGATACTCAAGAGCAGGAAGAGCTACAGAATGCTTACCAGAACCCTGTTGGCAGCTTCCTTTCTTGCAGCCCTCTGGGTGCTTTTCAAAGGCTTTACCGGGGGTGAAGGCGTCTATATAAGGCAGTCTTCAGGCCTCAGGGTAACATCCAGGGAGCTGAATGTGGTTATGATCGGTCTCTTTTTGGTATCCTTTCTCCTGTGGAAGAAAGGCCGTACTATTCCCGTTTTACCTGCAGCTTTTGCCATTCTCGCAATGGGGGCTTCACTGCTTCTGGGGCAGTCCAGGGCACTATGGCTTGCTATAGCCGCCGGAGGCCTTGCTGCATTCGTGGCGGACATGGCAAGGGAGGGCAGAGGCGGTGTAAGGCTGGGACCACTCCTGGCAAGAATTCTTCTTCTTGCTGTTTTCACAGCTGGTTCCATTGCTTTCGTCGCTGCTTCCGGCCTTCTTTCAGCAGCAGACGTAGCCGCCCGGGGGGGAGGGGCTGACGGCGGTCTTATGGGGGATGTCTCACTCTGGGCAAGATTCCTTTCCTGGTACGAAATTGCAGTAACCGTTAAAGCATCACCCCTCACACTTCTTTTCGGAACCGGTTTTGGTCATGAGATCAACTATTTCAGACCTGACCTTTTTTCCATGGTTTCCATTCCCTATGTGGACGGCAGTTTCTTCCAGCTCCTTCTTAACACGGGTCTTTCCGGAGCAGTTGTTCTGGCGCTTCTTTATGCAAAAGGTATCGCCGGTGGTTTCATGATCACCGTTCGTTCCGTGGATCCCGAAGAAACCTTGACAGGGATGTGGCTTACCGCCTCATTCACTGCCCTGGTGATTGCTGCTCTGAGCAGTTCCCTGATAACGAATTACAGGTTCACCTGTATCTGGGGATTCCTCTTTGCGGTTCTCGAGACACAAAGGCGGGAATCAACTGAAAACAGTTGAAAATGTTTCCGGAATCAGGTATGTTCGCTGCGTGTTTTTCCCTTTTCAAACACCATTTCCAAATAGAGCAAGAGGCTGAAATGAAGATCCTTGTTATCAACAGCGGCAGTTCATCAATCAAGTTCCAGATCGTCGACGGTGTAACCGAAAGAATGCTTGCTTCGGGCCTGATCGAACGCATAGGTCTCGATGAGGGCAGGATGAAGTACAAGTTCGACGGGGGCAAAACGGAGATCACAAGGGCCATCCCCGACCACGAGACCGGTCTTGAAATGGCTCTGGATATAATCGTGGACCCCGACAAGGGTGCCCTGAAATCCCTGGACGAAATAGCCGCCTGCGGTCACAGAGTGGTTCACGGCGGAGAACGGTTCACCAGCAGTGTGGTGATCGACGATGAGGTACTGGCAGGTCTGGAAGAGGTCAGTGAAATGGCTCCCCTTCACAATCCGGCGAACATCATGGGAATCAGGGCCGCCATGAAGGCGCTTCCGGGGATTCCCAATGTTGCAGTGTTCGATACGGCGTTCCACCAGACCATGCCCCAGGTCAATTACATGTACGGTATTCCCTACAAGCTTTATGAAGATTATGGAATGCGTCGCTACGGCTTTCATGGAACCAGCCATCAGTTCGTTTCCCAGAGGGCAGCGGAGATACTGGGAAAACCCCTTGAGGAAGTCAACACCATTACATGTCACCTTGGGAACGGTTCATCCATTACCGCTGTAAGGGGAGGAAAATCCATAGATACAAGCCTTGGATTCGGAACCTTCTGCGGTGTAATGATGGGAACACGTTCCGGGGATGTGGATCCGGCCATTCTCTTCGATCTCATGGAGAACAGGGGCTGGACCCTGGAGCAGGTAAAGAAAATGGTCTACAAGGAAAGCGGTCTTCTTGGCATCAGCGGCATCTCCATGGACATGCGCGATGTGGAGGAGCACATGTGGAACGGCCATGAGAGATCAAAACTTGCCTTCGAAATGTTCGCTGACAGGGTGAGAAAATACATCGGCTCCTACGCCGCAACCCTGGGAACCCTCGATGCCATAGTCTTCACCGCAGGAATCGGCGAGAACG
>CAZRCS010000048.1:0-11818 GCA_964598645.1 uncultured bacterium | reverse complement strand
TTGTTCTTTTCAACGATTTCAATACCCTGGCCGATCTGGAGGATCTGAACCGTCTGTGCTGCATAGACAGTACCTTTGCAGATCAAGCCGTGGCCTGTATCGTAGTTTCTGCCGGCAGACAGGTCACCATGACCGATTCCCTGGTGAACCAGTGGCACATTCGATTCCCCGTGCTTGCTGATCCTGACTTTGCCGTTATGGACAACTTTGGTGTCAGGGCACTTCCTGCGGTGATAATAATCGATACCTCATCAAGAATTGCCGCAAGATACTATGAAGACTGGAACATGGTGCCCCTGGAGGAGATCATCTACGATCTTATCGATCAGGGTGTTGCCACCAGAGCACTTGCACCGGAAAGATACGAACCATGCCCGATGGAGACCATGCCGGACGGCACCACAGAATAGCGAGGATATGATGATTGAGCCCCATGGAGGACAACTGGTCGACAGAATGATAGCTCCGGATGAGATTCCTGCTGATGCAGTTACCCTCAACCTGAACGAGCGGGAGAAGAACGATCTGGAGATGATAAGCTGCGGAGCCATGAGCCCTCTCAAGGGGTTCATGAACGGCAGTGACTATACCTCCGTGGTGGATTCAATGCGCCTTTCCGACGGAACCGTCTGGTCCCTGCCTGTAGTTTTCGCAAGGAAGGCAGGTGATCCGGAAGCAGCCCCGGGAGATACCGTTAAGCTTTCCTACAACGGGCAGGTCCGCGGGATGATGAAAATCGACGACATCTTCACCGCCGATCTCATGCGTGAAGCCAGAGAGACACTTCTCACAGACCATGACGAACATCCCGGTGTTCAGTATCTGAAGAGTCTTTCCGGAACCTATATTGGTGGAAGCATACACGCCATGGACATGAGAGATGAGGAGCCCTTCAGAGACCACAGACTGATCCCTTCTGAAACACGGGCACTCTTCAGGGAAAAGGGATGGAAGACCATAGTTGCATTCCAGACCAGGAACCCCATTCACAGGGCCCATGAATACCTGCAGAAGGTCTCGCTGGAGATGGTTGACGGGCTTCTTGTTCACCCTCTTGTAGGAGCTACCAAGTCTGACGACATTCCTGCGGATGTACGGATGCACTGCTATGAAACCATTCTTGATCTTTACTATCCAAAGGACAGAACAGCACTCAGTGTATTCCCGGCGGCTATGCGGTATGCAGGCCCCAGAGAAGCCATTTTCCATGCAATAGTCAGGAAGAACTACGGCTGTACCCATTTCATCGTTGGAAGAGATCACGCAGGTGTCGGCGATTACTACGGCACCTACGATGCCCAGGAGATCTTTGAGGAATTCAGCGCGGAAGAGATAGGCATTATTCCCCTGAAGTTCGAGCATGCGTTCTTCTGCAATGCCTGCGACGGCATGGCAACCGCCCGTACCTGCCCCCATACCGCCAGGGAAAGGGTATTCCTTTCAGGCAAGAAGGTTCGCGCCATGCTTCTAGAAGGAGAGCTTCCTCCGCCTGAATTCACCAGGCCGGAGATCGCCAGGCTTCTTCTGGAGGCTTCTAAGCAGGACTGAATATTCTGATTGCCGCCGCAGATGCTTATCACCCGGGTTTGATCCGGTTTGTGAGGTGTCTGCGGCAGCGTCGGTTCAGATTGCTGGCCGCGTTGTCGGGAATGCGGCGCCTGCTTATCTTTAACACATGAAAAAATACCTGTTCATACCCTTTCTTCTCACGTTCGGCTGTGATTCGACAGCACCATCTCAGGGAAGCTTCCGGCTTGATCCGCCTGTGTTTACCGGAGATCCTGTGCCCTGTGAGTTCTCTCTGGAGTGGGAGAATGCCGGTACGGAATACGAGCTGTACAGATCCACCGGAGCAGGAATAGAAACTGATCCCTCTGAAGCGGTCCTCTTATGCACCACAGATGAAACGGAATGGAGGGATTCCGACGCTCTTCAGTGGGGAACTGAGTATTACTATGCTGTAAGGGCTGATGAGCATGGCTGGAGCAATGAGGTATCTTCCCAGACTCCCACATCCCCCTATCCCCCTCCCTGTGAGCTGTTCATGGATAAAACAGGATTTACCGACTGCAGGCTTGAATGGACTGAAGCTGAGGGTGACTTCAGTTCATATGCCCTTCTCAGAAGCAACTTTTTTGATATAGAAGGGCACTATTGGTATGCAGACACCCTTTTCTTTTCATCATCTTCTGATACAACCTCATACACAGACCACTTTGCATCCCCGGACAGGTCCACATACTATACCGTTGCGGTATCTGATACCCTGGGGCTTTGCAGTTTCAGCAATGTAATTGAATTCATCCCGGGAGGCGAGATCCCATCTCTGATTTCATGTGCAACTGCGATTCACGGGCTTCAAGCCAGAAACTACTACATCACCCGGGACAGCCAGAGGATGACCGCCTCGAGGTCTTACAGCAGTTATTCCATTGGCAGGCTGTTAAGCACTGAGGATGGAAGGACTCTCGATCAGGCCTATTTGGATCCACGTTTCATCCTGATCACTGAAAACGATTACATAATAGCCAGTCATCTTACTGAAAATGGTTACATGCTTTCACTTTACTCCCCTGATTTCGAAACCGAACTGGTTACCAGGCACTTCCCCCCGGCATCATGTGCAGTAGAACTGGATACCGGTATTCTCCTTGGAGGGATATCAACTTCAATATTGGTTGATCCTCAGACTCTGGAAACCCTGCAGACCTTCAATTTCGGTTTTTCCAAAGCTGTACTTTCAGCTTATAGGGAGCGGGTTTTTCTTCTCAGCGGTTCCGGTGTAATTTCTCTGGATGCTTCTTCCCTGGAGGTCGCAGGGGGAATTTCGGGTTACTTCAACTCTCTGCAGGAGGGGGCCGGCGGCAGCATATTCTGCTGCAACAGTTTAAGGGTTGAGGTTTTTGACCCAATGTCACTCTCAATGATATATCAGTATGAATTTCCTGAAGCGGCATTGGTGCCTGCGGCAACACTGCTCCCTCCAGAATGCAGATATGCATATGTTCCCATCTGGGAAAACGACGAACTGGCATTCAGGGTGTGGGATATCTATTCCGGGGAGACTCCGGGTACTGTACGACCTGCATATCACCACTTAACAACGGTCTGGGATGTTATTCCAGCACCTTCGGGGACGTTTCTCTGGTTTCTCGCCTATCGGTCTGATGGAACTCAGTATGTTTTCAAAATCACTTCTGAATAACGCAAGAAGTCTCTTTTTTTTTGACGGATACTTCCAGAACTATCCCCAGGGTCAGCGGTATGAAGGTAAGTATCAGTGACCCGGCAAGAACGGTGCCCGGGTCGTATTCCTGTTCCATGTCTCCGAAAAGAAGACCTACGATCATCAGAAGCCAGAAAAGAAGCGCAAGGGTGAGAAGAGTTCTGCCCAGGATCTTTCTGCAGCCGCCTCCGGAGGGTGCCAGTTTTGGTATTTCCGGAATACATAAGCCTTGCTGCTTCGCTGAAAGTGCGCGGCCTTTCCTCAGAATTTTTATTCCGAAGATGAAGTTGAGTACCACCAGGGGTATTACCATCAGGGAAATTGCCGTTCCTGACAGAACGAAGGTATCGTAGATCCCGTGAAGGAACCAGGCAGCCAGGAACCCTTTCAGAATGTAAGTGGATCTTCCCCGGGGTGAAGAGGAGAACATACCCATGCCGACGAAGTATCCCATGATGACACCGGTGAATGTGTGTCCCGGTATGGAAGTTACGGCCCTGGCCATCCCCACCAGTGCCCCGTGTTCGAAGACGTAAAACAGATTTTCCGCAAGGGCAAAACCAATGGATGCAGTTCCCGCATAAACAATTCCGTCGTTGGATTCTGTGAAATGCCTGCTCTTCCGTACGAAGAGAATGACTATCAGCAGTTTTGCCGCTTCCTCAATGGGAGCGATGACCAGGAACGACTGCAGAGCGGATCCTGTAAGCCCCGCTGGGGAGAAAACCGGAAGGGACAGCATGGCCGCTTCCATGAAGGCAGCGGGAATGATAGACAGGCATCCCAGCAGGAACACCTTCAGCACAGATGAAAGGGGTTCCGGTTCCATCCTGTCATACCGCAGTATCCACACAAGGAAGAATACCGGCGGCAGCACAGCAATGAGAACCGTTCCCGCGAAACCCATGTGTCTCCTCTTTCACCGGAAGAGAGGTTAAGAAGCCTGCTGTTAAGATATATCAATTTCTTCTGCATGAGGATTCTTCCCTTCTTGTGTCTCCGATCCTGTTTGCTTATTTTCAATGAGAGAAAACAACTCCATGGGTGTGGTGGTTTATGAGCAGAATGTTTTTGATATTAATGTTCATGTTTGTAGTTTTGGCATGCAACACCACAGGCCCTGATGGAAACCAGAGCGGCTTCGTGATGCACGAAGTGGTGTTCACGGGCGATTCGACCGGCGGTTTAACTGATGCCACCACGGAGGTCTGCCGCAGCACTTTCTCAAAGAGCGAACCCTTCATCGAGTTCACGGTGAGCTGGAACGATCCCGAGGAAGGGTCCGGATATACATACAGACTATACAGATCTCTTCAACCTGACATCCAGCGAACTTCTTCCCAGGCGGAAGAAATGTGCAGCGGAACATTCAATGTCTGGGCAGACGCGCTCAATCTTCAATGGGGAACCACGTATTACTATGCGGTCAGGGCAGATCATGCCATTAACCCTACCCTCTGGAGCAACGAGGTTTCCATAGGCGCACCTTCACCGCCCGGTGGCACTCCGGTTTTTCTTATGAGTCAGAAGGAAAACTTTACGGTGTGCACTCTGAACTGGACCAGGGCCACCGGAGACTTTTCTTCATACAGCCTTTACAGGGGTGATAGTGAGGATTTCATGCCGGAATTCACCTATCCTATCTACACAACATCGAACATTGCCGATCTCACATTTACTGATTCTCTGGAAGCCCCTGCCGATACCTGTTATTATCTGGTGGCCGTTGAGAACTCCCAGGGGGTCGTGGCTTACAGCAATCAATGCGTGTTCATGCCCGGCGGGGATGTCCCGTGGCAGATAAGCAGCGTTCTGGATCCTCTGGGAACCAGCGTTTCTCTTTTTGAGATGAACGGGAACAATCAGACCTTTACCGGCAAGAATTATTTCGATACATCATGGCATTCAAGGGTATACGACATTGTCACAGGGCAGCCCATAGGAGGGTGCGCCAAGGATCCCTATTACATCACAGGTCTTGATACCGGCGAGTATGCGGCCTGCTACAGAACCGAAAACGGCGGAAGGTATCTGGGTATTTTCAGCTCTTCCCTGATGAATGAGCTCCGGGTGAGAAATTTCCCCGGGGCAGAGTCTCTGATTCAATGCGGCACTGGTATTCTTGCGGGGTTGAACTCATTCTCGCTTCTCATTGATTATGAGACCCTGGAAACCGTTATGACCATACCTTACGGTTTCAGCCAGGCTGAGTTATCACCCGACGGGAACTACATATATCTTCTTGGAGAAAATTACGTGGTGTGCCTTTCCCTGCCGGGATTTGTATGCGTTTCCTCATATGTAGGGTACTTCTGCAACATCGACTGCTCCCCGGACGGGCGTATTCACTGTACTAACAGCCAGGAATACGTATGTCTTGCTCCTGTGACCCTGTCACTGATCGACCGGTTTTCATTCCCTGAAAAGGCATTCGTCCCCGATGTGATCGTGCTTCCCCCTGAGTATTCCACCGTTTACATCCCGGTTGTGTCAGAAGACGGGAGCACCCTTATAAGAATTTACGATATTCATTCCGGGGAAAGACTTGGCACCGTTTCATCACCGATCACCAGCAGCGTTCTATACTCTGATATCCTTGTGGATCCCGGCGGCGAAATTATCTGGGGCGTTGCATCCGATGCCGATCAGGAGCAGACCATGTTCAGGATCACCCGCTGAGTTGCACCACTCAAAACTGTTTTCAGGACTATGCGCAGCTTTCCTTGCAGTGTGCGGATGCCTTTCGACCGAACCTTCCGAGGAGGAGTTCTCGATCATCTCCGTTGAATTTACAGGCGACAGCACTCCCCCTGAATCAAGAGCGCTTTCTTCAGCATGGGGGTTCACCGTTTCATGGCAGCCCGTGAGTGCATACGACACATACTGGCTGTACAGATCCGAGGAGCCCTCTATTCAGTCAGATCTCTCTTCCGCTTCTCTGATCTGCTACACGGAAGATTCTTCCTGTGCAGATCTGCAGGGGTTGTGCTGGGATACGGAGTATTACTACGCAGTCATGGGTTTTTCCAATCAGGGTGTTTCCGGCTGGACTGACGAAGTGGCAGTGAAAACCCCTGAGATACCGCAGCTAATCCCAAGGGAATTGCTATCCGAAAGGGAGAGATTCTGCTGGTTGAACCTGTCCTGGACCGGTTCTGAGTCTGAGTATTTCACATCCTACACACTGATCAGGAGCCTTTACAGCGGCATCGAGCACAATTCTCCATACCAGAACCTTGAGCTGCTGTTCACAGATGATATCGATTGTCTGGAATTCTCCGATTCGGTTCCTTCCCTTAATGAAACATATTATTACGCGCTAAAAGTGAGCTATAATGGTTATCCTGATGTGTATAGCAACGAAATATGTGTATACATGGAGGTTGATGCTCCATACGAAGTAAAGGCCACCTGGCTGGATCATCACACATCACATCACAAAATTATAGCAGTTAACGAATACTATCTTTATGACATATCCAGATGTGATGATTCATTCTCCAGGGAGTTCGAGGATGGTGTTCAGAGAAGGGATCCCGACACCGGTATACTGGTATCTTTCTTTCCCGGTGATATAAGTTGTGCAACTCTGCTGCATTCAGATGATCTGGCCGCATGCGGCTTTTCCGAAAACGGGGAATTCCGTTTATGGCTTCTCAGTCAAAGTTTGGCTGAACTTGCCCAGGTTTCTCTCCCATCTGAACCCGTTGGGGTCACTGCCGTTCCCGGGAGGATCCTGGTTTCCGGTGAACAGTGTTCCTGGCTGTTCGATACGGAATCTCTGGAACTGCTGCAGACCCTGGAAGAAGTAACCTTCAGTGAAGCTGTTGTAACTCCGGACAGCACGGTGCTTTTTTTGAAGGACAGTACCAATGATATCTATGCAGTTACTCTGCCGGAATTCAACCAGATTGGTTCAGTTGGCCGTTTTCCCCGTTTTTATATTGGGTCCAACGGGCACCTGTTCTGTTCCAATGACAGCAGAGCTGTGGAGTTCAACCCCTATAGCCTGCAACGGTTGAACGAGTTTGAGTATCCCCAGTGGGTACTTCCCTATAACGGCTCTTCCTTCCTTACTCCTGATTGCGAGTACATTTATGGGTGGAAATTTGCTGACGGGGGGATCAGGATCTCTATTTTCGATTTCCCTGAAGGGCAATACATGTGGTCTTTTGAAGTTTGTGCTGACGAGGTGTACGGACCTGAGGAGTTGATATCTTCTGAAGACGGATCATCCATTTGGTGTTTGTGCTTACATGAAATGCAAAAACCATTGTATGTGAAAATAGGAATATAAATGGGTTTAAATAGCAGAGCAGTACCGTATCTGATAATGGCAGTCTGGTTGTGCGGCTGTAATACGACCGGGCCTCAGCCGGTTTCCTTTGAAATAACAAGCCTGGTGTTTTCCGGTGATTCCATTGGGGAAGATCTGCTTTCGCAGGTGTCATTTCCCCTTGAGGGAAGGCCGAAAGACGGCTCAAGGCCATTCTGCGAGTTTACACTTGAATGGAATGCGCCATCCAGTACCCTCGAGCATGAATACACCGTTTACAGGTCCCTAAGCCCTGGCATAAGCGCTCATCCGGAAAATGCAGTTGAACTGGGTTCAACCGGCAGCCAGATGATATGGGTGGATTCAAAAGACCTGGAATGGGGTGCTGTTTATTACTATGCCGTTCGGGCTTCCACCATAGAGAGAGATCATCTTTGGAGCACAGAGGCACATGTCGAGGGCCCCGAATCTCCATATCCTCCCGGAGCTGAACTGTCTGTATCCGAATTCGGGCTGGGATACTGCCGGCTCGAATGGACACCTGCGGAACACGATGGTTTTCAGTCATACATTCTGGTGAGAAGCTTCTCGCCTGATCTGGAGCAAAACCTCCCCTATAACAATGATACCGTTTTCGTATCCCGGGAGATGGGACTGACTTCATACAGTGACTCCTCCTCTGCCTTTCAGCCAAGATACTATGCCGTTGTCACCGAATACTCCGGAAGACCGGATCCGTACAGTAACGAAGTGGA
This sequence comes from uncultured bacterium, assembly GCA_964598645.1. Taxonomy (GTDB): domain Bacteria; phylum Fermentibacterota; class Fermentibacteria; order Fermentibacterales; family JCC-6; genus Sabulitectum. The sequence continues at coordinate 3,561 of CAZRCS010000048.1, read as the reverse complement.
GTTTACATCGAACCCCGGTATCCCATGGCGGGTATCCGCCAGTCTAAACATCGGTTACGTATTTGATCACCAGATAGCCTTTTTGTCGCGGGATGACAGTTATTTACTCGTAATTGCCGATGAGCATTACAGCGGGTTTCCACCCTGGGATTTTCAGGGCATCCAGAAAAGAAGCACTTCCAGCGGTTCACTGAATTCGTCATGGGGCTGCAACTGCTTATGCGCGTGTGAGCTACAAACAGGGGAGATAGCCCTGTGCCGTGTAACCGGCGGGGGACAATACGTTGGTTTGTCGATCCTTTCTGATCAGCTCCAGCACCTCAGATCCATGGAGCTTGTGCTGGAGGCTCTTTGTATGGTGGATACCCCGGAAGGGCTTCTTGTCTCCACCGAAGATTGCACGCTGATCATAGATCCTCTTCAGTTGGAGATAACCGGTACCCTTGAAGATCTTTCCTTTACAGCAGAGGCACTAAGTCCTGATCGAAACCACCTGTGCGTTTCAGATGGTGTTTCGGACATCACCGTTCTCGACACCCGGACGTTCACCGTTATTGGAAGTCTGCCCAGGGCTGATGCTTTCTGTTTCGACAGCGCAGGCAACATACACTGTACTGACGGGGAGCTTTCCTGCACCTATGATGGGTCTACCCTTGAGATAATGGACAGCTTCGTATTTCCCCAGACCGTGCCTGAGCTTCAGGGGCTTTCCTATCTGCAACCCAGTGCAAGGTATCTGTATGGATGGTGCCTTGACCCCGGTAGCGGGATAACGGTGTATGTGCTGGATACACAAGAAAAAGAGCTGACGGGTCACTTCGATGCAAGCACGGGAGTCTTGTACGGCCCTGAGTTGCTTCTGTCAGCCTCCGACGGGTCTTTCCTCTGGGGGCTTGCATTCTACGAAATGGCTTATCCCCGTTACCTTAAGCTTGGGATCTAGTAAGCGGTACAGCCGCTGTTTCAAGGAAGCCAGGATTACGGATCAAGTCATATAAAGCCTTGAGCTGCTGAACTTCGGGTCGCTCGTGACGTTTATCCCAAGGTTCCTAAGTCCGCTCTCGTCACCTGATGAGGGCATGTGTGTAAGGTGGGCCTCGCAGTTGCGAAGTTCCGTGAGCATTGCCATTCCCCTTGCCGCATCACTGGATGTGGCAGCACTCACACTCAGTGCTATGAGTACCTCTTCCAGATCCAGTCTCAATGGCAGTGAACCGATGGCTTTTTTCAGATTCCTGATTGACTGAATGGTTTCCGGGGAGAGAAGGTGGGTCTGGTCTGGGATACCGGCGAGTTCCTTTACCGCGTTGAGAACCGCAGCAGAAGACGCGTGGAGCAGTTCAGAGCTTCTTCCTGTGAGTATTGTTCCGTTTCGAAGCTGGATGGCTGCCGCTTTTATCTCTTCTTCATCTGCGGCCTCCCCTCGTTTCTCGGCCTTTTCCACCACCGGTCTGTCATATCTTGTAAGGTTCAGGTTGTTCATGAGAAGCTCTATCTTTTCAACGGTTTTTTCTTCCGCAAGACCCATTGCGTATTCACACCGGTAGCGGAAGTACCTTCTTATGACCTCCTGCTTGGCGGCGTGACGCACGGCATCGTCGTTCACGATACCGAATCCCACCCTGTTGACACCCATCTCCGTTGGTGATGCGTAGGGAGACCGATTCCCGGTTATCTTCTCGAGAATACGTTTCACCAGGGGGAATGCTTCCACGTCCCTGTTGTAGTTTATCGCAACCTCGCCATGTGCATCGAGGTGGAAAGGATCCACCAGATTAACATCCTGCAGATCTGCGGTTGCCGCTTCGTACGCTTCGTTCACCGGATGTTTCAGAGGAAGATTCCAGACCGGGAAGGTTTCGAATTTTGCATAGCCCGCACTGATGTTTCGCTTGTGGTCGTGGTATAGCTGGGAAAGGCACGTGGCAAGCTTTCCGCTGCCGGGACCGGGGCCTGTAACGACTACCAGGGGTTTAGTGGGGGGTATGTAGTCATTTCTTCCGTAACCTTCCTCACTTACTATCAATTCCACATCGGTGGGATATCCCCTGGTGTAGTAGTGCCTGAAGACATCTACGCCCCTGCGTTTGAGTTTGTTCTCGAAGGCAATTGCAGAGGGCTGCTCCTCGAACCTGGTTATCACCACACCCCTGAGCTCTATCCCATGGGAGCGGAAACCGTCTATGAGCATCAGAGCATCTGAATCGTAGCTTATTCCGAAATCACCGCGGATCTTTCGTTTCTCTATGTCTCCTGCGAATATGCAGAGAATGATTTCCGCCTGATCTCTGAGTTTTTCAAGAAGCCTTATCTTCACATTAGGGTCGTAACCCGGCAGAACCCTTGCAGCGTGGTGATCATACATGAGCTTGCCGCCGAACTCCAGGTACAGTCGTCCCTCGGAGCCATCTACCCGTCTTGTTATCTCGGAGGTCTGCTCCTCGAGATATCTTTCATTATCAAAACCCAACATCTGTATCACTGAAACGACCCCCCACTACTGGTTTTACCCACAAGAAAACCTGCTAGCCAGTGTATTTTTCCCCGAGTTCCTCCAGCAATTCCCCGGCCCAGGCAGAAGCTTCCTCGAACAGAGGTCTTATGTCTTCAATGGACCCTGCGTACATGAGCTTCCTTACTCTTTCAGCCACTTCCGCCGGATAATCCCTGTCTCCATAGCGGATTCCGAAATCATACTTCGCCGGTCTGTACTTCAGGTTGAGCAGAGCTGCAAGTTTTCGCTGTATGAACCCCTGATATTCAAGCATGGCATCTATTTCGTTGCCCCTTCTCAGCTGTTTTTCCGTTTCGGTCTCGCTGATTGGAAAGGTATCCGCCTGAATCAGGAAGAATTTCCTGTTTCTCTTAAACATCTCTTCCTCGGGTGTGGTCACCGGATTCAGCACATTCTCTCTGTTCAGCCAGATCTTTGATCTGCCGTGGCGGTCGGGCTCTATGAGCCTGTTTCCTGCTGACTTTTTTTCCACCAGGAGATCCACATAGAAAAGCGGCGGGCATTTCTCGATGAAATAGTAGCACTGACTGTGTCCGTGCCATGAAGGTTCCGGCAGCCGGAAACTGCTTTTAACTCCGTAGTACTCATCAAGGAGTCCCTGGAACAGGGTGAAGGTTTCTTCAACTCTTTCGTCTTCCACCACGAAGCCGAGGTCAAGGTCGGAAAGCTCATCCAGGTAACCGGTGGCTGCAGATCCTCCCTCCCAGATACCAAGCATCCAATCCCTTTCGGCAAAGAGCTCCATTATCCTTTTTCTGAAAAGCTCCCTGTATTCTGAGGTTTGCATTTTACTCAATTACAATGGCAGGAGCCATATAAAGGGGGCCGCTGGCATTCAGAAGCGGATCTTCAGTAACCTCGTCAAAAGCTTCTTCCATGGAATTCAGCCCCAGGGGAGAAATGTTCAGGCTGCCAAAGCCCGTAAGCCTGGGGAATATGATTATCTCGGGATCGTCATTCTGTATTCCAACAAGTCTTTCGGCGTATTCAATGGCATCCACAACTCCGCCGTTGTAGTCTACCAGGCCGATTTCAAGGGCATCCTT
>CAZRCS010000047.1:5497-11908 GCA_964598645.1 uncultured bacterium | reverse complement strand
CTGGATATCGTGAACGGGAGTGCCGTTCTCGCCATTGGGGATCTTCTTGACGACCTTTCCATCTCCAGCGTTAACGCTTCTTTATCAATGACACTTCGTGGTGACGCAGAAGTTTCGGTGGAGACCTTATCGGGATCAATGGATATTGACGACAGTTTTAATCCAGAGATCGAAAGGGACATAGTGGGCTGCTCCGCTGTATTCGGAACCGGGAACAGGAAGATAGCAGTTTCCACCGTAAATGGAGACATAGAGATCCTTCGCTAGATTAACAAGATAAAAAAAGGGAGCCGGTTCATCCGGCTCCCTTTTTTTCTGTAACGATTACCAGATGGAAGCCTTTATCGATGCCCAGGAGGTGGGCTCGAGAGCCTGACCTGGTTCCACAACGATATCATCCCAGAATATGGAGTCTCCGCCGTCGGAGAAAAGATCGAGAGCGTCGAATTCAAGAATTCCGCTGCTTGGAGACCATGGAATGGTTTCCACGAAGGTGCCGTTGTAGTAGATGTTCTGGGTGTTGGCTGCAAGCATTATCTCGACTTTTACCTCTACCCACTGGTCGTCGACGATGTCAACAAGGCCGGAACCTTCTTCTACGGACATCTGGCCTATGTCATTGTCGAACTTCAGCTGAAGGGCCCAGTCACTGCTGGAGCCTTCGTAGTAGGTGAGCAGGATGAAGAACTGCTGGCCTGTGGCAGTGGAAGGAATGTAGTGCCATGCAGAGATTACCCAGTCGCCTGAGGTGATGTTGAATTCCTGGACAGCGTCAGAGGTAGAAATGATTTCGATTGAGTTAGGTGCGCTCTTTGACTGTGCAGCTGATACGTATGCGTCGTATGCCGGATCGTCGCCCCAGCATGTCCAGCCGCCCTGGCCGTAGATTCCTGAGCCGGCGGTGTAGGAGTCGAAGTTTTCCGACCATTGTGCTGAGGCGGCGGCCGCCAGGATCAGCACAAGACCGAAGAGAAGCGTTTTATTCATGAAAGTCCCCTTCCTCTATCAGACACACTATGTGTCGTGCCTGTAGTTAATACGTGAAAGCCGCCATCAGGTCAAGGGGAGATCAAGGGCCTGAGCCTCGCCACTGATGCTAACACGGTACACGGATATTTACCATTGCACAGGAATCTGCCTGTGTTATACTCGAAATCCACAGGGGATGTCCGGAGGGATTCATTGGCAGATAAATTCAGTGTTTCAGTCGACCAGGGGAACAGACTCATCCGCATACGTGTTTGGGGATTCTGGTGTCTGGATGAAGCCTGTGACTACAGAAAAAGGCTCTGCGAGGCCATGGATATCCTCGGAAGCAGTGATTCCTGGAATGTCATCGCCGATGTAAAACTATTTCCCGTTCAACCTGCCCCTGTTCAGCGTATACACTCTGAACTGATGCAGATGGCTGTTCAGAAGGGTATGGCGAAAGCCGCTAACATTGTCGGCGGAAGACTTACCCGCATACACATAGAGAAACTGGCCGAATCTGCATGGCCGGAGAAGGGGCACTTCGACTACTTCAGCAGTGAAGAGGAAGCTGAATTCTGGCTCACGGGAGGGAATGATGAGCATCCTGACGGAAAAAATAAAGAGCTTCTTCAAGCTTTCTGATCTTCCCTCCAGGGCAAGGAAACTGGTAGAGAACGAAGGACTGCTGTTCCTTGCTGAAGGGGTGCGTATTACCGTTCACTACAAGGTATTCAAAGCTCCTGGGAAGTATTTCCGAAACAAGAGGGAGACCTCCTGGGGTTCACTTGCGGTTTCCGAAAAAAGGATCGTCGGTTATGCACTGAAAAGAAGGGTCATACATCTGCCTCTGGATCGGGAAGAGTTTAAGTCGGCAAAATTCTCTCTTGTTGACGGCAGGGTTTTCGTTATAGAGATGGATCCTTCCATTTCCGATCCCAGAAGGTCCGGAAGTATCCAGATACGGTATCATACCCCAAGAGCACCAGAGGTATACCGGCTCATAATGGACCTTACCGGCAGGTGACTGGTCCGGGACACAGATCTTTTCTTCCGCACTTTTCGCAGAACTCACCTATCCAGATACTATCGAAGTAGTTTTCCATGCACTTTATCAGTTCCGGTTCTTCAGTGTATATGCCGGTTTCGAAGTTCCTTTTTCTTTCAGACCGGGCACCCATTCCGGCTCCTGTGAGGTTTGCACTGCCTGTGTAACCTATAATGCCGTCTACCAGTATAATCTTGCTGTGGTTCCTGGGGCAGAAAAGCATTTCGAACCCGTCACCTTTTCTGAGCTCAGAAAGACCATGCAGTGTTTTCGCGAAGGGTGCCGAGGGTTTCCCGCCATGGAGCAGCCGGATGCTGACCCCCCTCCTTTGAAGCTTTTCCAGATGATTCAGCAGTGGAAGACTGCGCCTGTGTTCTCCGGGTACATGGAGGTCTTTCACCGTTGCCGTTGCTATCCAGACCCTTTCCCTTGCCTTGAGAATGCCGTTTTCTATAAGCAGCGTGTAGTGTTCCGAGTCTTTTATGAATCTCATTTAGATGCTTTTTTGGCCTCTTTGTAGAGAGACTTTCTCTGTGCAGCAATTGTGGAGGACACCACGTTCCTTGAGAGACCTGCGCTTAATGCGTACTTTTCAAGAAGGTCCTTTTCTGACTGATCCAGTCTTCCGTCTGCAAGAGCCATTCTTACCATAGCCTTAAGAATCTCCAAAGACTCGGTTTTGGAGACGGGTACAGGAATGGGAATTTTCTCTGATTCCACGGAAGCCATTACTGCATCGAACCTTTCCCGGGAGATCCCCCGGTGGGCTGCGAAGGAGGAGAGCATGTCTTTCTCCTCGCTGTCAAGATCCCCGTCGGCGTACATGACTCCTGCCATTGCCATCAGCACCACATCAGGTGTAACATGAATGGCACCTGTAACAGGAGATATCCTTGCTGAGTTTATTCTGGATCCCATGAAGGGTTCTATTTTCTCAAGAACCCAGGAACCGCTACCGTCGTTGAGGGGTCTGCCGCAGTACTGGCATGATCCTCCGTCTTCTCCTGTGTAGGGAGCGCCGCATCCAGGGCAGTGAGCGCTGTGAAGCCCCTGGCTGACCAGTGTTTTTACACCGTGTTTCCTGATCAGAGTAAATATCTGAGGCCTTATTGCTTTCGGCCCGCTGCCCTTAGTTTTTCCTTTATTATCCAGCCAGCTGTTCTCAGCCGACCACTTCACCAGAACCCTTACCCTGTCGAACACCGTTCCCGTTTCTATTTCCTGCACCTCTACGGTACCAACCGCTGCATCCTTGAAATAGAGATGGGAATCACCATCCCTTGTCTGGGTAAGGCTCTGTTCCAGAGCCTCTGAGTAACTCTCCGAAGCTACTTTCTTTATGGGACTCGCACTGTTGTCGAAATAGCTCTTTATGTACCTCCAGAATACAACCGAAGCCGTATCTTCTATTGACTGTACGTTGAATCCCGGGTCTTCGGCTGTCATGGCGGAGTAACCGGGTATCTGCTCCGGGCCTGAGGATGTACTCCACTCCACCGACTGAGTTATCTCAGAGAGAACCCAGTCGTATTCACCGCTTGTTACCACGGCGTCACAGTAGCTGCAGTGCCCGGATTCCGAGAGTTCGAGGGTTGCTCCGCAGTTGGGGCAGACCCCCTCCACAAGCCCTCTGCCCTGAAGGGTCTGGGCTCCGGGCTTCCTGAGAAAACTCCAGTATTCAACGAAAGTCCCGTCGTAGTTCAATCTGATCTTTCTGCTGGTATCCAAATCCACGTCGAAATCCTTTGCACGTGCGGTGAACTTCACGTGTATCGTGTCAAAATGCCTGTCGCTCTCAACCGATGTTATCTCTGCTGAAAGAACCTGAACATCTTCCATCAGGTTTCTAATACCCTGCGCTTTCTGCATGTGAATCTGCAGGGAAAACCTTTCATTGACGCCGTCACTGATGAATCGCTTTACTCCGGTCAGATCCTGATCAGACCAGGCCTTCTGAACCTCCAGGAAAGCTCTTTTCTCCTTTTCCAGGAAAACGCTCTCCGAGAACCCCGGATCACGGATAAGAATACTGGTCAATGCGTTTTTTCTGGCCTGATCATCCTGTCTCTGATTGAGATTACGATTGCCTGCCTGTTGGATCGTACTGTACTGCTTTTTAAGCCTTTTTTTCTTCGCTATTATGGAAACCACTATTATGACGATTACCAGTGGAATACCTATACATGGCTGTTCTATGCAGAGCCTTATAAGAAGGTATATGATGATCCCAAGACCATCTCCGCCGCCTCCGGAAGAACTACCTCCTCCTCCACCGTAACTCTGGCCCCCTCCTGCTCTGCCCAGAGCGGATGCTGCAAAGGCAAGAAGAACTAAAAGAACAACTGCAGGGAGTATTGAACGCTTCCTGGGCGGGGTCATGTTATACCTCCGAAGAGTGCCGTATATTATTTCATTGTTACCTGAAGTCTATCCAGACCGGGGAGGGATGTCCATATTGAAACTGCCTGAAGGTTTCGCTGACGGTGTTTCAGCTTTGAATGAGCCGGTCACGCTGGTGGTGAACGATGCAACTCGACCATCTCCTGCCTGCTATGTGTCTCTTATCGAGCCGTTTCTCCCGGAGAACTTCAGGATCCTGTTCGCAACAGGAACCCACCGAGAAGTTTCAGAAGCGGAACGTGTCAGAATCCTTGGAAACATGAAACGTGAACCAGCTCACATCCGTAGCAATGACTGTGATGACGGCTCTCATGTGTTTCTTGGCCAGACCCCGGCGGGAACACCTGTTGACGTCCACCCCTGGCTTCTGGAGGGTTCGGTTCTGGCGATAAATACAGTTGAACCTCACTACTTTGCAGGTTTTACCGGAGGCAGGAAGTCGTTTCTGCCCGGTTGTTCCTCCAGAAGGACGGTAGTGGCAAATCACTTTCTTGCATGTCTGCCCGGCAGCATTCCTGGAAGACTTAAGGACAACCCGGTTAATTCAGATATGATAGAAGGTGTACGAATGCTGTTATCCGAGACTGAATGCCTTATGATAAACGGTGTTGCCGGGGGCAGCGAACTGTTTTGCGGTTCACCGGAGGACTCATTCCTGGCGGCGGCAGCGGTTTCAGCCAAAAGATATGCAGTGAGGATCCGGGAGAAGTACCAATCGCTTGAGCTCATTCCCGGGGGGGCTCTTCATGCGAGCCTTTATCAGGCAATGAAAGCGGTTTTCATGTGGGCGTGTACCGTTCAGGAGGGGGGGGATCTGGTTTTGAACGCCGAATGTCCTGAGGGTCTAGGAGCTTCCCAGATGCACAGACTGCTTGAAGATTCCAGGGGCACTTTTGCGGCCCCTTCTTCCCGCGAAGAATACATGCTTGGGGATCATGCCGCTCTGCGGCTTTCCAGAATAAGGAAGCGTGTAAGACTTACCTTCAGAACAGGGCTTTCCCTGGGAAGATATGGCTTCGGCGAACCTCCTTCCTCTTGTGCAGACACTGTGATGGAGGCCGGTTTCTTCTACCCTGTAATGGCTGGGGAAGATGCATAACACTTTCAGAAGAAGACTTGTTTTCATTCTGCTCGCCTCTGTTTCCATATGGGTTTTTCTCTGGTACACCCATTCACTGGTGGAGAGGCTGAATGATTCAGATAGAAGAAACTGCGAAACCATCGCCAGGCTGTGGGCCGGTGTTCAGTATCCTCTGAGCATGGTGGGTGACAGTTCCGGCATCATGTCGTGTACCGTTTGCGGATCGCCTTACGAGGCTCCTTTTGTTGCAGCTGAAAGAGAATCTCTTTTCTGCTCTTCCTGCGGTAAAACTACCCTGTTCATTAGAACTCTGAGGCTTCGTCCTGAGGAAAGGCAAGACATTATTGTATCCACAAGGAGGCTTTTTGCCGATGTGGTGAATCGTCTTGATTTCCCCACCATATTCTCCGACGGAAACGGTTATCCTCAAATAGTGGATGGCACCAGTACCGACGGCTTCGACGATTACAAGATTGCAGAAGCAATAAGAAGTATGGAATTTCTTCAAAGGGAGAATGATCCGGTTCCCCTTACGGTCAGGGACGATACCATTGGCTACCTTTATTACGGTTCTTCCAACCTGAATTCCGAGATGGCCCTTATTCCCTTTCTGGAGCTGGGACTCCTTCTTGCAGCTGCTGCAGTGTTGTTCCTCCTTCTCCGTTCAGAGGTTTCCAGCGAGAGGAACATGTCGTGGGTTGGTTTTGCAAGAGAAACAGCCCACCAGCTCAGTACCCCTCTTTCTTCCCTGATGGGTTGGCTGGAGCTATTGGAGGATGATGACTCAGTAATAACCAATCCCGTCACTGCTGAGGCCGTGTCCCATATGAATTCAGATGTGAAAAGACTCAGAAGCATTGCCGACAGGTACGGGCAGATGGGAAGAAGACCAAAACTGTTACCTGTTCATGCC
>CAZRCS010000047.1:0-5397 GCA_964598645.1 uncultured bacterium | reverse complement strand
TTTACCACCAGAACCGGAGGATGGGGTTTGGGACTTTCACTTGCCAGAAGGATAGTCGAGGACTATCACAGTGGCTCCGTGCGGCTGGTTTCCAGTGCTCCGGGTAGAGGTACGGTTTTTCTTATAACCCTTCCTCTGATGAAGGGTGGTGAATTTGATAACGATTCTCTGGGTGGATGATGAAATAGACCACCTCCAGGCTCACGTGAAATTCCTCGAGAGACGATCTTACAGTGTTGTTCAGGCAAGAAGCGGAAGAGAGGCCCTTGAGATCCTGAAAAACACCAGGGTGGATCTTGTTCTGATGGACCAGATGATGGTGGGAATGGATGGGCTGGAAACCGTTCATAGAATAAGGAAAAACTACAGGGATCTTCCTGTGGTAATGGTTACCCAGAGTGAAGAGGAAGAGTTGATGGACCGGGCTCTTTCCGGAACCATAGCTGACTTTCTCACAAAACCGGTCAATCCCAGTCAGATTCTTCTGGTGGTGAAAAGGCTTCTGGACTCAGGAAGGCTCAGGGTAGACAAGGCTGCAATGGAAGTCATTTCCGAAACGGAGAAATTGAGACGGAGCAGGGAGAATTCACTTGAGGACTGGCTGCACCTCTATAATTCCCGAGTGGAGAAGGACATATCCCTGGGAGGAGAGTTGGACCAGAAGCTAAGAGGTATTCAGGGCGGTGCCCTTGATCAGGTGGAGCTGGGTTTTTCAAGATTTATAGAAGACAATTACAGGGATTGGCTGGCATCACCTGAGAAGGCTCCCCTCATGGCCCACAACGTTCTTCAGAGAAAGGTACTGCCCGAGATAATGAAGGGGTCAGGGGAGGTGGTGTTTCTTGTGGTGGACTGCATGAGATACGACCAGTGGCTTCTCATGCTGAAATCAGTGGAACATTTGTATCACAGGGAATCAGGTTTCATGATCAGCGGCCTCCCATCGGCAACTCCATACAGCAGGAATTCCATATTCAGTGGTCTTGTTCCCAGGGACATCTGGCGCTTTTACAGAACCCGTTGGCAGGAGAAGTACGGCTGCCCGGGTCTTAACAGCTATGAACAGCTTCTGATGAGGGACAGCCTTTCGCGATACGGGTATACCCGTGGACAAAGTGCCGTTTATACAAAGGTTTCCACCAGTGGCGAAGGTGAAAATGTAAAAAGAGGCCTCTCCCATTTTTTGAAAGACGGTTACATGGCTTTGGTGGTAAATTTCATCGACCATTTGACCCATGGCAGATCGGAGCTTGACCTGATCCGTGACATCGCCCCTGACGTTCCCTCATTCAGAAGACTTGCAAAGGAGTGGTTCGAACACTCTTTTCTCCTGGAAATGCTGAAAACTCTCAGCGTAAGAGGTGCCACGATCATCGTAACCAGCGATCACGGATCTGTTCTTGCAAAGAGAATAGCCTATGTGAAGGGGGCAAGGGGAATGTCTCACAGCGTGAGGTACAGGTTCGGCCATTCACTTTTTGCAGACCATAAAAACGCAATTGTGGTACACAGTCCCGGTGAGTGGGGACTGCCCGATGATCATCCCAGAAAATCATACCTTTTTGCAAGGGATGATTTTCTTCTAATGCAGGTGGGGATGAATAGAGATGATAAGCATAAGTTTCGAGGCTCTTTCCAGCACGGAGGCGTTTCCCTTGAGGAGATGCTGGTACCATGTGATGTGCTGAGGCCCAAGAAATACAGATAGAATGCTTTACAGCGATCTTCAGCAGCATGAGCTTGAAAGAATAGCCGGTGAAATGGCTCTTAAGGCAGAACCGGGAGACCATTTCTTTCTGAAGGGTCCACTTGGTTCAGGTAAATCAACCTTTGCCAGGGCATTCCTTCGCGCCATGGGGGTTGCCGGAGCTATTCCCAGTCCTACTTTCATCATGGATTCTGTTTATAGTATCGAGGGTTTTGAGTTCGAGGTTCATCATATGGACCTTTACAGGCTTCAGGGGTCTGAAAGTGAGTTCCTGATGCTGGGATTCGACGAGATTCTCGATTCCCGTGCAATAGTACTTGTTGAATGGCCTGAGAGAATGAATGATCTGCACAGCAGGAGAGGATGCACGGTGAGCCTTTCTTCCGGGAGCAGGCCTGACACCAGGAGGGTGGAGATTGACTGGAACCTGGCTGGGTATTGATACCACGTCAACACTTGGTGGAGTTGCCCTGGTTAAAGACGGAGAACTGCTTATTGAGTCTATTCTTCCCGTGAAAGCATTCCATTCCGAAAAGCTCCTGCCAGCCGTATCTGAACTCATGGATTCATCCGGGATGAGAGGCGGGGATCTTACAGGTATTGGTGTATCCCGTGGACCAGGTTCATACACGGGGCTTAGAATCGGAACTGCAACCGCTTTGGGACTTTCTGCCGGCTGGGGTGTTCCCGTGAAGGGGGTGTCCACTCTACGGGTAATTTCCAGTCTTCTGCCCTCCGGCGCCGTGCTGTGCTGTATAAGGGCCAGAGCAAATGAATTGTTCGCAGGAGCTTTCAGCTCTCCTGACCCCTTATCTTCTGAAATTATTACCCAGGGACTGTATTCGTCAGAAGATCTGCTCAGACTGCTGGCCGGAAAAGAATACACAGCAGCCGGTTCGGGAAGGACTGAGTTGCATTCTGCAGCCAATATAAGATGGGCATCACCGTTACTGGATAACCCCAGGCCGTCTTCAGCGGCTTTATGCGCCGCTGCCCTGGCGGAGGAGGAAGGTTTCGACGGCAATCTGGAACCCCTTTACCTCCGAGGATTCAACGAGAAAATATGAGCATTCGAAGATTTGAGTACCGCCGTCCGGAACCCAGGCATGCTGAGGGTCTTTTCCAGCTGGAACAGCAGTGCTTTCCAAGCCCCTGGGACATAGAAGAGATACAGGGGCTCATCCGCCGGGATCTTTCCCTCTATACCCTGGCAGCTTTTCAGAAAGATGTACCTAAGGGCTATGTGTCTGCCACATTTTCCGAACCGGGTGTACTGCACATAATAAGCATCTGTGTTTTACCGGGACTAAGAAGAATGGGAGTTGCAGGGGACCTTCTCTCCTGTGCCATGCAGTGGGGAAGGCAGCTGGAGGCAAGCAGGGTAGTCCTGGAGGTCAGGGAAGGCAATCTTCCCGCTATCAGTTTTTATTCAAACCTTGGTTTTGTGAGTTCAGGAACCATAAAGAATTTTTACGGCAGAGGTATCAATGGAATTTTCATGGAGAAGTCTCTGGAACCCATTCCCGGTACCCTGGACACCCTTCTATTTCTTAACAGCAGGTTTGCCCGGAAACCAAAAGTAGGTGTGGTTCTCGGATCAGGTCTTGGATGGGTTACTGAACCATTCGGTTCCGGTCTGACAATTCCCTTCGGAGATATTCCGGGAATGGCGGGAAGGGCCGTTGAGGGTCATGCTCAAACCCTCCAGACAAGCGAAGACGGAGATGTCGTTTTTATAATGGGGAGAAGGCATCACTATCAGGGCTTTTCAGGCAGGGAGATAACACTTCTTCCGGCTGCCCTGGCGGCACTGGGAGTGGACAGATGGCTTTTAACCAGTTCTGCAGGAGCTGTGGATCGATCATACAGAGTTGGAGATGCCATGATCTTCACCGATCATTTCAACTTCTCTGGATGCATCCCCGACCCTCCTCCAGGCGGGGGTATTGGTGGCAATGTGTATTCCAGTGCTCTTCGGGGACTTGCCGCTGACGTCATGTGCGACGCTCATCAAGGAGTTTTCGCCTGTGTTTCAGGACCAGCCTACGAAACAGCCGCAGAGGTGGATTTCATTCGGGAAACCGGTTGCAGTGCTGTTTCCATGTCCACTGCCCAGGAAGCACTGGCACTGCGATCCATGGGCTGCGGTGTCCTCGCACTGGCCCTTATTACGAATGCAGTGGATAGCGGTGAGTCGGTTTGTCACGAAGAGGTACTTTCAGCCCAGGAAACACTGCGGAAAAGGCAGGAAAAATTCCTGGTTAGAATCGTTGAGAGGCTTAAAAGTTGAACTATCAGGAATCTGAGCGCTGGCTCTTCGGAAGAAGGCGCATGGGGATGAAATACGGTCTTTCCAGAATGCTTTCCATTATGGAAGAACTGGGCCATCCTGAAGAATCATTTAAAACCGTTCATATCGTGGGTACGAACGGCAAGGGAAGCACAGCTGCGGTGCTCTCTGAACTTGCCGGTGAGATGGGTTTCCGCTGGGGAAGGGGTACCTCCCCACACCTACTCTCCTACAGGGAGAGAATAGCAACTGGAAACGGCTGGATTCCAGAGGAATCAGTCGCTGAATTCATTACCGACAACATCCATGTTCTTAGGAAGCATTCTGCAACCTTTTTCGAGATAACCACCGCAATGGCCGCATGGCATTTCGCCGGTGAAGGTGTGGACTGGGTGGCAGCTGAAGCAGGCCTCGGCGGCAGACTTGATGCAACGAAAACCTACCGGGGCAAGGGAACCATATTCACAGGTGTCCGTGTTGAACACAGCAGAATACTGGGTGATTCCAGGGAGAAGATAGCAGCCGAAAAGGTGGCCATTGCTGAACCGGAAACCGTTCTTGTGGCATCTGTCCAGTCAGAGGGGGTCGAATCGGTGATTCAAGATACAGTGGATAAGAATCATCTGGTAAGGATCTTCCCGCGAATGGTCAGCCGAAGTCCGCTGCCTGGAGCACATCAGGTTAAAAACAGCTCTCTGGCAGTCACCGCAGCTCTGGAGCTTTTCGGAAAACCCGCCTGCGAGGTTGATGCGGCCTATGAAAGGCTTCTGGCGGAACTCAGGTGGCCGGGAAGGCTTGATCACAGGTCTGGTGAACCTTCGATACTGTTCGACGTTGCCCACAACCCCCAGTCCATGGAAGCTCTGGTGGCCCATGTTGCACATTGGCGGAAACCTGTTCCGGCTGTGGTTGGATTTCTGGCTGACAAGCCCTGGAAGACAATGGTTTCTCTGCTCAGGGGTGTTGTAAACCCTGTTATTACCACTACTCCGGACAGCGAACGAAAGCTTCCGGCTGAGGAACTTGCCTCTTACATGAACTCCCAGGGATTTCAGGCCAGGGCCGTGGATCCCATAGGTAAAGCTGTTTCCAGGTGCAGAACCATTGCCGCAGATGGAAAGATGATAGTAACAGGTTCCTTTTTTGTTGTGGGAGAGGCTATCAACCGGTCCGTGGAAGCCAAATGGGTTACCGGGGTTCCCGCTTCAGAGCATGATTTCGTAGATTAGCTAAAGCAAATTAACTGAAAGGATACAAATGGCAAATAACAAGAAATCCGTCCCACAGGAGGACAAGCGGGAAACCGTACCCTTTGGTAAACTGAACTACATACTCTTCGCAGCGGGTCTTCTTATTATCACCGCAGGCTGGTTTCTTCTCAGGGCCGGTCATATTTCCC
>CAZRCS010000046.1:0-12032 GCA_964598645.1 uncultured bacterium | reverse complement strand
AGGACCAGGAAGATCAGAGCAGTGATGAAGAAAACCAGCCCCCGCCTCCGGCAAATCCTGAGATGACACCGGAGGTTGCCCAGGCCATACTGGATATGGTGGATGAAGCCCAGGCAGATACGGCTTCCGTAACTCCAGGAGGATCCATAGGAGCTCCGGTTTGGTAGCCCTGATTCTGGCTTTCCTCACAGCCGCCGGGGAACCTTTCACATGGGAAGTTCCCTCAGAGGTACAGTACGGCGAAACCTTCACCCTTACCATTACCTGTTCCCAGCCGGGCTGTGGAGGTATTTCCACTGACAATTTCAATTTCTCAAGGGGGCTTCAGTTCCGGGGATCATCCACATCCACCAGCATCTCAACGGTTTCCACCTCTTCAGGAAGACAACTCAGCCAGATACTCGTATACCAGATGCGTTTCACAGCAGGCGATACCGGAACCCAGTCCATAGGTCCTGTTACTGTAAACCTTGGCGGAATCGGTTCATACATAATCGATGAGATATCCATAACGGTATCCGGAACGGGCCCATCATCCGGATCATCCTCGTCAAACCCGGAGGACGATGAACCCCTTTCCAACGATCTGGTCTGGCTTCAGGGAGAACTCAGGGATCCCGGAGGAAGGATATATCCCGGCACGAGACTTACATTGGACTACTATGTGTATGCAAGGGTTGGGGTTGAGAATGTCTCCTACTGGTGGACTGCACCGGAACTTGGAGTAATAAGACATGTGGAGACCATACCGGACAGCAACTGGGAGGGACTTGGCAAGCGAGACAACAGCAGCCGGAGCAGGCTGGCAATAATAGAAATGACCCCCGCCGCTGCTGGAAGCCTTCAAGCCCCGGTTTTCAATGCTGATATAACAGGAACCGGTTACGATGCATGGGGTAAGGCCTACGCCTGGTCAATAGAGACAGACCCAATAATCCTTCCAGTTTATCCCTTTCCGCCTAATCCCCCGGAAAACTGGGACGGAACCCTTCTTGACAGCGTATCAGTTACAGTTGAACAGCTGCCTGTACCACCCGGTCAGGGGGGAGAGCTCTCCTACAGGATCACCTGCATGGGACCAGGACAGGTTTACATGGAGGAACCACCGGATCTTACATTGTGCGGAAACTCAATGCTGATCCCTTCGGACAGTGGCGAAGCTTCTAACAAAAGATGGTGGGATTTCATTCTTGAGCCTGATGAAACCGGATGTCATATTCTTGGTCCGGACACACTGGTCTGGCTCGATAGAAACGAAGGTGAGTACAGGCTGGAGGTAATAGAGCCCTGCTCACTTGATGTAACGGTAATACCCAGGACCGACAGAGCTATAGAACTTGCAGACCTTGAAGAGGGAATACCTTCCAGGGTCTGGATCATTGCCGTGGGAGCCTCTGTGGTCCTCCTGACTGTTTTACTGGGAATCGCAGCAAGAAGAAAAGACAGAAGGCTGGCATCTGTGACCAGTGCTGAAGACCTCGATGAACTCCTCTCCGGTCTGGAGAACGAGCTTTCCTTAATGCTTTCAGGCAGGAAGGAATACATGGGATTCGAGGAGTTGGACGAATTTCTGAACAGGTGTGATACCGACAGTCTTCTTGCCAGAAGGATACTCCGTTTCTGGAAAGATCTCGAGGGGTCAATAAGCGAAAAAGAAATAACGCAGCAGTCATTCGAGAAACTGAAACGGAACGCCGGAGAGCTGCTTCTGGAACTTAAAAGGGATCTTGATGAAAGGGATAGTGGTAAATGAGCGGAATTTTCGATTGGTATGTAAGTACGGTTGGCGATTACCCCTTTCAGGCGGCATTCATTCAGTTCGCTCTGCTTGGTATGGGCGGTGACTGGATCGCTTCAGCGGTAACGGGAAAAAAATTCAGTTATACGGTGTTTCAGTTTCTGAAAAAAATGCTTGGTTGGGGTATACTTGGAATAATTATCAAGATAGGTTTCACCGGTATGCACGGGTTTACCCTGGCGGTCTACGATAAGCTGCACATCACCTCCACCAGTGTTCTTCTGTTCGCATTCGTTAAAAGCGCTTTCACCAACACCTTTTTCGGACCTCAGATGATGCTCTTCCACAGATGGGAAGACAACCTCCTTCAGGGAACAAGAGGCTACAAAGGCATGGATACCGCTATAAAGACCCTGTTCTGGTTCTGGATACCTGCACACACTCTCACATTCAGCATCCCTAATCATGACGTCCAGATCGGACTTGCAGCCGCATGGTCTCTTGTACTGGGACTGATACTGGGAATAGCCAGCAGGAAGGGCTGACCGAAGAAAGGATTCCAGGGGTATTGCGCCTTTGACTCTTTCCTGTTAGTAAATTTATTGTACTATAAGGAGAGGAGGTTCCATGTTTACCCATATTCTGGTTCCTCTGGATGGCTCTGAATTAGCTGAATGCGTACTTCCGCACGTGATACTTCAGGCAACTGTCATGGGGGCAGAGGTAACCCTTTTTCATTCCCTTGAAAGACAAGACCCGAAAGGATCTTCCAGTGCCGTACACCCGGTAGAATGGCACATGAGAAGGGTTCAGGCTCAAGGCTATCTCGACAAGGTATCCCGAAAGGTGAAGGCTTCCATCCCAGGGGTTAAAACTGCACTGGTCGAAGGTTCCGCCGCGGAAAGTATCATAGAGTATGCCCACAACAATGATGTAGACTATATGGTTCTATCCACCCATGGGAACAGCGGTCTCACAGGGTGGAACGTAAGCAGCACGGTTCAGAAGGTCTTACTTCGGTCATACATCTCCACACTTCTTGTGAGGGCCTATAATCAGCCATATGAAAAGGTGGATGGATACGGCAAGATACTTCTGGCTCTGGATTGCTCCACACGGTCAGAAAATACCCTTCCCATTGGAGTGATGCTGGCGCTGGAAGGCAAGTCCAGATTGTTTTTCAGCCATGTGGTGAGAATTCCGGAACTGCCAGGCCAGCTCCCACCGAACTTAGAGGATGAGAAACTCAGGAACAGAATCGTTGAAAGAAACAGAGAATCCGCCGGGAAATACCTAGACCAGCTCATGGCACAGTTCATGTCGCAAAATCTTTCCCCGGAGAAAAGGCTTCTTGTGGGAGACAACGTTGCAGCTTCACTTGAGGATATTGTAAGGGCCGAAACGATCGAGCTTGTGGTAATCAGCGCTCATGGAAACAGGAGTGCCACCGAATGGCCCTATGGAAGTGTAGCTGTTAACCTTATCGTCTACGGTACGGTACCCCTTCTTATAATGCAGGATGTCCACCACACAAGAGCCCGGAGAACCCAGGCGGAGGAAGCAGCCGGCGAGAATCCAGGTCACTGATTCTTTTCAGCACTGGAAGGGGGTATCGCAGTGGTGTTTTTTCCTGAGAATTCGTTTTTCAGGAGAAGAAAGCTCTACAGGATACCATCTCTTCTGAAGGAGATCAACGGGAACTTAGAGAAGGCCTACGATTTATTCTCGGCGGACAGGGAAAAGGCGCGGGATCCTTCTGAGTGGCTTCTGGATAACTACTACGTAATACGACATGCAATTCTCCAGATCACCCAGGACATAGGCTTTTCTTTCCATCGCCAGCTTCCCCTGCAACCGGATACCCGGGATGTGGATAGAACCAGGGTATTCCATATCTGTCGAAAACTGACCTCCCGGCGCGACAGCATCATAAGCATTGCCGGAACGGCATCCTTCCTCAGGCAGTACCAGAAAACCACTCCTCTTACCACCGCGGAACTATGGGCTGTACCGGTTATGCTCAGGCTTTCCGTCCTGATTAACCTCTCAGAAGAACTGGTTTCCATGATGGATGAGAACGGAGAGGGCAAGGGAGTCTCCGCAGCGGTCCTGAACCTGAGGAAGATCGAACAAACCGACTGGAAGAGCTTCTTCGAGAAGGTTAGTCCAGTTGAGAAAATACTCCGGAGGGACCCCGCCGGTATCTATCGATCGATGGATTTCCACACAAGGGACAGTTACAGAAAATCAGTGGAAAACTTATGCAGGAAATATGACACAAGTGAAATGGAGACAGCCGAGGCCTCTGTAGCCCTGGCCCTTGAAAAAGCTCCTGACACTATCGAGAATCATATTGGATGGTACCTTATGTCACCTGAGGGTATGGCCATCCTCAGAAAAAAGCTGAACCTTCCCCGGGGCTTCCAGAAACCAGGAAGAAAAACCCTTTCGATCTGGTTCACGGGGGTCATTCTGTTCGCGGCGGTCCTGTTCGTTTCATATTTTCAGGGAATCACCCCTGGAGGTTCCATACCGGCAGGGGTGGCGGTTTTTCTTCTCTTTATTCCTGCTGTTGCCTTTGCCGTGGAACTCGTATTCCAGGCAGCTCTCTGTTTCACTTCAACGGTCAGGCTTCCAAAACTGGACTACCGGAACGGGATCCCAAATGAATCCCGCACCATGGTGGTGATTCCTTCAATACTCTCCACACAGGAGGAGGCTGATGAAATCCTCGGTCAGATCGAGCGTCACTATTTGAGTAACGGCGGAACCAACATACTCTTCGGACTGCTGACCGATCTGCAGGATTCCGAAACGGAAGTAAAACGTTCCGATGCTGCTATATATGACACTCTGATCCGGGGTATTCAAAGACTTAACAGCCGTTACTGCTCCTCTGATGCCCAGGTATTCCACCTTTTTCACAGAAAAAGACGATGGAATCCATCGGAAAACGTCTGGATGGGATGGGAAAGAAAACGAGGCAAGCTCGAAGAGTTCAACAGATTACTGCTGGGCCTTGGTGAAACCTCATTCTGTGACTGCACCTTGCCTGCCAATATAAAGTATGTGATTACTCTGGATTGTGATACGATGATCTCCGGAGGAACAGCAGCTGCATTGATAGGAGCCATGGCCCATCCTCTTAACAGGTATACCGGAGAAAGAGGCTATACGGTGATGCAGCCAAGAACATTGCCCCTTTACAGACATGACAGACCATCTCCGTTCTTCAGGGGATTCTCCGGTGATTTTTCGGTGGACCTGTACTCCAACGCCGTATCAGATGTCTATCAGGATCTATTCGGTGAAGGCATATATATGGGCAAGGGGATTTACGATCTGAGAGCCTTCCATGCAGCCACCGCGGGTAGGATTCCCGAAAACACCCTTCTGAGTCATGATCTTCTTGAAGGACTTCTTGGAAGGGCCGGCTACCTGAGCGACGTTGTAGTTTACGAGGACTTTCCGGAAAATTTCACTGACTGGCTGAAAAGGCAGAACAGGTGGATAAGGGGAGACTGGCAGCTTCTCCCATGGCTTTTCAAAAAGGGATTCTCCCTTCTCGACAGATGGAAGATGGCAGACAACATGAGAAGAAGCCTGACAGGGTTCTGGATCCTTCTTCTTCTCATCTCCGGCTGGTTTCTTCTGAACGGTAATTTGCTTCTGCTTTGGACTTTTGCTGCAGTTATCGTTCTCTTCAGGTCACAGATCGTCCAGTGCATCTTCACAGGTTTCAGAGTGAGGGGTTCGCACTGGCTCCGTGGTCTTCTCGATATTGCCTTACTGCCCGTCAACGCAGTTTCCTCCATGAAGGAGGTCCTGGTTACCCTGTTCAGGGTTCTTTTCAGCAGGAGAAACATGCTTCAGTGGACCTCTGCGGCAGTTGTCTCCACTAAACACGACAGCAGCACCGGCAGGGTTGCTCCGGGTGTGACTCTGTTCTCCGGATGTCTCATTATCGCCATGCTGCTTTCCATGGGATCGGTACCGATTCCTTCGGTTCCTTTTCTTCTTATCTGGGGATTCCTTCCGGTAATAATGAAACTGATTTCTCCGAAGGAGAAGATACATAAGCTGCCTGTCTTTGAAGAAAACGACCTGCTTCTGAAAACAGCCCTGAGAACCTGGTACTTCTTCGACGTTTTCGTGGGACCGGAGGATCACTGGCTTCCACCTGACCACTATCAGGAGGAACCGCTGAACAAGGTTGCCCACAGAACATCTCCAACCAACATCGGCCTTTTCCTGCTTTCCGTTATCGCTGCGGGAGATCTTGGATTCACAGGTATAAGACAGCTTCTTCTCAGGGTGGAAGACTCACTTGAAGGAATGAAAAAACTCAGCAGGTACCGGGGTCATATACTCAACTGGCACAACACAAAAACCCTGGAACCATTGAAACCAAGGTATGTGTCCACCGTTGACAGTGGAAACCTGCTTGCCTCGCTGATCACTCTTAATCACGCTTTGGACGATTCCATATATCTGTCTCCAGGGAGCAGGGAGAGGTGGCAGTGTCTTGCTGCAATTACTTCTGAACTTGCGAGTACCGTGAGGAAATCCGGAGTATTCGGAGAAGACCTGCTGAAAATCCTTCTGGAAATAATTGAGATAACGGAGAAACAGCTGGAAGACAGCAGCTGCGGTACCGAAACCCTTAAAAATCTTTGCGTGAAACAGTTTTCGCTGATGGATGGAATGCTCATCGAACTTATCGAAGCAGAGGTACATAACATTTCCCAGGAGGAAATCGGCGAACTGAGAACATGGTCCGAAAGGCTCCGCTATCATCTATCGGATATGATGGACGAGATCGAAACCCTTTACCCATGGCTGCTTCAGATGGGTGCTGAACAGGTCATGATCCTTGAAAGCTCTGACGAACCCAGGGTCAGGGATGCATGGAAAGAGCTAAGGAAGCTCTTTCCGGAAAAACCGTCACCTGCACTGGTTCTGAAATCTTCTCCGGAAACATTGAATGGAATTAGGGCTCTGAAGCTTTCTGTGAAAAACCTAATGCATGGTGAGGAAGGGGACAAACTCCTCGACTGGCTCAAAATCCTGGAGGAGATGGTGGAAGAAAGCAGAAAAAGCTGTCTTCAACTTGTGAATGACATAGACCGGATAAAGCAGATCATAGACTCAGAGATAAAAGGAATGGATTTTTCTTTCCTTTACAGTGAAAGAAGAAAGGTATTCAGAATAGGATTCAATGTTGACACGGAACAACCGGACACCAACTGCTACGATCTTCTTGCCTCTGAAGCAAGGCTTGCAAGCCTGCTTGCCATCGCCAGAAGGGATGTTCCCTTCGACCACTGGCTTCATCTGTCAAGACCCTTCACCTCGGTTTCGGGGATGGTGGGACTTCTTTCCTGGAGCGGCACGATGTTCGAGTATCTCATGCCCCTTATTTTCACCGGGTACAGGAGCGATACAATTCTTGGGCAGAGTTGCGCTGCGGCCGTGGGAAAGCAGATAGAATACGGAAGAGAGAAAAATATACCCTGGGGTATCTCTGAATCAGGGTACTACTGGTTCGATCAAAGCAAACAGTACCAGTACAAGGCTTTCGGCGTTCCCGGGCTTGGTTACAGGAGAGGTCTCGAAGAGGATTTAGTGATTGCTCCCTACGCTTCCGTGCTTGCCCTTCCCCTGCGGAAACACGAGGTAATGAAAAACCTGTCAGCCCTGAATAAACTGGATATGACAGGCAGGTATGGCTTTTACGAGGCCATCGATTTCACCCAGGAAAGACTGCCCGCTGGGAAAGAGTACAGAAGAATATGGTCTTACATGGCACACCATCAGGGAATGATACTTCTCTCGATACAAAACGCCCTTCAGAATGATAAAATCGTGGAAAGATTCCACAGGGACCTGGAAGTAAGCACCGTTGAGCTTCTACTGCACGAGTCCTCACCTGGAAATCCCAGGATAGTATATGCAAGACCCAGGCAGGGAACCGTCACGGAATCAGATTCTCTCCAGACCCACCTGGAGAAATGGATCATTACCAGGCAAACCCCGTCTCGAGTTGCGCACTGCATTTCCGGTGGGAACCTGGGAGCTGTCCTCACCGAAACCGGCAAAGCATTCCTGTCATGGAAGGGAAAGGACATCACAGGAAGGGATTCTTCAGGAGAAAGGGTTCTTATCAGGAACATGGCCACAGGTGAGGTCAGGGACAGCTGCGCCGGTTCACAGCCAGTGTGGTATCCGCACAAGGCAGAATACATGAACAAAATCCGCGATCTCACCGTTTTCACCGGGATAATAGCCGCACCGGAGTACGATGGCCTTATCCGAAGGGTCACTCTGACGAATCATTCATCAGAAAGGAAGAAATACTTCGTTTGCAGCCTGATGGAACCGGTTCTGGCAGACCCGGGCGAATACAACCGTCATCCTGAGTTCAATCGCCTGTTCCTGTCTACAAGCTTCTCAAAAGAGCACGGAGCCCTTCTTGTTTCCAGAAGAAACCGATACCCCGGGGAAGAAGGCATGGCAGCAGGGATGTTCATACCAGGAGAGAAAACAGTTTCCTTTGAAACGGAGAGAGAGAATATCATCGGAAGGGGCGGGTCCAGAAGCAGACCCAGAGGGCTTCTCGAAGGACGGGGATTCACAGGAAAAACAGGCTCCACAGTTGATCCTTTATTGGCCATGGGACTGGAGATCAGTCTGGGGCCCGAGGAGAGCAGGACCCTATCCTTCGTTACTGTCTGCGGAGAAGAAGAGAGCGAACTTCTAAGAACAATCGAAAACTGTTCCAATCCTGAATCGGTGGACACGGAATTCCAGCAGAGCGAGGTATTTACAAGAAGAGAACTTGCGGCATGCGGAGCAGACAGCGACCTCATGCGCAGAATGCAGCCGGTGCTTTCGTCTCTTCTGTTTCCATCATGGAGACTCAGGCCCGAAGAGAAGATACTAAGAATGAACAGACTGGGTCAGAGACATTTATGGCGATTCGGCATTTCCGGAGACATTCCTGTTCTTGTGGTAACCGCCGACACCGAAGACAACCTTGACATAGTAAGGGATCTTCTCAGAATACACCGGTTATGGATGGGGAGAGGTGTCATAAGCGACCTGGTCATTCTTAATCAGGAAACCGCAGGCTATGAAAATGAACTTCATGGAAGGCTCAGAAGGCTGCTTACATCCACTGGCTCTGAAAAGTGGGAGGGGAGAAGGGGAGGGGTGTTCCTGCTCAACGAGGGTCTTATGGAGCATAACGAGACCATACTTCTGAAAACCTGGGCTTCTGTGGTTCTCAACTGCACCGAAAACCTCGGAGAACAGACCAGAGCCTTTCACGACGAGCCAGTAAGACAGCCTGACCTTGTACCGGTTCCCGTTGAATATGCCCATGATGTTCCTGAGGTGTTGAGTTCTCCGGAGGGGCTTCTTTTCTTCAACGGCTATGGCGGATTCACCAAAGATGGCAGGGAGTACGTGATCTACCTGGAAGACGGAAAATGGCTTCCAAGGCCGTGGATCAACGTCATCGCCAGCGAAAAAGCTGGAATGACCGCCTCTGAATCAGGAATACAGTGTCTCTGGGCTTTCAACAGCGGTGAAAACAGACTGATTCCCTGGAGAAATGATCCCGTTGAGGATACACCGGGTATGGCTGTTTATGTAAGGGATGAAGAAACCGGTGAGTTCTGGTCTCCGTCGCCTCTTCCTGTGCGCGACAGAAACCCTTACCTCGTGAGACACGGTGCAGGTTACACCGTCTGGGAACACAACAGAAATGGACTCATACAAAAAATGACAGTGTTCACGGACTCAGAAGAACCGGCAGCGGCGATTAACATTTCGATTGAGAACCCCGGCCCGGGGAACAGGAGAATCGGAGTAATAGTTTATGCTGAACCCGTTCTGGGCACAGAAAGGAATGCAACCTCCAGATTTCTTCTCTCGGGTTTCAATACAGCATGCAACGCGATTTTTACCTGGAACACTGCAGCTGAGAAACCGCCCTCAGGGGTTTTCTTCCTGGCATCCAGCAGAACTCCCAGTGGAATAACCACCGATAGAACGGAATTCCTGGGAAAAGACGGATCAATGGGAAATCCAGCGGCAATGAGAAGAACCGGGCTATCCGGAAGGATCAGGGCGGGTCTTGATCCATGTGCAGCCATACAGGTAATGATCTGGATAGGTCCGGGAGAGCGTAAAGAAGTAACCTTCCTCGCCGGCCAGGAAAGCTCGGAAGAAAGGGCTGCGGATCTAATCAGGAAACAGATGTTCAGGGCAACCAGTGGAACCATGCTTCGGGAATCCGTACTTGCGTGGGATACTCTTCTGGATGCTCTGCACATTGAAACCCCGGATACTGCCATGAACCTCATGGTGAACAGATGGCTTCTGTATCAGACGCTTTCATGCAGACTTTACGGCAGGACCGCTCTTTACCAGTCCAGCGGGGCTTTCGGATTCCGTGACCAGCTTCAGGACTGCCTGGCTCTGTGCACCGCTAACCAGGAAATACCGGGCAAACACATACTTGAATGCGCCTCAAAACAGTTCATAGAGGGTGACGTTCTGCACTGGTGGCATCCGCCCTTGAATGCCGGAGTAAGAACCAGGTGTTCAGACGATCTTCTATGGCTTCCCTATGCTGTGGCAGAATATGTCAGAAAGACTGGCGACAAGAGCATTCTTGATGAAATGGTACCCTATCTCGATGGGGAGATACTCTCTGAGGATCAGATGGAAAGGTATGACAGGTTCATTCCTTCCACTAAAAAGGAAACCCTTCATAAGCATTGTGTGAGAGCACTTTACAAGGGACTTACAAAGGGGCCTCATGGACTGCCTCTCATGGGTTCCCACGACTGGAATGACGGCATGAGTCTTGTTGGGCACCAGGGGAAGGGGGAGAGCGTATGGTTGGGCTGGTTCCTCTATAAAGCATTGATTTCATACAGCCAGCTGTGTGCTGGAGACCAGAGAAATCGTCTGGTTGAAGAAGCACAGAGGTTGAAAGACACCCTTAACGAAGTATCCTGGGACGGTGACTGGTACCTCAGGGGCTTCTATGATGACGGCTACCCCCTTGGCAGCAAATCCAGCAGAGAGTGCATGATAGCTTCCATAGCCCAGTCCTGGGCCGTAATATCCGGTGCTGGAGATAAATCAAGAAATGACCGGGCAATGGCATCAGTTATGGAACACCTCGTTGACCATGAGAGGGGTCTGGTTCTTCTCTTCTCTCCTCCTTTTGACAAGACAAGTCATCATCCCGGTTACATCATGGGCTATCCTCCCGGCGTAAGAGAGAACGGAGGTCAGTATACCCATGCTGCGGTATGGGCTGCCTGGGCACAGGCCATGGCTGGAAATGGCTCCAGGGCCATGGAAATTTTCAACATTCTTAATCCTGTGAACAAGTCATTCCCTGAACACAAGGCAGACACATACAGGGTAGAACCCTATGCAGTGGCCGCAGACGTGTACGCTTCCCCGGAATGTTCAGGAAGGGGAGGGTGGACATGGTACACAGGAGCATCTGGCTGGATGTACAGGCTTGCAACAGAGACTATCCTGGGTATGAACGTTGAGGGCAGTTTTCTGTTGATTAATCCATGCGTGCCAGAAACATGGGAGGAATGGAGGGTTACCCTTTTATTGAAAGGATGCCGCTGGAATATTCTCTTCAGCAATCCGGAGTCGGTTTCAACCGGTATAAGAAGGATACTGGTGAATGGCACTGAAATAGAAGGCAACAGGGTGGAGCTGTGCGATACAGTGTCTGAAAACACAGTTCATGTAACAATGGGAACAACGGATTCAGAGTAGATTATATCTCTTCTGTATTGATAGCGATAGATGTCACAAAGTTCCTTCCGCCGTTGCAGCAGAAGAATCTGTGCTTGTATCTTCATCAAGAAGAGTGCCGTCCTTGTATATTTTTACAGTAACCGTTCCTGTTTCACCTGTTCGCCTGCCTGACAGATAAACCTGATCACCCTTGTTTGCCGAAAAGGTAATCTCCCAGGGAGTTTGCTGACCGTTTATGATTGCAAGGTCGCCGCTGGAATCAATGTAGTCTATGTTTACTGTTTCAGCGGAACCGTTTACCTCGTATCTCACCGTTACAGATGCTGACAGAGGATCCTCACCGCATCCGGCCAGAAGAATTGCTACCGCCGCCATTGCAAAGTATCTGAGAATTCGCATTTTCCCTCCATTTTTCAACCGACAAGCAGCTTGGAATATAGAAAAGCCCGCGCATGAATGACAGTGGCAGTAATTTATGCTTTTGGATGCAGTT
>CAZRCS010000045.1:0-12100 GCA_964598645.1 uncultured bacterium | reverse complement strand
TCTGCGACTGGAATGTATCTGCAGCATGCAAGCATATGCCCAAGTGCCAGTTCAGCAACGGCAACAGAACTTGCGCTTGGGGTGTTCCTTACGGCAATACCCCTTGCCTCTGCTTCGTCAACGTCGATGTTGTCCAGTCCAACGCCGCCCCTGACAACGAGCTTCAGGGTGTCCTTGCAGTGTTCAAGAACGGGAACTCTCACTTTGGTAGCGCTTCTTACAACCATGGCGTCATATCCGGGTACGGTTTCCAGAAGCCCGTCCTGGTCCATTCCGGTTTTTACGGTAACCTGGTGTCCGCCGTTTTTTATCGCCTCGATGGCTGAATCGGCAACTGCGTCGCAGATCAAAACCTTTGCCACTTTAAAACCTCCGCTTTGCGGTTAAATCGTTGAGTAATAATAGAGTAGTACCAGCCCGTGAAAGCTACCCCACAAAGGGCCGCAAGTCAATATTGAAGTGTTGTTATCTCAGCGCTTTTCTCACCTCTTTCACTATGGCTCCAGTTGTGAGACCGCAGCTTTCCATTACCTGGTCAGGGGTTCCGCTGCAACCGAATCTGTCATTTACCGCCACGGGAAAAATTCTCCTGGGTT
This sequence comes from uncultured bacterium, assembly GCA_964598645.1. Taxonomy (GTDB): domain Bacteria; phylum Fermentibacterota; class Fermentibacteria; order Fermentibacterales; family JCC-6; genus Sabulitectum. The sequence goes on along the minus strand of CAZRCS010000045.1, from coordinate 11,504 downwards.
CAGTCTGTGAAGAATACTCTGCAACCGCTCCAAAGAGACCGCCTGTCACCTGGTGATCCTCTGCGGTCACAAAAGGTCCTCCCTTTGCGGACAGATGATCCAGCAGCTGAGTGTCCAGGGGTTTAACACTGACCATATCCACGACTGAAACCTGTATTCCATCTTCAGAGAGGATCTCGGCTGCCTCAAGGGCCTTTGCCACCATTGCCCCCACAGCGATAACAGAGGCATGTCTTCCATCCCTCAGAAGGTGTCCCTTTCCGGGAATTACCCTCTTCTCTTCAGTATAGATCTGCGGAACAGGGTTTCTGCCGTAACGAATGTAAACCGGCCCTTTTATCTCCAGGGAAGATAGAACGGCCTGGGCGGTCTGGTTGGCGTCGGCGGGAACAAGTACGGTCATGTTGGGCAAAACCCTGACGGCGGCTATGTCTTCCAGAGCCTGATGGGTTGCGCCGTCGGGACCAACACTGGTTCCACCGTGGGCTCCCCCGATCCTTACCTGAAGGTTCATGTTGCAGATGGAGGTTCGTATCTGGTCATAGGCCCGTCCAACTGCGAAAACGGCATATGTACTGTAAAAGGGCATAAAACCTGCAAGGGCAAGACCTGTCGAATACTCGGCCATGTTCTGTTCTGCGATACCAAGGTTGAAGAATCTCTCCGGAAATCTTTCACGGAAGGCTGTGGTTCCAGTGGAACGGCTTACGTCTCCGTCTATCACAACTACCCTGTCACTGATCTCTGCAGCTCTTAAGAGACCCTGGACATATCCTTCCCTGGTTGCCCTCATGTAAGCTCCCCCAGCGCTCTTTCAAGCTCTTCATCGGATGGTGCACTGCCGTGCCAGAGGGCAGAGTTCTCCATAAAGGAAACCCCTTTCCCCTTAACTGTATGGGCAATAACAACCAGGGGACCAGGGTGCTCTGTTTTCAAAGCGCTGTGAAGGTCTTCAAAGTCGTGACCATCACACTCCGTTACGGTCCATCCGAAGGCCTTCCATTTTTCGGCAAGGGGATCAATGGGCATCACGTTCTGAACTGCATCGTCAAGCTGAACCATGTTTCTGTCCACTATGGCCACCAGATTCTTCTGGGCATTCGCCGCAGAGGACATGGCCGACTCCCATATGCTCCCCTCCTGAAGCTCTCCGTCTCCAAGAATGCAGAAAACCCTGGAGTCCCTTGCCCGTAGCCTCAGGCCAAGGGCAAGACCTGCAGCTATTCCCAGACCCTGTCCAAGGCTTCCTGTGGAGCAGTCAAGCCCGGGAAGGCTCTGCATGTGTGGGTGTCCTTCAAGCCCTGATCCGTACTTCCTCAACTGACCCAGTTTTTCCTTCGGGAAAAAACCGCGGTGAGCCAGCACTGCATAAAGCGCCGGAGCGCCGTGACCCTTGGAGAGTACAAGCCGATCCCTGTCTGCCCATTGCGGTTCTTCAGGCCTGATGCGCATTTCTTTCCAGTAGAGGTAAAGAAGTATCTCAGCAAGGGAAAGGCTTCCCCCGGGATGACCGCTTCCCGCCTTGTGGATCATCCGCAGGATTTCCCGTCTGATAACCTTTGGATCAGTCATCAGCTTCTGGACGCCTCCCAGTCTCTTTTGAAGGCCTCAAGGCCCTTATCGGTAAGCGGGTGCATTATGCTTTTCCTGATGACGGAGTATGGAACAGTTGCAATATGGGCTCCGGCAAGGGCGGCTTCCGTTATGTGGTTAGGTGTTCTGATGGATGCGGCAATTATCCTCGTGGAAAAACCGTGGGTGTCGAATATGTCCGCAAGATCCTCCACCACCTGCATTCCATCAGTTCCTGAATCATCAAGCCTTCCAACGAAAGGGCTCACGTAGGAAGCCCCGGCGCTTGCGGCAAGGAAGCCCTGCGCAGCAGAGAACACAAGGGTCACGTTGCATGGAATGCCGTCGTTTTCCAGCACTGAACAGGCGCTGATGCCGGCAGGGGTGCATGGAAGCTTGATTACCACGTTTTCGTGCCAGCCTGACTTCTCACGACCCTCTTTGACCATTCCTGCCATATCTTCGCTTAAAACTTCCGCACTCACGGGACCGTCTACTATGGAGCATATCTCGCGGATCACATCGGTGAAGTCTCTTCCCTCCCTGGAGATGAGAGTGGGGTTCGTTGTTACACCGGAGAGCACCCCCCAGGCTGCTATTTCCCGTATCTCTTTTACGTTCGCGGTATCAAGATAGAGTTCCATGGCTACAAGCTCCAATTCTAGTCAAGATCGGTTCCAGAGGCTTTTTCCTTGAGCACCGGTATAGGAACATAACCGGTGAGAAGTGTTTTCGGTTCATCGAATCCAAAGTTAATTTTAAGCTCCCATTCTCCACCCCGTTTTCTTGCTGCAATGACAATCCCTTTTCCGTACCTGGGATGCTTCACAAGATTGCCTTTCCTGTAACCGGTTCCCGATGGAGAAGGCGGTGGCGCTGCTGGCAACTCTTCTGGAAGGTCAGGCTCCACCGACTGTTCACCGGCTGCTATTTCCGTGAGGAAGCGGCTTGGTCCAAGGGGGAAACTGCCGGGTCTTGGCCGCTGGGCGCACCAGGTGAGGAACAGCTTTTTCCTGGCCCTGGTCATTCCCACGTAGAGAAGCCTCCTTTCCTCTTCAAGGTCTTTTGGGGCGTATTCCTGGGCTCTTATAAAGGGAAGCATCCCCTCCTCGAGACCGGAAACGAAAACGGAGTCGAACTCAAGGCCCTTTGCGCTGTGAAGGGTCATAAGTACAAGTTTCTCATCTCCGGACCAGGTATCTGAGCTGGAGAGAAGGCTCTGTTCCGCAAGGAACCCGGGAAGGCCCCCATCAGGACTTCTTCCGTCGTACTCCGCTGCGTACCTTCTGAATTCCTGTATGTTCTGAATACGGCTTTCGTCCGCTATCTCGCCTGTTGTATAGAGGTCTGGAAGTCCTGTGAAATCCAGCACCCTGTCAACTATGTCACTTGCCGTATCTCCTGTGTTAACACCGTCCATACAGTGACGAAGGTTCTTCCCGAGTGTCTCCAGGGCTTGTTTCCCCCTGTTGGAAATGCCTTCCACAGAACCGCTCTTCTCCAGGGTTGTGACCACATCGGTGCCGTGATCGGCGGCCCACCTGAAAAAGGCTTCCTGCCCCTTTGAGCCTACTCCGCGAACCGGCTTGTTCAGAACTCGCCTGAAACTGGCCATATCCACGGGATTAACGATTATTCTCAGATAGGCTACGATATCCTTTATCTCTGCACGCTCAAAGAACCTGACCGTACCAACAACTTCGTATGGGATCTGCATTCTTCTGCACATGGTCTCCAGGGGACGGGACTGAGCATTGGTCCTGAAAAGAACCGCTATCTCGTTCCAAGGGGTTGAATCTGCGTTCATGTCCCTGGCTGCTGACAGGATGAAATGCGCCTCATCTTCCGGAGTAAGGGTTTGATGAACACGTACCTTATCGCCTGGACCTGTGACTGGTTTCAGGGTTTTTCCGTGTCTGTCCCGGTTGTGGCTCACAAGAGATGAGGAGGCGGCAAGGATGTTTCCCGTTGATCTGTAGTTGGTTTCAAGCCTGATGGTCATCGCACCCTTGAATTCTTCAGGAAATCGCAGAATGTTTTCCACCCGGGCGCCACGCCAGCCGTAAATTGACTGGTCATCGTCACCTACAACCGTAACAACTGTTCTTTCTCCTGTGAATTCCTTAAGGATTTCGTTCTGTACTTTGTTGGTATCCTGGTATTCGTCCACGAGAATTCTCGAGAACATATCATTGTAGTGCCTGTGCATGTCATTATTATGACGCATACCCGAAAGGACTTCTGTCAATAAATCGTCAAAATCGAACGCTCCACTCTTTCGGAGCTCCTTCTGGTATTCCCCATAGATCCTGGCCAGGGATTCATGATAGGGAGTTGAAGCTGCGAGAAGCGCATCTTCAGGTGTTATCAGGTCATTCTTGCTGTTTGAAATGAACCCTTTTGCAGCCGATGGAGTAACCTTCATGGGAAGGGATGTGGATTTCAAAAGCCTTCTGATAAGTGTAGTCTGATCATCGCCGTCAAAGATGGAAAAGTTCTCCGGATAACCAAGAGACCTGGCTTCTCTGCGGAGTATCCACGCGCAGATACTGTGAAAAGTGCCCATCCTGAGCCTTATGTTGGAAGCTGAGAGCCGGTTGTGTACCCTCTCACGCATTTCCCCAGCGGCCTTGTTCGTGAAGGTCATGGCAAGTATTTCCCAGGGCCTTGCAATTCCGGTGTCAATAATCCGAGCAATCTTGGCGGTCAGCACCCTCGTTTTGCCGCTACCGGCGCCGGCCAGAACGAGCAAATGGCCGCTATTATATTCCACTGCTTCGCTTTGAGCTTCATTCAGCTTAATTGGTTCATCTTTTGGCAAGGTTCTTGCTTCCTATAATCGAGTTCGAGTAACACTTTGTTGAAAGAGAGGATACCAGATGTACAAACCCGGATTGAGAAGCTGGCTGATGCTGTCGATAGCAATCGCTGCACTGCCTGCGTTCATCCTTTTAGCATGGCCGGTCTGAACCCCCTCCCGGGCTGGCCTGCAAGGATGGCAGTTTCACCCATTTGATCCGGGTCATCATACGGGCAATCGGTCGACCCCTCCGGTTGCCCGTTCTCTTTGCTGTTAAGTTATTTTTTATTGCCATTTACTATTGCTATACTGCTGCTTGCTCCGATTCTTGATGCTCCAGCATTGATCATAGCCTCTGCATCCTCACGGGTTCTTATGCCCCCGGAAGCTTTCACACCAAGACGGGAACCTACTTCCTGTCTCATTAGTTCAACATCGTGAACAGTGGCCCCTCCTCTGGAAAACCCCGTGCTTGTTTTTACATAGGCTGCACCTGCGTCTTCAGACAATCTGCATGCCAGGGATTTTTCAGGGTCCGTGAGGAGACATGTTTCAAGGATAACCTTCACGGGTATGCCGGGAACAGCTTCAACAACATCTCTTATTGCTTTGAGCACCGTGCCGGTATTTCCAGTTTTTAAAAGACCCACAGGCATGACCATGTCGATCTCCCCGGCGCCCATTTCCACTGCCCACTGCGCTTCTGCTGCAGTAAGAGGAGAGGCTCCCAGGGGGAACCCTGCCACGGAGCAAACCAAAGGGGCGGAACCAATAAGAATCTCGCTGCAGTAAGGCACCCATATGGGATTTACACAAACACAATGAAAACCATACTCGATTGCCTCCGCGCACAGATTTCTGTGCATGATCTCGGTGGCATCCGGTTTCAGCAGCGTGTGATCAATATACGCTGCCAGATCCATACCAGGTCTCCTCTCTAAGAAATACAAGGGTGATTTTTCCCGGTTCTACCGTTACCGGCTCATGGCTGAACCTTCTGCCGTTTATTGAGAACTCCAGGGGCCAGTTTCCCCGGGGAAGGGTCAATCTTGCCATGTGTATCTGAGCCGGTAGCGTGAGCCATGCTCTGAGGTCTGCCTGCTCTGTGGCGGCTCCGAAAATGCTTAAGATGAGCCCGACCCCTGTTCCTACGTCGTCATTGTCTGTAAGCTGCCCGGCCAGGTTCTCGCCAAGATCGGAAACCCCGGCCTTCACAGCAAGTCTTGCAACTGCCCTTAGGACGTTTCTGCCTGCCTGGTCCTCCAGGTTCTCTCTTGCAATCCCGTTCATGTCCTGAACGAGAAACAGATCCGACTGGAAGTTTCCGGCGTATAGGGTGCCATAAACTCTTCTTCTTGGGAAATCAGGTATAACGGGAAGAGCAATTCTGTAAACCCTGTCATCGGAGTACACCGAGAAATCTCTCTCTATTCTGGGAGAGATATTCCCGGTTTCAACCACTGCGACTATTTCACCGGTATTTCCAGAGGGTCTCGAGTAACCGATCTCGGGCCACCTCTGCTGAAATTCCTGAAACAGGCTGTCAAAGCCGTTGAAGTCCGCCAGGCGCATTGCATCGACTTTCAGCTGATAGGGAGCAGGGAGATCGTAATCCCTTGAATAGACCGAATCATAAGCGGCAAGGGCCAGCCGGTAACTGATAAGGGCATCGTCCCAGTCGCCATTCATCTCATAGAGAACCCCCATGAAATACCTTACGAAAGCATCGTCGGTATATCTGTTCGGATTCTCCTGATAATAGGTATTGAACTCCTTGAGTTTCTCATTCACCCTTCTCGCCTCAACCGCCGCATCCCCGATGTTTCCATTTTCGGCATAGCTCGCGGCAAGGCAATAATTGATGAACACCTTTTCGTAGTCCGCTCCCCTGAACTCCAGGGCAAGATCGCTTGTTATCATGGACTGGGCCTGCTGCCCGATGTCCGTTCCCCTTAGAAGGTCACTTAGCTGATCTGCCCTGAGCAGGGCTGTCTGAGCAATCAGATGCTGGCCGGAGTAACGGGCAAGGTTGCCAAGCTCCATAAGGTACAGAAGCCTGTCTCTGCCTGTACTGTCAGGAAATACCTCCCTGAGCCTGCCCATTGCCTCTGCGGGCATTCCCTGGTCGAGATCCTTTATAACGGGTCCCATTGTGCTGGTGTATGAAGATGCACACCCGAGAAGGAAGATGGAACCTGCTAATAAAAGAGTCCTTTTCACGCTACCACTCAATGATCTTTTTGATCTCCGTTGAGCCCATCCATACCTTCAGGGCACTCTCCACATCGATAAGCTCGATGTTCACCTGGTAGAAAATCGCCCTGGTATCACCCTCCTGGTCCTCAATGGAGTTCACAGTACCGGTCATTACGTAGTCGGCACCGATTTCGCGACCGAACTGGGCAGCGGTTTCAGGCGAAGCGAAAATGGTCTGATCCCTTCTTTCATCTCTGACTTCGTCCCTTTCCCTGCCACCGGAAGCTATTCTGAACTCTCCGGAGTTAAGCAGAGATCTCTCGATTTCCGACATGAAGACGTCAACATTGATATGCTCCATGCTCTGATTCCTGACGCCGCCAACGAGGATTACAGGCTGCTGGGCCTCTCCTCTGCCGGATTCAACCAATCTGGACGATGCAACCCACCTGCCGTTAAGGCACTGGTCAATAATGGAATCGGCAACGATCCTTGCGTCGGTATCGTTCCATTTCCCACTGAGATCCGTAACTGTATCGGTATCGGTTCTAGTGACTTCTCTGGCCCCGCAGGCGGACAGAAGAGCTACTGTGAGAATGAAAACAAAAAGAACCTTCATGTCACTACTCCTTAACTATTCGGGAACCTCTATGGCCCCTCTGAAAATGATGTTGAAATATCCGTTGTCCCTGTGAACCGATGTGGCTTCCGGCTGTTCCCCTGGTTTCACCACTGTAATGTATGACACACCGGGAGCAGGTGCTCTTTCCATGGGGTCGCCTTCCCAGATGGTTCCCGTAAGCTCCCACATCACTCTTTCACGGGTGGTGCTGTATCCTGCGAACATTGCCTGGGTAGAAAGGGTACCGAGCATTTCTCCCATTGATGCCCTCAGCTGTCCGGAAAATGCCAGCATGGCTTCGTACACATCGAACTGCTGGATGATTCCGGCGTTCCTGGCAGCATACATTTCACCAAGGGTAGGCAGTCTTTTCCCGGTGTCCGAGAGGAAAGACTGGGCACCGCTCCAGGTAATGGAGGCCGCAGGGTTCTCAAGGCACTGCGAGGGAACGGTGATTCCACCGTTTTCATCACCTGTGAACGGAGTGAATGCAAGGAACTCCATGGATTCTTCGCCGCCTCCGGTAATCACTGCACCCAGTTCACGGCTTCCAAACCCTGAATTATTGAGCCACGGGATCAGGTCTCTGTAGGAAACAGGTTCAGAATCGATGAAGAACCTTGAAACCTCAACGGTTTCTCCGTTAATCTCCACGAAACTTGAAGGAACGAAAACCATTCCCTCAGGAGGTTCGGGAAGATGGCACTCCGTACAAAATGTACCCTGATTCTCCGTGCCGCACTGTGGACAGTTCCAAGCAACGGCGGAGAGTGCCGCGATCAATAAAACGGGAATTAGTAATCTCATGCCGGTAAAAAACCTCCTTGCTAAAACTCGGTGGCCAGAGTGAAGTAATATTCAGGTTTCTGGCTTATGCTTGAAAGATCTGTTCTCCAGGCAATGTCGGTCTTCAGAACGAAGAAGCCCACATTAAGCCTGAATCCGGTTCCAATGGACATCTTGAGGTCATTCAGTCGGTAACCTCCGTCTGTTGAAGCTCCCTTAAATGTGGAAAGATCATCTGATACGAAACCCAGATCGGTGAAGATGACTCCTCTGCCCCGGGTAAGGGTCATGGGAATGGGAGCAGCAAGGCTGAGATAGTTCAGTATGGGATATCGGAATTCCAGAGAGGCCACGCCATATCTGGTTCCATTGAGTGTTGAGTAGTCCCATCCCCGAAGAATATCTGCATAACTGGTATAAAACTGGTAGAGGTCGCCAACCCCGTCCACATCTCCAGTACTGCGTCTGTGGGGAAGAGCCCCGCCAAGGAAGAATCTCTGCTTGTCTTCGCCGAAACTGATACCTCCGGCAAGCCTGGAAGCAAGTGTAACCTCGGATGAGACCCAGGTATAGTTCCTCAGATCGAACATACCGGTGAAGTACTGTGAATTGTCCCACAGACCCGGGGCGAAATCGAAATTAAGGCTCATTCTGTTCCCCACCCTGGGACCGACTGCACCCCAAAGAGCATTGTCATACACAAGGCTGGCTCCTAGAGAAAAAATATTTTCCCTGAAGAGCATGTCATTAGACCAGAGACCCTCCCTGGAAACCCTCTGGTAGCTCGCTGAAAGCCCTGTTCTGAGAGCCTTGGAAAAGGGATATTGAAAACCTAAATTGGCTCCGAGATTAATGTCCCGGACATAGTCTCTGTTTCCAAGGATATCTTCAAACACGTACCGGGAAGCAAAACGGTAAACTGCTCCGCCGGTTTGTATTCTATTGGCAAGGTTACTGTAGAAGACCGCCAGGTCCATATCGTTCACCTGACCGCTGAAATTAGCCAGAACCCCCATCTTGTGCTGCGAGAGAACATCACTGAATATGAAATAGGAATTTCCAGTAAGACCTGAATAGCTGTCGAAACCGGCATTGGCACTTACCAGGTCCAGTGTGAATTTCGGCTGGTAAGGACCCAGCCTCCAGTTGCCTGTCTCAAAACCTGATGAGAGAGGGTCTGCTGCGTTTGAACGTGCTGAAACGTCGGAACAGACGTGAACCGAGTCAGGAAGGTTCACTCGTCTTTCCGTAAGATCCCTTGCTACGAAGAGCCCCGGTCCCGACCAATCGTTGGACTGGAAAAGTCCAACCTCAGATGAATCAGCCCAGCTTGGATAGTCAGGAGACATATACAGATCGGTAAGCCTCACAGGGGGAATGGTGTCGCTGGTAAAGAGAAAAAAGTCAGGCTGCCCGTGCTCTGAAGAGATGAACAGAAGCCCTTCAGGGGTTTCAATGGGAGAGGAAAGATCCTCTGAACAAGTGTGAATGATTTCCACGGAACCGTCGGTCTGCCAGAGCTGCAGGGAGCGAAGCCCTTCGTCGGGTTTTTCAGAGACGCACCAGATCCCACTTTTGCCCCACCACAGATCGAACTCTCCCTGGTCATTGTCACTCAAGCGGGAGAGGCTTCTCTCCCGGTTATCCCAAAGCCAGATGTCCAGGTTTCCCTCCTGCAGAGCGCTGAAGGCTATCTGGCCCCCGGAGGGATTCCAGACAGGGTCTCTGATGAGTTCGAAATCCAGAGGAAGCTCGACAGGATCACCATCCAGGGCTGATATCTTAAGCCCGTCACTGACCTGACGATGAAATGCGACTGCCACCGAATCAGAACCCGGAGAGAAGCAAATACTTCTGTACATGGGGGAAACACTTTCCTCGAAAATACCCCCTCCCTGAACCAATCTGTTTATCTCATCTCCGTTCACGGCGGAGCGCACAACACCTGAGAATCTGGCGTGGTGATACTCACAACCGGCCACGGCGGATCCGTCTGGTGAAATAACAGGACCTGCTAGAATCAGCCTCTCGGCCCTTGGCCCTTCTCCCCTCATGATGGGGGTTCCGATGTCCGACGGGCTTTCTCCCTCTGCCACTTCAGCCCAGTAGGTTTCTCTTGCCCACTGTATGAACCTTTCGCTGAACTGTGCCACCGTCATGTCGAAAGCGGCACTCATGGCGCCTTCTATTCCCTCGCGGCTACGCATATGCCTGACGAACTCAAGGTATCTGTCTCTGCCGTACCGCTCCTCCATGAAGTGATAAATTGCCTGACCTTCCCTGTAAACAAGGTAGTCCTGCCTTCTGTTAAGTTGTCCTACAGTGGCAATGGAGTTACTGATCACCATGTCACGGAACTCAACCTCGCTTGCAGTATCCCAGCCTATGGATGTGTACTCGGCCAGACCTTCCATTACCCAGAGCGGTGCCCGTGAACGTATTATGTCCGTAAGTTCCCTGCGGTACATCATGTCGTAGATGTAGGCATGGTTCAGTTCGTGGGCAAGAACATGCCTGTAGTCGCTCCAGATTCCTTCGAAGGGCACGGCTATCCGTCCCTTGTAATACTCGGTGAATCCGCCAACCCCCTCACCGAGATCATCTGGAAGAAGTGTGGTCTGTCTGAACCTGGCAGGAGAACGGTAAACGATCACGGGAATAGGTTCCGACGGCAGGTAGTCGAAGGTATCGCTGAGAAGCCTTACTTCTCTCTCTGCAATAACAGCGGTGCTCTCTGCAACGTTTTCAGTTCCTTCTTCAAAGTAGACGTCAAAGTGCGGGGAGTGTATTACCCACCACTCCTGGTCGGTTCCGGTAATTTTGTTGCGTCCATATTCCGTTGCATAGAGGGCAGCGGAAACCATCAGCGGTAGCAGAATGAAATACCTCAAGGCACACCCTTCTCTGTAAAACAGACCTCCCAATATCCTATTATACCAATGTGAGCCGGGAATGTGCCCGAACAGAGAGGAATTTGCATATTACATCCATGAAAATGAGACGTATTGCTTTTCTTCTGATTCTGGCAGCCCTTTCCTGCGGTGGAGAACCGGAGCCGGTTTTCACCCCTGTGGAAACAGAGTTGATATCCACCGCGGCGGGAATGCTTGCCAGAAATCTTGCATACCTTCCGGATTCCTCCGGCTGGTCTCCACCACCCAGTGAAGAAATGCTGATTGAACTGGAAGCCATTTCAAATAGGCATTTTGAACTGTGGCCCGTGTTCTTCAGAGCTGCTGCTGATTCGGCCTCTAAGCTTGAACAGATCTTAATACAAAGGCAGAATGAAGAACAGCAGATGCAGCTCCTTTAACGAACCCTGGTAACCACCCTGGATACGTCCCGAAAGATAACCGCAGCAAACAGAATCAGCAGTACGAAAATTCCTATCTGCTGTGCCGTTTGAATCACTTTGGGAGATGCCGGTTTACCCCTCACCCCCTCGAAGAGAATGAAAAGGAACTGACCGCCATCAAGTACTGGAAGCGGAATGAGGTTGAAACCCATTATGGCCAGGGAGAAATACGC
>CAZRCS010000044.1:6210-12157 GCA_964598645.1 uncultured bacterium | reverse complement strand
TCCAGCCTGTGCAAGAAAAAGTTCGATATCCGCAAGGAATTCCAGATGACGGTCTCCCAGCATGTGACCTTTCGTACGGGCTTTCCAGAGAAGGGAAATACCCCTTTCTTTCATGTCTGCCTGGAGATACAGCTTTCCTGCATAAAGAGTACTGATACCGCTATAGAGCTCCATCCCGTGTGAGGAAGCAAGCTCCTCCGCTCGGAGAGCTGTTGGTATACCCTCTTTGCCGTCTCCTAGAAGGGTTCCCATATTGGCTTTCAGCATAAGAAGCATCTGTTCAGACGGTATGCTGCCGTCAAGCAATATCCTCTCAAGTACCTCCATTGTGCTCTCTGCCTGGGTTATCCGCCCCATCCTGAGCTGTATATCGAAAAGGTCTATATGTGGAGGCCGTTTGGACAGAAGAGCATTCTCATCGTGTATATGAACTGCGGTCTCGAAGTCCGTAGCGGCTTCTTTCCATTTTCCCAGGACCAACAGGGTTCGACCCCTGGCCTGAAGAGCGTTGACCAGTTGGGAGATGCCTGAATTCTCGAAGGCAAGATCCACTGCCATTTCAGAATGAGTAAGGGCATCTGAGTAGAGCCCGATCCTCATCTCGAGATTTCTGAGGGCACAGAGAATGTCTACCCTTTCAATCCCTCCGGCGTGCTTCAATCCTTCAAGAAGGGGTTGCAGCCCAGCTGATGGGTATCCGCACAGGTCATAAAGTTCAGCCAGTTCAGAGAGATGTTCTGATCTGCCGGTGTTTTTCAACAATTCCAGGGCTTCTTTTATTTTGCCGGTACCCCTAAGTGCCCTGGCACGGGGAAGCGGGTCGGAGCCATCGGTGAGGATGTTCGAGGCTTGCCGGTAATCTCCCAGCCCCATCAGTATTTCGGCTCTCAGTTCTATGTCACTATTTGGTAATAAGTTCAGAGCTTCCTGGAATCTTCCCAGTCTTAAAAGGCTTTCTGCTTTTTCAGAGAGGAAGTCTTCTCCTCTGATCGAAGCGGTTCTCAGCCATGCACCTTCTCTGAAAAGGGTTTCATCACTGAACCAGGGTTTTTGTATAGCTTCCACCAGTAGGGAGTCCGTCCTGCATCTGGGGCCGTACCATGACGGTCCGGTGCAGCAAAAGTTCCAGGATTCACCAATTGAATCCAGTGGAAGATCAAGTGCTGCTGCAACAGCTCCATCCAATACCTTGTGCGGTTCCTCAGGGAAGAGCGAATCCCCAGCTGTTGTGACAAGGAGGTGAAGACCGGAGGGAATTACTTTTCGAAGTCTGTTAAGAAGAGAGATCAGATCTTCCTGTTTTTCTGACAGTTCACTGATGATAAGCAGTTTCTCTATGCCGGGGCGATTATGGAAGGCATTTTTCAGAAGCTCTTCAGGGGAAGTTGTTACAGTACCTGGAGGAATATCTGGAAGTGGTCTTCCGGTTTCCCCAGCCGCCTTCCTCAGAGCCCTGCATGCCCAACCTCTGGCTGTAGCCTCTGCCAGGAGGGAATTTATTTCCATGTCGCGATCTCTCCAGTCTCCACCTTCCAGTACGAAGAAGTTGAAATACTCCTCTCCCTGAAAAATCCCCTGGGGTTCCCGGCAGGTAAATTCCAGCTGACTGGCCACCCTGCACCTTTCGGGGTAGCTCCCGCTAACAAGTTCTCTGGCGTTCTTTATATCTTTCTCATCCTTCAGCCATCTTTTTTTCAGTGCCACCTCCGAAACCATGAACAGATCGGAGACAATGCCAGGAAAACCTCCTGCTTTTACTTCCGGCGAAGCAGAAGGGTGAAACCGGAGCAAGCCATCTCCCCAGAATATGAGCTTAAGGTTTTTTTCATTGTCTTCAACATACGAGTTGCCGTCTATGGAGAGATGATGCAGCTTCAAACCGCTTAAATCCCTGAGGGGAGCTGTCATCTCCCTGAGAGAATAACAGCCTGCGGCAGGTGAATGCTCTTCCAGGCTTATGGAGATACAACCCGTTCCGTCCTGAAGGATCGTCACCGCATCAGGAACCAGTATGCCATCGGCTGCTGATAGAGACTTCCAGATGCTTTTCAGGAAGCGGGTGTCTACTGGAAAGGGAAGTATCCTTCCCAATCTGGTGCATCCGGTTTCATCGGTGAACACAAGATGAGAGTAGCCATGATCTTCAATGCTTCTTCGGGAAATATTCTTCATTATAACATTTCTCATCATGTCTCCTATCTTAATGCAATATAGGAAAATACAAATTAGCCAGCAATGGTTGGCGAATCGATATGGTTGATATAGGGAAAATATCACAGTAACTAGGGAAAAAATACCCATAGTATTTTGCCGTGATATTGACAATGCTTTGTATGGCTCTGTGCTGCAGCCATATAAGAGGCTGGCAAGGCAATTGCTTTTCTTTTTCGGAACCACATAAGGGGGTTATGAGAAAGGAGGAAGAATTATGAAAACGGCAATTGCACTGCTTTCGGGCATTTGCGCTTTAGCCCTTGCAGGATGTGAGCTTTCCTATCATGGATCATCACCAGAATGGATCTTTAACGGAGGTGCATCAAGGGGAACCTGGTTCCATCTCGAGGACTTCATTCCAGGAGCTGAGGAGTTCACCGTTGAGTGGGCAGAGGTGGTTATTTACTCCTCGACTGCTCCGGTATTTGTGGGAATCTGGAGTGGTGGTGGCTCTGGACCATCTGAGTTATTGGCACAGGGAGAGTTGGCCGGTTCTGAAGTCTGGTTCAGTTTTCCTGTTCTTACAGGACCGGACTTCTGGTGCTTGGTTGATTCCAATGAGCCTGTAAACATTCTTGCCGATGCAGACCCGGATGGTCAGAGTTACTACTCAGATGATTTCCTTGTCTGGGAGCCCTTCGATCAAGGGGAGTTCTTCATTTCCGTGGGAAACGATACTGAATCTTTGAGCCAGATATCCTGGGGAAAGATAAAAAACTGTTTTCAATAGCTATGGAGGTTGAAAAATGGTCTTTACAAGCTTACTTATACTGGCTGTTGCTTCAAATGCTGTTTTGCATAATGTCCCTGTGGATACTGAGTGGGTTGAAGGAGAAATGGATTGGGAGTGGCTTACATACTGCAATGGGACACCCGGATGGTTAAGCTGGGGAGGAACCTACAGAGGAACGTGGTTTAACCTGGAAGACTTTTACCCCGGTGTAACAAACGGGTTTGTTTCGGAAGTTGAACTCTGGTTCTATCACAGTGCCAGTCAGCCCTGGGACACTGCCGACGTCTATGCGGAAATCTGGGGAGGCGACAGCTCAGGACCCGCTTATCAGCTTGATCAGCAATCAATAACGGCTCTCAATATGACTCCAGTTTATGTCTACTATGATCCTCCAATAGAGGTTCCAGCTGACTTCTGGGTAATTCTGAATACTGAAATGAGTGCGGGAGGCTGGCCCTCGATTCTGATGGATAATTCAGAAGAGCCGGAACCCCACAGTTTCTACAGTGATGATTTCGTTGTATGGGAACCGTGGTCTGATGGAAGAAATTACTTCATAGCGGTTCTTGCAGAGTACGATGAACTCTGCGGAACCAGCTGGGGAGAGTTGAAAACACTTTTCTGATCCATAAGCTTCCGGTGGACTGCAGGAAGAACCGATTGTAGTTTCTTCCTGCAGTTTCATTATAACACTGAAGGGGAATAGAATGAAGATGATCGCATATTGCGGACTCGATTGTGGAGCATGTCCAGCCAGGACAGCTACCCTTATCGACGACAATGACCTCAGAAGAAAAACCTCTGAAGAATGGTCCAGGCTGTACGAAGCGGATATTCCTCCGGAAAGCATCAACTGCACTGGCTGCACCGGTGATGGAGTGAAGTTTCACTACTGTGAGCATGGATGCGAGATAAGAAAGTGTGCGGTTCCAAGGAACATTCCCAACTGCGGAAGCTGTTCTGAGTACCCCTGCGGAAAGATAGAGTGCTTTTTCGAGATTGCACCTGATGCGAAAAGCAACCTGGAAGGCTGATGTTCGCAGAATGGGTTGAAGAGTCGGTTCATACCGCATGAATTTCATCGAGAAATTCATACTGAACAAAAGGCGGGACGGGAGAGGGACAGCTACATATAGGTCATTCCTCCATGGGAACACGATAGATACCAGGACAGATATTAGCTTGACAAAATGAAGATTGCGGGAATAGTACAGCCATGCTTGAACTTATTCCCGCAATTGCCCTGCTTGGTATTTTCGCAGAGAGAACCGAGAACTCTGTGATCGTGGACGGTGTTCTGAACGAACAATGCTGGCATGATCCCCAGGTCAGCTGTGAGTACTTCACCTCTTTCAGACCGGTGTGCGATACTCCAATGACCCTGCCCACAAGCATCAGCATAGTCTATGACGATGATTCGATAAGTTTCGGATGTTTCATGCATGACCCGGATCCTTCCAGGATCAATCATCAGGTATGCGCCCGTGACGAAGACGCCCCGGTGGACAAGATATACATCTATCTCGATACCTTCGATGACGATGCAAACTGTTTCGTTTTTACAGTATCCGTTGACGGAACCCAGCTTGATTCCAGGCGTACGGAAATTTACGGTGACGACTCCAACTGGGATGCGGTCTGGAGTTCTTCCGTGTCTGAATGTGATTCCGGGTGGACTGCGGAGATAGATATTCCCTTCTCCGCACTGCGCTACTCATCGGAAGAGGTTCAGAGCTGGGGAATCAATATTGGAAGGGTAATTTCCCATAGCAATGAGGCAGGTTATCTATATCGCATGAAGGAGCAGGGAGATACGGACGTCTCCTGCTTTGGAGAGCTTTCAGGTCTTTCAGGTCTTCCTTCGAACAGAACCATCGAGTTCAGACCCTTTGCCGCGGGAAGGCTTCAGATGAGTTCCGGGGAACATGCCGATCCCTGGGGCAGTGCAGGGGCAGACATGAAGATGTCACTTAACATGCAGACGGTTCTCGATCTCAGCGTTTTCCCGGATTTCGGCCAGGTGGAGTCCGATGCGGATCAGAGCAGCACTTCCCACTGGGATCCATGGCTGAATGAAAAAAGACCGTTTTTCATGGAGGGCGCAGAGGTATTCGATATGCCCTTCAACATGTTTTATTCCAGGAACATCGGTTCAGTGGCTTCAAATGGAGAGCTGATCCAGATCCTGGGCGGCGCAAAGATCACCGGCACCAGCGGAGGAACCAGGTACGGCTTTCTTGAAGTGATGACGGATGAAGTATGGGATGAAGACACTCTTCTTCTGGAACCTGCCTCTTCATGGCTTGCCGGTTCTGCCCTTCATGAATTCAGCGGAGGGAACTGGCTGAAACTGTCCGGTACATCCGTTGATTCTTTTTCAGGGGAAGCATTCCGGGGAGATTACTCCAGGTCAGCCTCCCTGAGGGGTATGAAAACCTTTCTTGAGGACTTCCAGTTCCAGGGCTGCCTGGGTGTTACATGGAACAGAGAAGAAGATGTTTCCGATAACTCCGCGGTAAGAATGGATGCCGGCTACTTTCCCGAAGGGTTCGAATTGAATTTCAGATACGTGAGACGCGGGGAGGATTTCAATCAGGGAACAATGGGGTATTACACCGGGAGCGGCAGCGAGATGTGGTCCGCCTATTCAAGTGTTTCCTGTGAAGCGAATTCAAGTGTCATCGATCAGTTATGGTTCGATGTAAACCCATATTATTCACTGGATCTTTCCGGAAGGAACGCAGGCAGCGGTGTCACCGTCTCCGGCGGTGGCGTTACCGTGGACAGGTATGATCTTAATGTCTGGGTCGATTACATGGACAGATGGTTCGACAGGTACGAGGGGCCTGAGGGACGGTGGTATCCCAGCGGTTTCTCCGGCGGCATCTCTTCCTCCACTGACTACAGGAGAGCTCTCGCCGGTTGGATCAGTGTGGACAGAAACGCATATCTGGACTCTGAAACCGGCAGCTACTCCCTTGGCCTAAGGATCAAACCGGT
>CAZRCS010000044.1:3653-6110 GCA_964598645.1 uncultured bacterium | reverse complement strand
AATACCTGGGCAAACCTGCTCTACAGCTGGGAATACTCTCCGGGAAGCTGGTTCCACTTTCTTGCAGGTGAGGTGCAGGAGGGCGAATCCGATCCTGTGTTCACCGTTTACGCGAAGCTTGCCAGGTACTTCTAACCGGTTATCATGGCTCCAATTCCAGTTCTGCCGTCTACCATTACCTTTACCTCTTCAGCCAGCCTTACGTGGCGTACATGTTCGGTTTCCTCTTCCGGTACCAGGCAGCTGAGCAGGTCCCAGTTGATCATCGAACCGGAGCGGTTGTGGGGAACGGTGAAATAGACCACTCCCAGTGATGTCATGTTCTGGAAGAAGTGTGATCCCTGGGAGGGATCGATGTTCATGTTCGGCTGGCTTGCCTCTACGATCACTTTTGCCCCTGAT
Organism: uncultured bacterium; assembly: GCA_964598645.1. Lineage (GTDB taxonomy): Bacteria > Fermentibacterota > Fermentibacteria > Fermentibacterales > JCC-6 > Sabulitectum. Next base: position 5,708 of record CAZRCS010000044.1, on the reverse strand, counting down.
ATCTGGCTCCATGTAACAGGAATGCCCAGCCATGGGTCAGATGAGCCCCACCGGCCGGGGCCTATGAGTATAAAGGGTCTCTCCGCCTCGAACAGCTTTCTGTTGATGGCTTCCACCTGTTTCACTATCTCAGGTGTTTTTGCGGCGTTGAACACTTCCGGTTTCACATAGACCACATCCCTGATGGACTGGATCGTTCCATTGCCCAGGGCGGTTTCCGTGATGCACAGAAGCTTTTCTTTCTGGAAGCTTTCAGGGTTTACATCCACAAGGTCATGGCTGACCACCATGGGTCTTATCTGCAGAAGGCTGAACCGGCCGGGCAGGGGACGTTTCTCTCCCAGTGTAACGGCAAATTCTATTTCCACCGGGCAGCCCATGGCCTGTTCGCCCATCTTCAGAAGGTAGTCACTTATCTGCGGCAGCGGGAAGACGCCGTTTTTCAATATGTGGGCAAAACTTATCACCCTGGGGCCGGGTCTTGTGATGCCGTCCATCACCCCTTCGCTGTATGCGTCGTAGGTGGATCCCAGGTACTCCAGGGTGCCGTCTTCTTCTGAGGTTTCAAGGCCGTGATCCGTTATGTACTGGTCCTCTTCCATTCTCGAACCCCATTTGGAGTGATCCATTTCCACTGCGAAGAATCTCTTCTGGGAGTTGTCCATCATGTCTTTCATGGTTCCGAACTGAGGGAGTACCCTGGGGTATTTCGGTGTGAACCTTAATGACATTCCTCCATCCACAATGGCCTTTCCCAGGCCCAGGGCCACATTGATCACGCCATCCTCAGGCCTGGCTGAGCCCGCCGGGTAGAAATCGTAGGAACGGCCGACTCCGGCAAAGTGGGGGTAGAAGAGGTTCCTGTGCTGCCTGCCCTCCACCTTCTGAAGCAGAACCGCCATTTTCTCTTCCTCGACCCTGTGGTTGGTGGCCCTGATGTATGACTTTGCGGATTTCATGAAGGTGGATGCGTAAACGAACTTTACGGCACTTACAAGATGCTTGAACCTCACGTCCAGGTCCTTCGAGTTGTTCGGCAGCATCTTGGTGGCGTAAATCCCGGCGAAGGGCTGATACATGGCGTCTTCCAGGAGACTGGATGAACGAACTGCTATTGGTGTGGTTACGGATTTAACGTAATCTCTCAGGTCTCCCAGGATCGTAGCCGGCAGAGATGCCTTCTGGAAAGCCCTGTGAATTCTGTCGTCGTCGTCGCACTCTATTGCGAAACCGTGAAGGTCGTTTCTTTTAATGAATTCATCGAAGAAAGTCGTTGTAATGGTCACGGTATTGGGAACGGATAGGTCCACCTTCTTGAATCTGTCCTTTTCCAGGTTGGCGGCCAGCATTCTGTCGATGAAGGCAAGACCCCGGCCCTTGCCCCCCATGGATCCGCTCCCCAGTCTGCTGAACATGAGCTTGTCATCATGGAAGGATCTGCTGTAGGGGGTTACATAGCCCCTGCGCTGTTCAGCTTTCCAATTCCTGTAACCCTGCAGAAGTGCACCGGCTGAAAGTCCGGATTCGGTGGCTTCATCCATGAACCTGTAAAGCTCAAGCTCGGTCTGTATCTTTATCCACCTTTTCATCCGGCCTGACTCCCAGCAGCTCGTTATCACATCTTCCGGAAGCTTGTCCAGCGCCGTTCCAAGTTCCACGATGTTGGATACGGTCCTTATTGTTTCGCCGTTCCCATCTGTAAATTTCAAATCGCCGAACTCCATATGGTTTCGGAAGGCACGGCCAAGGTCTGCTATCAGGGTTTCTGAATTCTTGTCAATGTACCCGGTTCCCAGTTCTTCCGCGATTTTCTTTCCGTCCTGTTCACTGGTCTGCAGAATGAGGGGAATGTTAAGATCCAGTTCCTTCACCCTTCGGATCAGTTCTCTGCCGGCATCTTGAGAATGACTGCCGTTCATGTGAAATCGCATGTCTGTAACTATTCCCACCATTGATTTACCGTAGTTCTTCAAAGCGGCATCTGCCTCTTCGAGATTCGTTGCAAGGAGAATTCTTGTTCTGGCTCTGGCTTTCAGCCTGATCCTTGTGGCGGAT
>CAZRCS010000044.1:0-3553 GCA_964598645.1 uncultured bacterium | reverse complement strand
GGATCACGGTTGCTGACCTTTCGCAGTTCTTCGGTGTTGTGTGTGAGCACCGCCACGGGCAAATCCGGCCGCAGCAGTTTCACCTTTTCCGTAAACTCTCTGAATGACAGCTCGTCACCTGTGGACAAACAGATGACAAGATCGAATTTCACCTGGGAAGCATCACCGATCAGCCCCAGGGCTGTTCTGGAATCAGGTATCTGATGGAAGGAAGGCACCTGTGCACCCTGACCTGCTGAACAGGAATCATGAAGGATGTCCTCAAGCATGCCGTCCTCTTCAACTGTGTAGTAGTCGTACAGGCTGCACAGAAGCATGATGTTCTGTATTTTTTTCCGGCTGAGGTTACGATAGGTGGATTCCATCATGTGAAGTTTAAGGCTTTTTCCATTGTCAGAGTTCACCGAGGTTCCTCCATGTCTTTCATCTCAGGGGACAAGTACCGTTAAGGAATACTATTATGCCCCTTGAATGAAGAGCCGGTCAAGCGGTTTTTGTAGCTTCCTAGAAAAGTATTGACAGCAATCAGATATGGCAGTAGTCTACTAGCTTCGTATGAAAAATCGTGCGAAAACGGGCTACCTGTTTGTCAATCCATCCACGGAAAAGGAGAGTGAAAATGCTGGAAGAACTCTACCAGAAAGTCGTACAGAAGGATCCCGCCCAGCCTGAATTCCATCAGGCCGTACAGGAGGTTCTTGAATCTCTTGAGGTAGTGCTTGACAAGCACCCTGAGTACAGAAGCGCCAAAATTCCAGAGAGATTAGTAGAGCCCGAGCGCGTTATCATGTTCCGGGTACCGTGGGTGAAGGACAACGGCGAAGTGCAGGTCAACCGCGGTTTCCGTGTCCAGATGAACAGCGCCATAGGACCCTACAAGGGCGGGCTCCGTTTCCACCCTTCGGTGAACCTCGGCATCCTCAAGTTCCTTGCCTTCGAGCAGGTGTTCAAGAACGCTCTTACAACCATCCCCATGGGCGGCGGAAAGGGCGGATCCGACTTCGACCCCAAGGGCAAGTCCGACAATGAAGTGATGCGCTTCTGCCAGAGCTTCATGACTGAGCTTTTCCGTCACATAGGCCCCTCGGCTGACGTTCCAGCAGGAGACATCGGTGTTGGCGGCAGGGAAATAGGTTTCCTCTTCGGACAGTACAAGAGACTGAAGACCGAGTGGAGCGGTGTTCTTACAGGCAAAGGTCTGCAGTACGGCGGAAGCCTTATCAGACCTGAAGCCACAGGTTACGGCTCCGTCTACTTCGGCGAGGAAATGCTGAAGACCAGAGGTGACAGCTATCACGGCAAGACCTGTCTTGTATCTGGAAGCGGAAACGTTGCCCAGTACACCACCGAGAAGATCAATCAGCTGGGCGGCAAGGTTATCACGCTCTCCGATTCCAGCGGTTACATCTATGATGAAGAGGGTATCTTCGCCGAGAAGCTCGACTTCATAATGGATCTCAAGAACGTGCGCAGAGGAAGGATCAAGGAGTACGCAGACAAGTATCCCAACGCAGTGTACACTCCTGTGGACGCCAACCTTGATTACAACCCCCTCTGGAATCACAAGGCCGACTGCGCGTTCCCCAGCGCAACACAGAACGAGATCAACGGCAAAGACGCGCAGAACCTGGTTAACAATGGAGTATTCCTTGTTTCCGAGGGTGCGAATATGCCCACAACACCAGATGGTGTGAACATCTTCCTTGACAACAAGGTTCTCTACGGTCCAGGCAAAGCCGCAAATGCAGGCGGAGTTGCAACATCAGGTCTTGAGATGGCACAGAACGCCATATTCTCAAGCTGGACCCGCGAAGAAGTGGACAAGAGACTCCACAACATCATGATAGCCATTCACAGGCAGGCCTTTGAAGCCGCAGAGACCTACGGAGACCCGGGCAACTATGTCCTGGGTGCAAACGCTGCTGGTTTCCGCAAGGTTGCCGATGCAATGATGGCACAGGGAATAGTCTAACAGATTCCCACCAGAGAATGGAAATCCCCCGTTAAAAGCGGGGGATTTCTTTTTTCCGGAATTCACTTCTGGTTCCCGGGTATATGACAGTCTATATTGTCTGCAGGAAATTAACAGCAATTTTGGCTGGAGGTATCGTGAGCCCAGAGGTACTTACCGTGCTTGTAATAATGCTTGTTACCATCGCACTTCTTGTTCTGGAAGTCTTTCGGATCGATCTTGTTGCCGTACTCTGTATGCTTGCCCTGGGCTGGACCGGAATACTCACCCCTTCTGAAACACTCTCAGGTTTTTCCAGTAATGCAGTGATTGCCATGATAGCAGTTATGGTCATGGGAACCGGCATTGCCAGAACAGGCGTAATGAACTCTTTCTCCAGGCTTGTCATCAGCATTGCCGGAAAAAGCATGAGAAAGATTGTGGGTCTGGTTTCTCTGTCTGTGGGTGTATTATCCGCCTTCATGCAGAATGTCGGGGCAGCGGCTCTGTTCCTTCCGGCTGTTCTGTCCATATCGAAAAGAGAGAAAATTCCCGCGTCCAGACTTATCATGCCCCTGGGTTTTGCGGCGATCCTCGGTGGAACGCTCACCATGGTTGCATCGGGCCCTCTGATACTGCTCAATGACCTGCTCAGAAGCTCTGATCTCGAACCATACGGTTTGTTCAGCGTAACCCCTGTGGGGCTTGTTCTTCTGGGACTTGGGATCGTCTACTTCCTTCTTCTGGGGAAATGGGTTCTCCCCGGTAAAGATGCCGGGGCGGAAAAACCGTCGGAACAGAAAATACTCATCGATACATGGCGTCTGCCCGGTACCATTCACAGATATGCAATTCCTTCAGACAGCCCTCTGGTGGGCCAGACACCCGAGGCGTCAGGTCTTTGGAGCAGGTATGGCCTTCACATTCTGGCTGTATCGCATACAGGAGAAATGGAATATGCCCCCTGGCGTAAAACAAGTTTCGCCGATGGCCAGGAGATAGCGCTTCTGGGAAACATTGAAGACATCGGAAAATTCGCAGGGGACTACGGGCTGGTCTTTCATAATGAGCTCAATTCCTTTGAGCAGCTGAGCGATCCGGGATCAGCCGGGTTCGCCGAGGTACTTGTTCCCCCCCGCTCGGTGCTTGTTGGCGGCACAATACGGGATTTCTCTCTCAGAAAGCGCTTTGCCGTGGAACCGGTTGTGTTTTTCTCAGGGGATACTCAGGTGCAGGGCGATTTCTCCGACAGGAAGATAAAAACGGGAGATACTCTCATCGTGCATGGTATGTGGGAGAACCTTTCCGCACTCAGGGAGAGCAGTGATTTTATCGTGATAACTCCCTTCGAAGTGGAGAAGCAGGATACAGGGAAAGCCTGGAAAGCCGTCGCCTGCTTCCTGGGAGCAATCATCCTGACCATCTCGGGCTTTCCCATATCCATGTCACTTTTCTCAGGAGCTTTGGCAATGGTTCTTCTGGGAGTGATAAAAATGGATGAATTTTATCACTCCATTGAATGGAAGGTGGTGTTTCTTATTGCAGGTCTCATACCCCTTGGAATCGCAATGCAGAAAACAGGAGCTGCTCAGTATCTGGCAG
>CAZRCS010000043.1:0-12436 GCA_964598645.1 uncultured bacterium | reverse complement strand
CGAGATACCGGAGATACCTCACAAGAACATCGAGACTCACATAGCTTTTCCCGTGACCGAGATGACTATGGCTGTAAACCGTGGGACCGCAGGCGTACATCCCCACGAATGGCGGATTCAGGGGAGTGAACTCTTCCTTTTTCCTGGAGAGGGTGTTGTATAGAGAGAGCATACGTCAGCCTTCCTTCCAGTAATCGATCTGCATGGCTTCCCTGACCATCTGCATGGTCTCAGCTCCTGCACGAACGGCCCTTTCGGTTCCAGCCCTGAGTATCTCGTCGATTACTCCGGGGGCCTCGAATTGTTTTCTTCTTTCCCTTACAGGGGCGAGAACCTCTTCCAGTTTAGCGGCAAGGTTTTTCTTGCATGCCACACAGCCGATGGTTCCCTTTCTGCATGATTCTTCGATCTCGGGAACTTCAGCTTCGTTAAAGGCTTTGTGATACGAGAATATGGTGCATATCTCAGGATGTCCCGGATCGTCTTTTCTTATTCTTGCGGGATCCGTCACGGCGCTCATGACCTTTTTACCGATTTCCGCAGGTTCATCCTTCAGATAGATGGCGTTGCCCAGGGATTTGCTCATTTTGGCTCCGCCGTCCAGACCCACAAGGCGGGACACTTCACTCACCAGTGCATCCGGTTCGGGAAAAACATCTCCGTACAGCTCGTTGAACCTTCTGGCCACGAACCTTGTCACCTCAACATGGGGAAGCTGATCTTCTCCAACTGGCACCAGATCCGCCCTGCAGAACAAAATGTCCGCAGCCTGACTCACCGGGTAACCGAGAAATCCGTAGGTCATGTCGGTAAAACCGTACTGTTTTGCCTCGGTTTTGATTGTGGGATTGTGGCGAAGGCGGCTTACCGTTGTGTACAGCCCGAACAAAACCGTCAGCTCGGCTATCTGGGGCACCATGCTCTGAACGAATATGCTTGCTTTTTCCGGGTCCAGACCCACTGCGATATTATCTATTGCCACCTCTCTGACATTCTCCCTGAGAAGCTCAGGAGTTTCCCAGTGGGTGGTTAGAGCCTGTACGTCTGCTACTATTATGAATGTGTCGTACTGATTCTGAAGCTTCACTCTGTTTCTGAGTGAACCCACGTAATGCCCAAGATGCAGAGGGCCGGTTGGACGGTCACCGGTTAGGATTCTTTTCATTGAATGTGTTCCTTAAATGTTGATCTTTACCGGGGAATCGGAACTCCTGAAGTCCCTCAGGTCGATCTCGCCGGTATGATTGTCGATGATGCCTAGAACGTTCTCCACGATTGCCCCTACGGCGGGGCATACGGCAGGATATTCCTGGAGGTACCTGAGGGTTTGCGGTATGTACTTCAGATATCTGTCGCTGCCGTTGGCCCTGAACTGGAAGGCAAATGTTCCAAGGGCTTTCAGATTCCTCTGCAGCGCGGCGAAGACGAACTCGAAAAGGTTTGCACCGTTGACTCCGAGAATGAATGCCTGTGCAGTGTTTTTCCACTGGTCTCCGCAGTCGTAGTAGCTGTCGCGCAGAAGACTTGCAAGGTCGTAACAGGGAGGGCCCTGTCTGGCATCCTGCCAGTCTACCATGTAAACCCCTCCGTTTTTGATCATAAGATTCGCTGAATGAAAATCTCTGTGGGTAAACACACTGCTGGCTGAACCCATTGCTTTCTCGCAGAGCACCCTCATGAGCCTCTGGGTTTCCATGAGCTCATCAACGGGAACACGGAGCAGCCTGAAAAACAGGTGTTCCAGTGTATGCTCAAGCTCCGCCATGAAGAAACTGGTTGTAAAATACCTTCTGCCGGCAATAGACCCGCTTGCCTTAACCGGAGTCAGATCACGGTGAAACTTCTTGAGAAGGGCCAGTGCGTCATGAAGGTGTTCGGTGTACTCATCACGGTCTTCCACGTCACAGAGACGGACATCCCCAAGATCTTCCTGAATCACGTATCCGCGGGTTTCATCACTGAGAACGACCTCGGGTACCGGGAAGTCCAGCCCCCGGAGAAGATTATGTATATCCAGCCATGGCCAGAGAGGAGTTCTGGAACTGTCCATCACTATGAAAGTTACCCCGCTGCACGTAATGCGGTAAAACTCTCTGTCCGATGCATCACCGGCAATGGGAGTAATGTCCTCCAGCTTGCCGAAACTGCCCCTGACCCATCGGGCCAGATCTTCCATTCTGTCAGTCAACCGGGGCTCCTTTGCTAAACCAGGGCAGAACCGTATCCACGGCCTTCCGGCCTTTTAAAACCTCAGATCCCTCAAGAAGCACGGAATTTCTCACCACCGCACCATCGTTAATAATACAATAAGGACCCACACTGTAAAAGCCCTCAAGTGAAGCTCCCCTGCTTACACTGGCTGAAGGGTGTACAAAAGAACCTTCGAGCAGCGTGTTCTTCCGAAAAAGCTCTGTCTCTCCCATATCCAGCCACCTGTTCCCGTGGTAATACTCCCGGATGTGGATTCCCCTTTCCTCGCAGGTCTTTCTCAGGGTGGTAAAGAAGCCTTCGCTTATCTGTCTGGAAGAAGCCGCACGGGCCACTTCTGACGAAATGATACTGACTCCTGCATAATGCCTCTCCCTGCCTTCAACCACAAGGGCTCTGTATCCTCCGCCGGCGGGAAGATCGCATGTAAGAACGGTCCACCCTGCTCCTGAAGCGGTGTGATCACTTACCATAGCTGCAGCAGGAACATTCATGACGAAGTCGGTGTTGCATACAGCCCAGGTTCCCCTGAGCAAATCACTGTTCGTCGCAAGAGTACCGCATACTCCAAGGGGCCTTTCTTCGAAGATAAGCCTGGTTTCCCCCTTCCAGTATCTGGAAGCCTCTTCCAGGATAAGTTCAGGACACCTGGAAGCGTTGAACGCCATGACTTCCGGTTCCAGAACCGTGAACTGGCTGATCAGACTTCCAAGCAGGGTGCCGTTCTTCCATGGAAGAAGGCATTTCGGTCTTGCAAATGAAAGGGGTTCTGCCCTGGTGCCGTATCCGGCTGTGAGGAACAGAACCCCTTGAAGTGATGTTTCCGGCTGTTTAGCCGTAAATCTCTTTTCTGTTGCAGTCACAAATCTTTACCCGTCTTCTCTGGGGTCTCCATGTGTCTTTTGCCCCGGTGAGGGATGCAATGTAAACCACGGCTGTTTTTTCCTGACCGCAGACCGGACACACTTCCTTGCGAACCGCACGGGTTTCGTGTGCAAGCTTAGCTGCAAAAGTTCTTTCTTTCTTAGGCATTATTTATCCCTTCCCGCCATAGCCGGAATTCTGCCGGCAAGCTCCATGACCCTGTCAAGCAGCTCTCCCCTGGGAATACCCGCCAGGGCGGCTTCCAATATCATCAGTATACCCCTGCGAACCTGAGTAAATGACTCACGGCCCGGCGAGGCCCACCACAGAGGGCACGAGTATAACATTTTGTCCACCGCTTCGGCAACCCCTTCTGCCCTCTCTGCCCTGTAGTTCTCCAGTACGAAATTCAGAAGATTCCAGTAATTCGAATGGTTCGAACTTTCCGAGTGGTTCCACAGGGGAAACGGTTCCCCGTGCTTAAGGTCTTCTGCAGTGGTGGACCAGCTTCCGCTGAGAAGATCCACCTCCTTAAGGGGAAATGCTTCCAGTATCTCGTCCAGTGTGGATATCCTGATGTTCTCCAAAAGCGAGATTTCTTCCAGAAAAGGCATCAGAAAGGAATCTATAGCATCTTTCCGGTGGTGGCCGAAGGTTTCACCGTCCATGGCAATTACAACGTAGGAATCCTCTCTGCCGGTCCACTGGTACAGGTCCCTGACCAGGTTTTCAGCCATTTCGGAACCATCGATTCCGTGAAAGGAAATCTTGTTCGACCAGTAATTACTTCTCAGGAAAACACCGGTTCCGTTTACCGATGGTATCCAACTGGATGGCACTTCCCTTTTCGCAAACACCCAGGGAACATCGTCGGTTATGGTCCACTTGTAACCGAGGGCCCCAAATTTTTCCACGGTTGCGGTATTCAGTGCCATTTCCGGAGGAAAGACTCCGCATGGATTGAAAGCCTTTCCGATGAGTTTTCTGTTCCCAAGGTCATTCAGAAAAATCTGTCTTTCCACTTCCCTTTCCGGGATCAGCGGGAAGATCGGATGATAGGCTCCGCTTGCTGTGAAGGAACACCTCCTGAGCGCCGAGAAAGTCTGCAGGGTTTCCGGTGCAAGTTCACTCAACTGTTCGGTGAGAGACAGGTTCATATTTATGGTAACGCCTTCTCCTGCTTCTCTGAGCAGTTCTGTCAAAGGCCTGTAACACTCTTCATCTATCCGTTTGACGATCTCCGGATCCTGTGTGGGAGGCTGATAGAAATGAAGCAGCAGTCCTATGTGTTTCATTGTTTCACTTCTCTCCGGTTGTAAGTTCAATGCGCATACCCGGCTCAAGCCCCATAAGTTCAGCGGCAGAACCGTCCTTGACCGCCAGTTCCATAAAGCCCTGACTTCCGCTAAGAATTAGAAGTTCATCTCCCTGGGCTTCACCGTAGTAATTCACTTTTTTACAGGTGAAGTCTCCCATATGTGCAGTAACTTTATTCACATGAAGGCCGCAATCTGAGTCCAGCCCCAGTATGCAGTTTCCGAAACTGTCAGTATGGAGAACGGTGACTGCCACGGTAGCTTCTGTGAAAACCGGCTCACAGGCAAGAAGCCTCACAGGATCTTTCAGAGGTTCCAGGAACTCTGTCCAACCTGGATCTACGGCCAATCTTGCAGCGCAGGGTGCAAACCAGTCTCTTCCATGAAATGTTTTCGAAGCTGTATCATCAGGAGGAGGAAGCTTCCGGAAAGAGATCGGAGGGGGAAGAAGTGAGATCAGACCGTTGTCCGGGGCAACCACGAACCTGCCGTCCCAGACTGCCGCAAGACCTCCCCTTGAACTGCCCACTCCGGGATCGACTACTGCAAGGATAACTGAACCTCTGGGAAGATGCGGAAGGGAGGCTCTCAGATGATAAGCACCCTGAAGAACGTTCCCCCTGCCTACCCGGTTGGTAAGATCCACAACAGGTGTCCCATATCCGGCAAATGAGAGCACTGAAGCTTTCATCTGAGCCGCATAGGTATCATTTGTACCAAAGTCTGAAAGGATGAACACCGGGCTTGAGTTCACTGTTCCCCCCTACCTGTGCTTTATGACCATAAGGGTTCTGTCATCCGCCTGGGCGGCTCCCCCTGAATGGTCATTGACAGCCCTTAGAATCCTGGATACTATCTGTTCGGCATTGAGGTCCCTCTGTCGAAGAACGGTTTCGGTCAATCCGGAAACGTCGAATTCACGGTCTTCGTCATCCATGGTCTCAGTAATTCCGTCTGTATAAAGAACCAGAACGTCCCCTGAGTGGCTCTGCTTAACCCCGAAGGTGTATTCAGCGTCTTTTGTTACCCCCATGAGCAGTCCACCCTCTTCAAGGGTTTCCACTTCCCCGGACCTGGAAATGAGAAGAGGAGGATTGTGCCCGGCATTACAGTAGGTCATAACCCCGCTTCTTGTATCGAGAACCCCGTAGAAGAGCCCCACCAGGCTTGATACCTCTCCGCCTACCGTCAGCTCAGAATTAACTCTTTTCATTATCTGAGAGATGTCGAAAATGCTTTTAACGCTGGCTCCAAGGGTACCCTTCATCCCTGCCATGGTCAGGGCAGCAGGAATTCCCTTCCCGGCAACATCTGCTATTGCAAATCCCATGTTTCCGTCCGGGAGGGTGAAAAAATCGTAATAGTCCCCCCCGACTTCCATTGCTGAGCTGTAGTAAACTGCAATATCGTAATTCTCGTACCTCGGGGCTTCCTTTGGAAGCAGACCGGTCTGAATTCTTCTTGCTGTATTCAGCTCCTCCGCCAGGGAATCACCTCCGGAAAGTCTTCCCAGGTAAAGGTCAGGAAGCTTCTCTCTGAGTTCTCTGGACGAGGTCACCGAAGGGTGTCCGGTAACCAGGTTAACAGCGGCGATCCTAACCTCCTCGGATCTGTCCTGGAGAAGCCCGGTGAGTTTCTCGGTAAGCCCCGGTGTCTCCGGTATGTGATCTAGATCGGCCAGGGAAGCCACCGCTCTCAGTCTCACCGAGGGCTCAGGATCAGAAAGAAGCTCTATGCAGAAAAGCGCTTTCACGTCAGATCCCGGTTTTACCGCATTTTTCAAGCCACGGAGAACACTGACCCTGACAAAGGGATCCGGATCACCTGCGAGCTCCCTGATTATTCCCTTCTGCAGTTCTTCCGGAGAAGCAAATTCAGCAAGAGCCTCCCCTGCCGCAGCCCTCACAGACCTTTCACCATCATGGGCAAGCTTCTCGAGAAGACTGCTCTCCCTTTCCCCGCTTAATCCCAGACGCCTTATACCGAAGGCGAGGGATTTTCTTACAACGGGATCCGTATCCTCCGAAAGCCTGTCAAGGTAACCATCAGCTTCTTTGCTGAATGACGATATGTTCCAGAGAAGCAGCCATGGGAGCCTTGACCTCTCTTCAACCGAACCGCTTTCCATAAGATCACGGACAACCTCCAGAGTGGTGGCTGCCAGATCCTCCCTGCCGCCGGCAAGAAGCTGGGAAAGTGCCTCTCTACCTCCGTATCCCTCGGATGAAAGGGTAATGAAAAGCAGTTTCTTCTGTTCCTCGGGTTCCAGAATTCTTATGTAAGGCAGAACCATCGCAGCCATCATGTTGCTCTGGGGCATCTTCTCGGCTATGAGCTTCCAGAGAATGGCTTTTTCCGAAGGGAAAAGGTCCTCATAGTTCATGAGCATACACTGGGCTACGGTCCTTATATCGTTCTCTGATACATTGGAAAAAAGGGCTTCCCTGATGGTGGGGTCGAAAAAACGTATTCTGGCCCCGATCGTAAAGGCTACGATTCCCCTTCCTCCGTCTGGAAGCCTCTGCATAAGAAGCCAGAGGAGGTCGCAGGATTCCTCGCCGAACTCACCCAGCTGCCTGTTCATGAGACCTCTGACCAGAGACACAAGTTCATTGTTGTTCCCTGAGGCCAGCGTGTCGTTCACCACTCCCATTTCCCTTTCTGTTAGCCTGGGGAATCTTCTTCCCAGCAGGAAAAGCATGAATGAACGTACAGTGGTGGAGTCATCTTCGATGAATCTGTCTACGAATCCGCCGGGATCACCGGCCATGCCCCACATATCTATGCTCCGAAGCAGGTAGCCTCTTACCAGGTCGTCTTCATCGGTTGCCGCCGCCTCCACCAGATCCCGGAAATAATGATCCTGGCGAAGCCAGGGATTTCCCAGAGCTACTGCCAGAGCTCTCCTGGCATCCACTGTTCCAGATTCCAGTGTATGCCTGCAAAGCCCTTCAGCAGCCCGGTCAAAGGCTTCTTTGTCTGAGAGAAGCATGCTGAAAAAATCCGTAAGGTTCTCAAGTCTGGTTTCACTGGAGGCGGTGAAAAGAAGTCTTGACTTCTCGGATGAAGACAGGTGCCTGTACATGTGCGCAATACTGTAACCTGCTTTACGCTGCTGGGGATTGCGGCTGTTCAGCAGTGTTTCCATTACAACCCTTATCAGGGGACTTCCTCCCCCTGAGAGTTCTGCCAACCCTCGGTCCACGGCACTCAGTATAAGGGTATCTCCGCTGGAGAGGTGAACCTTGCCGTTTATGTTCAGTCTTCTGAAAGGAGCCTGTCCCTGTGCTGCCCTTGTCTTGGCGTACATCCCCCCCAAAATTTCATCTGAGGGGAAGGTTTCCCTGAGAAGGAAGTGAAGCCTGGTCCATATCTCGAAAAGTGAACTCTTGAAAACGGTTTCGGGAACTATCGGTTCGAAAAGTGAGAGCAGAATCAGCTCAGCCTTCGAGAACAGATCAAGGTCCTTGAAGGAGGCCAGGGCCCTCTCGCCCTGGTCTATTCTCCATTGTCTGTTCTTCTCTGGAGAAGGCAGAACCACATGAGCGTCTCCAAAGAGGGAAAACAGGCCTGATATCCTGGGATCTGACGATGAAAGAACCACTCTTCGCCTTGCATCTGTTGCACGGAGTATTATGGTGAAGACTGAGTGAAAAAGATGCAGCGGATACATTTCAGTCTGTCGTCTTATAAGGTCTATATCAAAAAGGAGCGCGCAGTCCTCGGGTCCCCTGAGTTTCCTCTCAACATTACCGGCAACCAGATTGTCTTCTATGAGCTCCATGGGCACCAGCCCCTCGTCAGAGGCTTCCATAAGAAGCAGACGAGCCAGTGTGGTTTTACCTGCGCCAAGAGAACCTGAGAGACATACGAAACCCCGGTCCCGGAAGATGGTCGAAGCCCGGAGAAGACTTTCCCTGTCCACTGAATCTCCGGCAACGCCGTTCCATGAACGTATCAATTCCTCGCCTGACGGATAGGAAGTCAGACTTCTGGTAATACCCCGAACCCATTCCTGAACAGAGTTGTGAACCATTGTAAGCAGGCTGTTCTTGTCACCGTAAGTCCAGCATCTTCCCCATTCCTGAAGTTTGGAAAATATCGGTTCTGAAAAAGAGGGATTACCGGCCACAAGAGCTCCCACTGGAACACCTGTCCTGAAAAGGTAAAAGAACAGAGACCTGGCTTCGGCAGAGGGCGAGGTACCCATGGCTATCAGCGCAGCATCAGGAGTCGAATTCCCGTACTGGAAGACCTGAAGGGTTTCACCTGCCCAGTCAGGAGGACGCAGCTTGCCGGTCTCGGAAAATATTACCGAATCGTCTCCTGCTGGAAGCACATCGGAATCCGCCCATACCAGCAGATCAAAACTGTCAGGCATCTGAACTCCGTCAGTTAAGAGGCCAGATAAGTGTGGCTCGTGTTTGCCCCTGGGGACCCAGACCGTAGTCGAGCCACCTGGCTAAATTCCGTGCGATAAGAACACCCCTGCCTCTGGAACTTATAAGCTCTTCGCCCTCACCGGGCTTATGCCCCAGTTCGGCGTCGGGCTGCCAGCTGCCGCAATCGTCCACATGGAATTGAAGACGCCCGGGAAAAGCGTCTATGGAAATGGTCACGGTTTTCCGCGGATCTCCGCCGTTACCGTGTTCCATTCCGTTCTTGACAATCTCCATCACGGCGATTGACAGGCTTGTCACGTCGTCTTCACTGACGCCTGCTGTGAGGCCGATCTTCTCTATGAAAACCTGAATGGTTTCAAGGATATTCTCGTCGCTGGGAACGGTAAGTACTACTCCTTTAAGCAAGATCAGTCCTTTAAACTTTCGATGGCTTCATTCTCATCGGTATAAGTTTCGAAGATGGTGATTAGTTTAGTTATGATGAAAAGTTCATGAATCTTCTTTGTGGCGTTGAGGATCGCCATCTTTCCTCCGATCCTGGAGATGGAGGTGTGTCCGCTGACCAGAACACCAAGCCCAGAACTGTCCATCCAGCTTACTCCGCCAAGGTCAAGGAGAACGTTTCCGGTTTCGTTGTTAACGGCGGTCTGGAAAACGGTTTTCAGTTCCATGAGATCGGGACCGCTGATAACCTTTCCGTGCAGCCTTATAACCTTTACGCCGTCTTTCATTTCCTCTTTGATTTTCACGATTGCCCTCCTGTATGAGATCGGTAGCCGTTTGCCAACACATCAAGAATAGGTAAATGTATTATCAATGTCACGAGCAGAGAACATAATCCCTCATGTTCTCCAACCCAATACTTTCGAGATACTCCTTTATCTTCTCCCTGGCTCCAGGTTCCCTGGATGCCCCTAGAATCGGAATTCCCTTCTGGTGGGGTACCCAGTCTTCAATACTGGCGACGGGTATTCCCCGCAGTGTTTTTCTGTGCACGGAGGTTTCAGGCGAAAGAAAGGCTTCAATCTCGAAGCCTTCCTTCAGAAGACAACCAGAAAGCCTTCTTGCGCACTGCCCGGTTCCCGCAACGTATACCCTTTTACCCCTGAGACAGGGAACATGTTTCAGATACATTGCTTTCAGCCTGTAGAAGGCGCTAAGGGAATACTCAGGTGAAACGCGGCTGAGTCTGTTTTTCCTTTCCCTCCAGGCAAGAAGTACCCTTGGAACCCTGTAGAAGGAAAAACCTGAGCTCCACAGACGCAGCCATAGCTCGTAGTCCTCGGGAAGCCCCAATTCCCTGTATCCCCCAGCATGAAGTACCGCCCTTCTGCTGTAAAAAGCCGTAGGATGAGGGACCGGGCTTTCCACGAAGAGATTCCTCTCGATCTCAGCCGGTTCGGTGGAAGAGTTGATCCAGCTCTCGTAGGACCTGTACCCCGAAGAAACCTCAGATGCGGGGAAACTTCTGACCCTGCAGGAAACCACCGTTTTCTCGCCATGCTCTGTGGCAGCCTTCAACTGCAGCCACAGCCTATCTCGGTGGCAGATGTCATCGCTGTCGAATCTTGCTATCCAATTCCCCCTTGCGGTTTCCAGCCCGCAGTTAAGTGCATTAACCAGGGAGCCGGAAGCGGTATGGTACCTGAATCTGGAATCGGCGGATGCGAAATCAGCAGCAATTGAAGCAGATGCATCGGAGGAACCGTTATCCACCATTACTACTTCAAAATCGGTGAAACTCTGATCCGCAAGTGACTGAAGAGAGCGAAGCAGGTATGGGGCAGAATCCTTGAAGGGCAGAACTACTGAAACTGCAGGCGAATTCAACTACTGCATTTCCCTGTGGGCCTGAAGAAGCTCTCCGGCGGAAGAAACCGGGGGTCGGCAGGCGCCGTTTACGCATAGCTGGGCATAGGGCCAGCCGGACATGGGAAGATACAGCTGCTCCATGGAAGAGGAATCTGCCGGTATGGTGGGATCAAGGAGGTCAAATCCCTCCTCTCCGGCTATTTCAACGGCAGCCTCGATCAGTTCTGAGACCAGAGGGTCTTCCCCTGGCCCAACAACATAAACGTGCACTTCGCCGGAAGAATCATCCTGGAAGACCTCTCCGGTTGAAGCCCCGGCAACCGCAGCTTCAAACCACTCTTTGTTCCTTGCACCAACTGCACGTGCGGCTTCCTCTCCGTTCCCGTCAAGCACAAGGGTGATGGGAAGCACGTCTGGAAGGGAATACCGAAGGGCCAGCAGATCAGCTTCAGCCGGATCCAGCCAAATTACGGTGATAGCAACTGGATTGTTATCTCTGAATGACTTCAGGGTCTGAATGTCCGGGTCACCAATATCAACCGCCAGAAACACCGCTTCTTCTCCAAACTCACGAGAAACCTCCTCAATTTCGGGAAGTTCTCTGACACATGGGCCGCACCAGGTTGCCCAGAAATTCAGTAAAACAGGTTTTCCTCCGGCCTCGGCGAGTATGCTGTCGAGGGAAGAAAGACCCGAGAACAGCTCGCCGTTTACCCCGGAACCGGTTGTAATCCCATGTGAAAGAAGAACCACGGGAACCGGTACCAGTAAAATGATCACCAGGGGTATCCAGAGGTGCCGTCTCACCTGTTTCTCCCTGTGCCATGGGAAATGGCTTTAACCGGACAGACTTCTGCGCACTTTCCGCAGCGGATACACTCTGCAGTATCAGGAGTTTTATAAATCGATATGCCCATGGGACAGACCGATGTGCACTTTCCGCAGCTGACGCAGGAATCCGATACCTTCATTCTGAAAACGGATACTTTTCCCAGAAGACCCCAGGCAGCGCCCAGAGGGCAGAGAGCCCTGCAGAACGGTCTTTCAACGGTTACGGCCCAGAGAAGTACAAGAATGGCAATGGATGTTTTCCACCAGAAGAGGAAGCCCAGCTGATAGGATTCAGGCGAGGAAGATACAAGGGGCCACCCTGCAAGGGATGTTCCCGCGGGACAGACTATCTTGCAGAACCAGGGATCCCCTGTACCTCCGGCGAACGGCCTTAAAAATGCCGGCAGTGCAAGTACCAGTATGAACAGCAGGGCATACTTTGCAGGTCGCAGCGAATCCTGAAAGCGCAGTTTCGGCAAAGGTATTTTATAGAGAAGCTCCTGGAGAAGTCCAAATGGACAGAGCCATCCGCAGGCGAATCTGCCGGCTAAAAGCCCCACAAAAGAGATAAATCCCAGAACGGCGATGACTATAAGTGCGTCAGGCCTTCCCGTTGCCAGCATTCCCCAGAAATCAGGGGCGGCAAGAATGGACTGAAGGCTCCCCACCGGGCATGCAAGAACACTGGAAGGACAGCTGTAGCAGTGGAGTCCCGGGATCATGGCTGCCTTTGAAGCCCCGGTGTATATGGTTCCATTCACCCAGCCCGTGAGATGCAGATTGGTTGCCAGAAGCGCACCGAACTGCACGGTCTTCCTGAGCAGGCCTTGGTTTTTCAGCCTATTCCTATGCATTCCAGGCAGATATTCACGGCTTTGGTGAGGATCGCTGAAGGATCACCGAGGAGATACCCGGCAATGACCATGGACAGAGAGACGGTCAGGAGGAAGTACCTGAGAAAGGTGGAGGCGGCGACCAGATTCGAACTGGTGAATGGTGGAT